>DAORNK010000423.1:373-3684 GCA_035440985.1 Rubrivivax sp. | reverse complement strand
TGCCTTTGCCGCGCGCCCGGCGCCGGGCCTGGGCCTGACCGGCGCCGGCGAGGTCGTGGCGGTCTGCGACACCGGGTTGGACACCGGGGATCCGGCCAACATCCATCCTGACTTCGCGGGCCGGGTGGTGGCCGTGCGCAGCTATCCCATCACGCCGTACTGGTCGCCGTGGGTGCTGAACGCCGGGGGTGACGATGGCGTGGCCGACCTCGACACCGGCCATGGCACGCATGTGGCCGGCTCGGTGCTGGGCAGCGGGGCGGCCTCAGCGGCCACGCCGCCCCGCATCCAGGGCACGGCGCCCGGTGCCCGCCTGGTGTTCCAGGCGGTTGAACAGCAGATGCGCTGGCGCCCGGGTGCGGCCCCACCCGGCAACCCGCGCTACCTGCTGTCGGGCATCCCGGACAACCTGGAGCCGCTGTTCCGCTTTGCCTACGACCATGGGGCGCGCATCCACTCCAACTCCTGGGGCGGCGGCGAGGCCGGGGCCTACGACGAGCAGTGCCGGCAGTTCGACGACTTCGTCTGGCGGCGCAAGGACATGTGCTTCGTCATCGCGGCCGGCAACGACGGCAGCGATGCCGACGGCGATGGCCAGATCAATCCCGGCAGCGTGACCTCGCCCGGCACCTGCAAGAACGGCATCACGGTGGGCGCCTGCGAGAACCGGCGCACCGAGTTCAACACCGAGACCTACGGCCGCTGGTGGCCGCGTGACTTCCCGCGGCCGCCGGTGCGCGACGACCCGATGGCCAACAACCCGCGCCAGGTGGTGGCGTTTTCCAGCCGCGGGCCAACGACCGACGGGCGCGTCAAGCCCGACGTGGTGGCGCCCGGAACCTTCATCCTGTCCACCCGCTCGTCGCGGCTGGCGCCCAACAACTTCGCCTGGGGCGCCTACCCGTCCAATCATGCCTACTTCCACATGGGGGGTACCAGCATGGCCACGCCCCTGGTGGCAGGCTGCCTGGCGCTGATCCGGCAACACCTGCGGGCGGCCTGGAACAACGCCAGCCCCAGCGCCGCCTTGCTGAAGGCGGTGCTGATCGCCGGTGCCGAGCGTCTGCCGGGCCAGGCCAGCCCCGGTGTGCAGCTGGACAACGCGCAAGGCTTTGGGCGCGTTGAACTGGAGCGCTCGTTGCGGCGGCTGAAGATCGCCGCCGAAGGCGCCGGCCTGCAGACCGGGCAGAGCGTCGCCCGCTCGCTGATCCTCACCGGCGCCGCGCGAACCTTGCGCATCGTGCTGGCCTACAGTGACTACCCGGGCGGCACGTTGATCAACAACCTGAACCTCATCGTCACCGGCCCGGACGGGCGGCGCTGGACCGGCAACCAGCGCAACGGGGTGAAGGCGCTGGTGCTGGATGGCCGCAACAACGTCGAGGTCGTGCATGTCGGCAAGGCCAAGGCCGGCTCCTGGACCATCGAGGTGGTGGCCTCCAACGTCACCCAGGGGCCGCAGGACTACGCGCTGGTGGTGGTCCAGGTATAGGGTCTGCACCTTGGGCCTGACGGCTGAGTGCGGCTAGCATCCCGGCCAAGCATGAAACAACTTTCCGGCCTGGACGCCACCTTCCTGTACCTGGAAACACCGCAGATGCCCATGCACGTGGGTGCGCTGCACGTGCTGGAGCTGCCTGCCGGCTTCAGGGGCCAGTACGTGACCGCCCTGCGCAAGCACATCGCCAGCCGGCTGCCGGTGGCGCCGGTGCTGCGGCGCTCGCTCTGGCGCATGCCGCTGAACCTGGCCAACCCGGCCTGGGTCGATGCGGTGCCCGACCTGCGGCAGCACATTGTCGAGATCAAGCTGCCCAAGGGGGCGGGCCTGGCCGAACTGGAGGCCGAGGTCTCCCGCCTGCACCCCATCCTGCTGGACCGCAGCCGGCCGCTGTGGAAGTTCCACGTCTTCGAGGGTCTGGCGCCTGCGGCCAGCGGCAACCGCCGCGTGGGCCTGTACAGCCAGCTGCACCATGCCGCGGTGGACGGGCAGGCGGCGGTGGCACTGGCCAATCTCATCTTCGACGTGACGGCCGAGCCGCGCGCCATCACCAAGCGGGCCACGTCGCGCCAGCGCATCTTCAAGCTGGAGACGGGCGAGATGCTGCGCGGGGTGATCGCCAACCAGGCCCAGAAACTGGTGCACATCGTCAAGAGCCTGCCGGCCACGGTGGGTACGCTCAAGGATGCGGCCAGCACCGCGGTGGCCCACTCGCACCTGTTGGGTGGCCCCAAGGGCACCGGCAATCTGGCCCTGGCACCGCGCACGGCGCTCAACAAGTCCATCACCGAGGGCCGCGCCTACGCCACGGTGAGCCTGCCGCTGCATGAGGTGAAGGACATCGGACATGCGTTCGACGCCACCGTCAACGACATGGTGCTGATGCTGTGCAGCAGCGCCTTGCGCCGCTACTTCGCCAAGAAGCGTGGATTGCCGCGCAAGAGCCTGATTGCCGCGGTGCCCATTTCGTTGCGTGACAAGGGCGATACCACGGCCGACAACCAGGCCTCGATGAGTCTCGTCAGCCTGGGCACCCACATCGGCGATACGCGCAAGCGGCTGGCCCATGTGCAGGCCGCTACGGCGGCGATGAAGTCCACCATGGGCAGCCTCAAGAGCATCCTGCCCACCGACTACCCCTCGCTGGGCATCCCCTGGCTGATCGAGGCGGCCACGCTGCTGTATGGCAAGGCCAGGGTTGCGGACCGCATTCCGCAGGTCGCGAATCTCGTGATCAGCAACGTGCCGGGGCCTCAGATGCCGTTGTACCTGGCAGGCGCGCGCATCCTCACCAACTACCCCACCTCGATCATCGTGCACGGCATGGGGCTCAACATCACGGTGCAGAGCTTCGGCGGGTCGCTCGACTTCGGCCTGATGGCCGACGCCCAGGCCATGCCCGACGTGCAGGACCTGGCCCAGGCGCTGCGTGTTTCGATGGACGATCTGCGGGCCTTGCCGCGCCCGGGCGAGCCCGACCCGGAGGCGCCGGCGCCCGAGGGGGTGGTCAGCCGGGCCACGCGCAAGCTGGCCGGTGGCATCACCGGGGTCATCACCGGGGCGGTCCACTCGGTGGCCCGCACGGCAGTCGGCGCGGCGGTGGAATCGGCCGTCTCGCGCGTGACCCGCCAGCCTAGGGCCAACGCCCCAGCCAAGCGCCGGCGCGCTGGCTAACATCCCTGGATGAACCTCTCCTCGCGCCGGTTCAGGCCGGCAGCGCCGGGTGTACCCGGCCTCGGCACGCGTCACGGGCCTTGCCGGAGATCCCGATGAGGATCGTCGCCGGCGGCACCGCCATCGAAGTCGACGACCG
>DAORNK010000423.1:0-324 GCA_035440985.1 Rubrivivax sp. | reverse complement strand
GCAGCTCACGGGCTGGCCCGAGGAATTCGTGCAGATGCTGGTCAGCCGCGGCTTTCGCGTGCTGCGCTTCGACAACCGCGATATTGGCCTGAGCCAGTACTTCGACCACCTGGGCGTGCCCAACCTGGCCTGGGCCGGCATGCGCCATGCCCTGGGACTGCCGGTGCGCGCGCCCTACAGCCTGGCCGAGATGGCCGGCGACGCGCTGGGTGTGCTGGACGCGATGGGTATCGCGCAGGCCCACGTCTGCGGCGCCAGCATGGGCGGCATGATCGCCCAGCACCTGGCGGCCGGGTACCCGCAGCGCGTGAAGAGCCTGACGCT
>DAORNK010000422.1:0-3698 GCA_035440985.1 Rubrivivax sp. | reverse complement strand
GCTGGTGGTGATCCAGCACGAACTCTTCAACCTGGGTGGCGAGCTTTCCATTCCGGGCTACGAGCTGCTCAAGGCCGAGGCCGTGGCGCGCCTGGACGAAGCCCTGGCGCACTACAACAGCCAGCTGCCGCGGCTGCAGGAGTTCATCCTGCCCGCTGGCACGCGCAGTGCGGCGCTGGCCCATGTGGCGCGCACGGTGGCGCGGCGTGCCGAACGCGCCGTGGTGGCCCTGGCCGCCACCGAGCCGGTGAACGCCGCGCCGCGGCAATACCTGAACCGCCTCAGCGACCTGATGTTCGTGCTGGCCCGCACGCTCAACCGGGCCAGGCTCGACGGCCTGGGCGGTGATGACGTCTACTGGCGCAGCGAAAGGCTGGCCCGCCAGACCGAAGGCGAAGCCGGCGCCTGAGCCTGTGAAGATTTGAAGCCCAGCGCGCGGCGACAATGCCGCGCATGCTGCAGTTCGACCTCCTCAAGACCGAAGGCCTGGCCCGCCGCGGCCGCCTCACGCTCAACCACGGCGTGGTCGAAACGCCAGTGTTCATGCCCGTGGGCACCTATGGCACCGTCAAGGGCGTGCTGCCGCGCAGTCTGGAGGAGATGGGCGCGCAGATCATCCTGGGCAACACCTTTCACCTGTGGATGCGCCCGGGCCTGGACGTGCTGCGCCAGTTTGGTGGGCTGCACCGTTTCGAGGGCTGGCAGCGCCCCTTGCTCACCGACAGCGGCGGCTTCCAGGTCTGGAGCCTGGGTGCGATGCGCAAGATCAGCGAAGAGGGCGTGCGCTTTGCATCGCCCGTCAACGGCGACAAGCTCTTCCTCACGCCCGAGGTGAGCATGCAGATCCAGACCGTGCTCGATTCCGACATCGTGATGCAATTCGACGAGTGCACGCCTTACGACACCCAGGGCGTGCTGACCACCGAAGCCCAGGCCCGGCAATCGATGGAGCTGAGCCTGCGCTGGGCACGCCGCAGCCAGGCCGAGTTTGCGCGGCTGGCCAACCCCAACGCGCTGTTCGGCATCGTGCAGGGCGGCATGTTCGAGCACCTGCGCGAAGCCTCGCTGGCCGCGCTGGTCGAGCTGGACCTGCCCGGCTACGCCATCGGCGGCGTCAGCGTCGGCGAGCCCAAGGACGAGATGCTGCGCATCATGGCGCACACGCCGCACCGCCTGCCGGCACACAAGCCGCGCTACCTGATGGGCGTGGGCACGCCCGAAGACCTGGTGCAGGGGGTGGCCGACGGCGTGGACATGTTCGACTGCGTGATGCCCACGCGCAACGCGCGCAACGGCCACCTCTTCACGCGCTTCGGCGACCTGAAGATCCGCAACGCCCGGCACAAGTCGGATCAAGGCCCGATCGACGAGACCTGCGGCTGCCACACCTGCGCCAGCGGCTTCAGCCGCGCCTACCTGCACCACCTGGACCGTTGCGGCGAGATGCTGGGCCCGATGCTGGCCACCATCCACAACCTGCACTACTACGTGAACCTGATGCGCGAGGTGCGCCGGGCGCTGGACGAAGGCCGCTTCGAAGCCTGGCGCGCGCAGTTCAAGGCCGACCGGGCGCGCGGCGTCTGAAAGCCTGGCTCAAGCCTGCTGCGACCGTTCCAGCGCGCTGCGAGCGCCGTCGAACTGCGCCAGCGCCTGCGCCAGGAAGGGCAGCACGGGTTGCAGATCGCTCCACAGGGTGTGCGGCGGGTTGGCCACGAAGATGCTGCTGCCCGTCAGCCCGAACCCACGCTGGTCGGCCTGCGCCACCGTCAGCCGCGCGTGCAGCCAGCCCTTCTTGGCGCCGGCATCGGCTGCGGCCTTGAGGCGCTGCGGCAGTTGCGCGGCTTCCACCAGCTGCAGCTGCGGCAGCCAGACGATGACCACGCCATCCGCGAAGCGATCCAGGGCTTCGCGCAGCGCGGCCAGCGCGCGCGTGTAGTCGGTCTTGATCTCGTAACTCGGGTCGATCAGCACCACGCCGCGCCGCGTGGGGGGCGGCAGGTGGCCCTTGAGGGCCGCAAAACCGTCGGCCAGGCGCACTTCCACGCCCGGCACATCACCCAGGTAGGAGGCCAGGATCTTGTGGTCCGTGGGGTGCATCTCGCTCAGGCGCAGCTGGTCTTGCGCGCGCATCAGCGCCAGCGCGATGGCGGGTGAACCGGGGTACTGGCGCACGGTCTTGCCGTCGTTGAACTGGCGCACCAGGGCCACCAGGTCGGCCAGCGGCGCCGGCAGGTCGGCCCGGTCCAGCAGCCGGGCGATGCCGTCCAGGTACTCGCCGCGCTTGTTGGCGTACTCGCCCTGCAGCGAATAGCCGCCGGCGCCGGCGTGGGTATCCACATAGCGCCAGCCCTTGTCCTTGCGGTTCATGTGGCGCAGCACCAGCGCGAGAACGGTGTGCTTGAGCACGTCGGCATGGTTGCCGGCGTGGAAGGCATGGCGGTAGGCAAGCATGGCCCGACTTTGCCACGGCAGGCGCCTGGCGCAACGGGCGTGCCCGCCACTTGGGTTAGGCTGCCCGCATGAACACGCTCTTCGACCCCATCCGCATCGGCGACATCGATCTCGCCACCCGGATCTGCATGGCCCCGCTGACGCGCAACCGGGCCAGCCCGGGCCAGCTGCCCAACGAGCTGATGCGCCAGTACTACGAACAGCGCGCCGACCCGGCCACCGGCGCCGGCCTGATCATCACCGAGGCCAGCCAGATCTGCGCCATGGGCCAGGGCTACCTGGACACGCCGGGCATCCACACGCCGGCCCAGGTGGCCGCCTGGCGGCGCATCACGCAGGCCGTGCATGCCCGCGGCGGGCGCATCGTGATCCAGCTCTGGCACGTGGGGCGCATCTCGCATGTTTCGCTGCTGCCCGGCGGGCAGGCGCCGGTCTCCAGCACGGCGCGGGCGGCGCGCAGCAAGACCTTCATTGCCGGCGGTTTTGCCGACTGTTCTCCGCCGCGCGCACTGCGCAGCGACGAGATCCCCGGCGTGGTGGCCGACTACGTGCACGCCGCGCGCTGCGCGATGGAGGCCGGTTTCGACGGCGTGGAGGTGCACGCCGCCAATGGCTACCTGATCGACCAGTTCCTGCGCGACAGCATCAACGACCGCAACGACGTCTATGGCGGCCCCATCGCGCAGCGCACGCGGCTGCTGCTGGAGGTGATGCAGGCGGTGACGGCGACCATCGGCGGCGGCCGCACGGGCGTGCGGCTGTCCCCGGTGACGCCCTCCAACGACGCCGGCCCGGACAGCGACCCGCAGGCCCTGATGACGCACGTCGTGCGCCATCTCGTGCCGCTCAAGCTGGCCTACCTGCACCTCATCGAAGGCCAGACCGGCGGTGCGCGCGACGTGGCGCCCTTCGACTACGCCGCCTTGCGCGCTCAGGCCGGCGGCATACCGTGGATGGTCAACAACGGCTACACGCGCGAGATGGCGCAACAGGCCGTCGAGCAGGGCCGGGCCGACCTGGTGGCCTTCGGCCGGCCCTTCATCGCCAACCCGGACCTCGGGCTGCGGCTGCGCCAGGGCGCGGCGCTGAATGCGCTGGACGTTCCGCACCTGTACGGCGGCGGCGCCCAGGGCTACACCGACTACCCCACGCTGCATGCGGCTCCGCTGGGATAGCCGCTGCCCGCGGCTGGCGCTGACGCTGGCCCTGGCGCTGGCCGGCGCGCTGCTGTGCGTGCGGCTGCATGT
>DAORNK010000421.1:0-3720 GCA_035440985.1 Rubrivivax sp. | reverse complement strand
GCACGCTGGCCAGCGTGGGGCTGGCGCAGCGGCTGGCCCACCACCCGGCGCAGTTGTCGGGCGGCGAACGCCAACGCGTGGCCATCGCCCGTGCGCTGGTCACGCGGCCGGCCTGCGTGCTGGCCGATGAACCGACAGGCAACCTGGACCGCACCACCGCCGACGGCATCTTCGAGCTGATGCTGGGCCTGGCACGCGAGAACGGCACCGCTTTCGTCGTGGTCACCCACGACGAACAGCTGGCGGCGCGTTGCGGCAACACCTTGCGCCTGGTTTAGGCCCCGCGGTTTGCCCCTGCCGGCCACGCGACCCGGGCGCAGGCGGACAATCGAAGCCATGCACCTGTTGAACGCCGACCTGCACAGCCACAGCAACGTCTCCGACGGCACGCTCACACCCGAAGCCCTGGCCACACGCGCCCACACGCAGGGCGTGGAGCTCTGGTCGCTGACGGATCACGACGAAGTCGCCGGCCAGCAGCGCGCGCGCGACGCCGCGCTGGCGCTGGGCATGGCCTACCTGGCAGGCACAGAGATCTCGGTGAGCTTCATCGGCCAGACGGTGCACATCGTGGGCCTGGGCATAGACCCCGACAACCCGGCCCTGATCGCCGGCCTGGCGGCCACGCGCGGCGGCCGCCGCCAGCGGGCGCTGCAGATGGCCGATGAGCTGGCCCAGGTCGGCATTCCTGGCGCTTTCGAAGGCGCCTTGCGTTATGTCGGCAACCCGGACCTGATCTCGCGCACGCATTTCGCGCGCTACATGGTCGAAGCGGGCGTCTGCGACGACACGCACAGCGTGTTTCGCCGTTACCTCACACAGGGCAACCCCGGCTACGTGCCGCACGAGTGGGCGCGCCTGGGCGACGCGGTGCGCTGGATCGTCGATGCCGGCGGCCTGGCCGTGATCGCCCACCCGGCACGCTACAAGTTCAGCGCCAACGAGGAGTACGCGCTGTTCTCCGAGTTCATCGCGCACGGCGGCCGGGGCGTGGAAGTGGTGACCGGCAGCCACAACCAGGCCGACCAGGCCCGCTATGCCGACACGGCCCGCGAATTCGGGCTGCTGGCCTCGCGCGGCAGCGACTTCCATTCGCCCGGCGAGAGCCGCACCGAGCTCGGCGCGCTGCCCGACCTGCCGGGCAGGCTGGAGCCCGTCTGGCAAGCTTTGACCCACCGCGTGCAGTACCCGGCGGGCGCGACATCGGCCACCTGAAGCAGCAATCGGTTATAGTTATGGGCTGATCTCGGCAAAGAGATCATCCGTTCATCTCCTTCGGCCTAACGCCACCCTCGAGTCCTTCGACGGTGCGCAGATTCTTCCGGGTCGGCGGCGATGCCGTCGCAGGTCCCCACCCGGACTCCCACCGCGACTTCACCCACGTGGCCCACCGCATTGGGCCGCGACGGCAGGCTTGTGCGTGCCGTGACCCGAGAGAACCGATTCCATGAGTTTCGACACCCTGGGCCTCCAGGAGGCCCTCACCCGTGCCCTGCAAGCGGCCAGCTACACCGAGCCGACCGCCGTGCAGGCCGAGGCGATTCCCGCCGCACTGGCCGGCAAGGACCTGATGGTCAGCGCCCGCACCGGCAGCGGCAAGACGGCCGCTTTCATGCTGCCGGCGCTGACGCTGGTCCTCAAGGCACGCGCCGAACGCGCCGCTGCGCCCCGCCCGGCCAAGCCCGAAGGCGTGCCGGCGCCTGCGCGCGATGCGCGCGACCAGCGCCTTGATCGCCCCCGCAGCTACGCCAAGCCCACCGGCCCGCGCGTGCTGGTGCTGTGCCCGACGCGCGAACTGGCCATGCAGGTGGCCAAGGCGGCGATGGACTACGGCCGCTACGTGCCGGGCCTGAGCGTGGCCACCATCGTCGGCGGCGTGCCCTACCCGGCCCAGCTCAGGGCCCTGCGCGGCCCGCTGGACATCCTGATCGCCACCCCGGGCCGCCTGATCGACCACCTCGGCGCCGGCAAGGCGGTGCTGGAGAACATCGAGATGCTGGTGCTCGACGAGGCCGATCGCATGCTGGACATGGGCTTCATCGACGACATCCACCACATTGCCGCGGCCACGCCCAAGGCCACGCGCCAGACGGTGATGTTCAGCGCCACCTTCGGTGGCGCCACCGGCGGGCTGGCCCGCGAGCTGCTGCGCGAGCCGCACCGCATCGAGGTCGCCAGCCACACCGACACCCACGCCGACATCGAGCAGCGCCTGCACTGGGCCGACGACTTCGGCCACAAGAACGCGCTGCTGGACCACATCCTCACCGGGCGCGAAGTCGAACAGGCGCTGGTCTTCACGAGCACGCAGCGTGACGCCGAAGTGCTGGCCGACCGCCTGGCCGAGATGGGCCACTCGGTGGACGCTCTGCACGGCGGCATGCCCCAGGGCCGGCGCAACCGCGTGCTGGCCAATCTGCGCAACAAGCGGGTGCGTGTGCTGGTGGCCACCGACGTGGCCGCGCGCGGCATCGACGTGCCCAGCATCAGCCACGTCATCAACTTCGGCCTGCCGATGAAGGAAGAAGACTACGTGCACCGCATCGGCCGCACCGGCCGCGCCGGCCGCACCGGGCTGGCGGTGACGCTGGCCGAGCGCCGCGATTTCGGCATGATCCAGCGCATCCAGCGTTTCACCACGCAGCGCATCCCGGCCGCCACCATCACGGGCCTGGAACCACGGCGCGCCGAGCCCAAGGCCGCGGTGCGGCCGGCCAGCAAGAGCTACGGCCCGCGCCCCTTCGGCAACAAGCCTTTCAAGCCGGCGGGCAAGGTGTTTTCGAAGAAGTCGGGTCCGCGGCCCACGCGCTGAAAACCACTACTTTATGCAGAAGAAACGGCGCCTCGGCGCCGTTCTTGTTGGAGCGGGACGGCTTCAGACGCCCAGCAGATCCACCTCGAACACCAGCGTGGCGTTCGGCGGAATCACGCCGCCCGCACCGCGTGCGCCATAGCCCATCTCCGGCGGGATGGTCAGCATGCGGGTGCCGCCGACCTTCATGCCGGCCACGCCTTCGTCCCAGCCACGGATGACTTCGCCACCGCCCAGGCCAAAGCTGAAGGGCTGGCCACGGTCCTTGCTGCTGTCGAACTTCCTGCCGCGTGCATTGGCAGCCGTGGGGTCGTGAAGCCAGCCGGTGTAGTGCACCTTCACGCGTTGGCCGGGCCTGGCCTCGGCGCCAGTGCCGGGTGTGGTGTCTTCAAACTGCAGGCCCGAAGGCAGGGTCGTCATCGTGGGTTCTCCGTGGCGGCATCAAAACCCTGGATGATGCCAGCCCAGGCCGGCACGGCCTTTTCCAGCCAGCGCGCGGGCCGTTCGGCTTCGAGGTACGTCAGGCCCAGCACGGCCGCTGCGGCCTGCAAGGCGGCCACTGGCTGCGCCAGATCCAGCGCCCGGGCGCCGTTCTGCTTACTCAGCTTGTGGCCGTCGGCCGCCAGCACCAGCGGCGTGTGCAGGTAGACCGGCGTGGGCACGCGCAGCGCGCGCTGCAGCAGGATCTGCCGCGCCGTGTTGTCGGCCAGATCCTCACCGCGCACGATGTGCGAGATGCCCTGCGCCGCGTCGTCCACCACCACCGCCAGCTGGTAGGCCCACAGGCCGTCGGACCGCCGCAGCACGAAGTCCCCCACGTCGGCCGCCACATCCTGCGTCTGCGTGCCCAGGCGGCGGTCCGACCAGTCCACCCGGCCTTCGGCGCGCAGCCGCACGGCGCGCGCCGG
>DAORNK010000420.1:0-3723 GCA_035440985.1 Rubrivivax sp. | reverse complement strand
CGGCTCGCGCACGCGATCCTGGCCGATGCAGATGCGGTAGCTGCGCCGCCGCGGTGTCAGATCGGGCGTCACGCCAGCGGCCGCCGGCCCCGGTGCAAAGCTGGTCAGCAGGTGCACTTCCCAAAGGCCCGCCAGCACGGGCGCGGGGTCGGCAGCACTGGCCGTGGCGGCAGTCAGCAGAATAGCCAGCGCCGCGGGCCGTGCCGGGCGCAACAGGCGGATCTCAGGCATGGATCGCAGAACCTCAGGAGGCATCGGTAGCCGCTTGAGTCTGTCACCCGCGTCGGCAAACCAGGCCAGCCGGAAGTCGTGAAACCGGCGGTCAATGTCAGATCGCAGCGCCGTGTTCGGCCAGCAACCGGGCACCCAGGGCTTCGGCCACCTCGATGCCATCCACGCCGGCGGACATGATGCCGCCCGCATACCCGGCCCCCTCGCCGGCCGGATACAGGCCGGCCACGTTCAGGCTCTGGAAGTCGCGGCCGCGCGTGACGCGCAGTGGTGACGAGGTGCGCGTTTCCACGCCGGTGAGCACCGCGTCGGCCATCGCAAAGCCCCTGATCTGGCGATCGAAGGCCGGCAGCGCCTCGCGGATGGCGTCCAGCGCGTCGTCGGGCAGGCTGCCGCGGCCGGGTTCGGCCAGGTCGGTGAAGTGCACCCCGGGCTGGTACGAAGGCAGCACCGAGCCCACGGCGCTGGAGCGCTGGCGTCGGATGAAATCGCCCACCAGCTGCGCCGGCGCCAGGTAGCCGCCACCGCCCAGTTCGAAGGCCCGTCGCTCCCATTGGCGCTGGAAGGCCACGCCGTCCAGAGGGTTCACGGCACCGTCCAGACGCCCGTCCTGCCGGTAGTCCTGCGGCGCGATGCCCACCACGATGCCGGCGTTCGCGTTGCGTTCGTTGCGCGAGTACTGGCTCATGCCGTTGGTGACCACGCAGCCGCTTTCGGAGGTGGCCGCCACCACCGTGCCGCCCGGGCACATGCAGAAACTGTAGACCGAGCGCCCATTGCCCGCGTGGTGCACCAGCTTGTAGTCGGCCGCGCCCAGGATGGGGTGGCCTGCGCTGGGGCCGAAGCGAGCGCGGTCGATCACGCTTTGCGGGTGTTCGACGCGAAAGCCGATGGAGAACGGCTTGGCCTCGAGCCAGACACCCCGCCGCTGCAGCATGGCAAAGGTGTCGCGCGCGCTGTGGCCCACGGCGAGCACGACATGGTCGGCGCGCAGCTGCCTGCCGTCGGCCAGCACCAGGCCGCGGATGTGGCCGTCCTCGATGTGCAGATCCACCACCTGCTGGTGGAAGCGGATCTCGCCACCCAGGGCTTCGATCTGCGAGCGCATCTTCTCGACCATGCTCACCAGGCGGAAGGTGCCGATGTGCGGCTTGGCCACGTAGAGGATCTCTTCGGGCGCGCCGGCCTGCACGAATTCGGTCAGCACCTTGCGCGTCAGGTGGCGCGGGTCGCTGATCTGGCTCCACAGCTTGCCGTCGCTGAAGGTGCCCGCCCCGCCTTCACCGAACTGCACGTTCGACTCGGGGTCCAGCCGGCCCTGGCGCCAAAGGCCCCAGGTGTCCTTGGTGCGCTCGCGCACCGGCTTGCCGCGCTCCAGCACGATGGGGCGCAGGCCCATCTGGGCCAGGATCAGCGCGGCAAAGATGCCGCAGGGGCCAAAGCCGATGACCACCGGCCGCGGCCGCTGCGCCGCCGCAAAGTCGGCCGGCGCATGGCCGACCAGGCGATAACTTGTGTCGGGCGTGAGGCGGATGTGCGCGTCGCCGGCGTGGCGGGCCAGCACCGCGGCTTCATCCACGCCGGCAGCCAGCTCGACGTCGACCGTGTAGCTCAGGACGATGGCCGATTTCCGGCGCGCGTCCCAGGCCCGCCGGAAGACCGTGAGGCCCTGGAGCTCAGCCTCCTGCAGATGAAGGCGCTGCAGCGCCGTGGCCCGCAGGGCCTGCGGCGCATGGTCCAGCGGCAGCCGCAACTCGGTGATCCGCAACATGGCTGCGCACCGTGTCCGCCGTCGCCAGCGGCGTTCAGCCGCCGCTCTTGGGGCGCTTGCCGGGGTTCTTCTTGCTGCGCGTCTGCGTGCCGCGCTCCAGGCTGCTCTTCTGACCCAGCCGTCGGGTGATCGTCACCCCCTTGGGCGGCGCGGGTTGCGGGGTGGCTTTGCGGTCGGCTTCGGTTCTGATCTTGTTGGCCATCACGGGCTCCGGACTTGTTGGGCGAAACCCGACATTAGGCCACAGGTCGGATGGACCCTGCTAGGCTTGCTGCATGAGGCTCGCTGAACCCCGCCGCTGATGGCCTGGAAGCACACCCTGGCGGGCCAGGTGCACCGCTTCGACGACCTGAAGACCCTGCTCGCGCGCGCCACCGCCGAACGCAGCGGTGACCAGCTGGCCGGCATCGCCGCACGCAACGCCGCTGAGCGCATGGCGGCCCGCCTGGCGCTGGCCGATCTGCCGCTGCGCCATTTCCTGAGCGACGCGCTGGTGCCGTATGAAGACGACGAGGTGACGCGGCTGCTCATCGACGGCCACGCTGCCGCCGCGTTTGCGCCGGTGTCGCACCTGACGGTGGGTGGCTTCAGGGACTGGCTGCTTTCGGACAGCGCCACGCCGGCGGCGCTGTCCACGCTGGCGCCGGGCCTGCTGCCCGAGATGGCCGCCGCGGTGAGCAAGCTGATGCGCGTGCAGGACCTGATGGCCGTGGCGCGCAAGTGCCAGGTGGTGACAGCCTTCCGCAACACCATCGGCCTGCCGGGCCGCCTGGCCGTGCGCCTGCAGCCCAACCACCCCACCGACGACCTGCGCGGCGTGGCCGCTTCGATGCTCGACGGGCTGATGTACGGCTGCGGTGACGCGGTGATCGGCATCAACCCGGCCAGCGACAGCCTGCTGGTGATGGCCGACCTGCTGCGCCTGGTGGACGAGGTGATCCAGCGCCACCGCATCCCGACCCAGGGCTGCGTGCTGACGCACGTGACCAACACGCTGCGCCTGATCGAACAGGGCGTGCCGGTGGACCTGGTGTTCCAGTCGGTGGCGGGCACGCAGAAGGCCAATGCCGGGTTCGGTGTCACGCTGGCGCTGCTGCGCGAGGCCCAGACCGCAGCCCTGTCGCTGCAGCGCGGCACGGTGGGCCGCAATGTCATGTATTTCGAGACCGGGCAGGGCTCGGCGCTGTCCGCCGACGCCCACCATGGCGTGGACCAGCAGACGCTGGAGGCGCGTGCCTACGGCGTGGCACGGACCTTTGCGCCGCTGCTCACCAACACCGTGGTCGGCTTCATCGGGCCCGAGTACCTGTACGACGGCAAGCAGATCATCCGCGCCGGCCTGGAGGACCACTTCTGCGGCAAGCTGCTGGGCGTACCGCTGGGCTGCGACATCTGCTACACCAACCATGCCGAGGCCGACAGCGACGACATGGACACGCTGATGACGCTGCTGGGCGCGGCCGGCGTCAGCTTCATCATGGGCGTGCCGGGGGCCGACGACATCATGCTCAACTACCAGAGCACCTCGTTCCACGACGCTGCCGTGCTGCGCCAGCTGCTGGGCCTGCGCCACGCGCCGGAGTTCGAGGCCTGGCTGGCAGGCGTGGGCATCGCCGACGCGCAAGGCCGGTTGCTGGCGGCGCCCGGTGGCCAGGCCCTGCTGGCCGACTTGTCCAGTCGCTGAACGGCACATGAGCACACCCCCATCCGACCCCTGGTCC
>DAORNK010000419.1:0-3736 GCA_035440985.1 Rubrivivax sp. | reverse complement strand
GGCCGGGCACGGGCTCGGGCACGGAAGGAGAGACGCTTTCTGGACGTGCTGCGCTGACGCGCCGCGGCGACGGGCGCGCCCCGGCCGCTGGGCGGGCCTCTTGGCAGGTCAGACTGCCACGCCCTGGGCGCCAAAGCGGAATCGGCTGACCGCGCCCGACAGCAGCTGAGACTGGTCGCGCAGGCTCTGCGCCGCTGCGGCCGATTCTTCCACCAGCGCCGCGTTGCGCTGCGTCATCTCTTCCAGCCCGGCCACTGCCCGGTTGATGCTGCCCAGGCCCTGGCTCTGCTCCTGCGTGGCGGTGGAGATCTCGCCCACGATGTCGGTCACGCGGTTCACCGAGGCCACGAGTTCCTGCATCGTCTGGCCGGCGTTGCCGACCAGGCGTGCACCGTTGCCGGCCTTTTCCATGCTGGCGGTGATGAGCTGCTTGATCTCCTTGGCCGCCTCGGCACTGCGCCCGGCCAAGCTGCGCACCTCGCTGGCCACCACGGCGAAGCCGCGCCCCTGCTCACCCGCGCGTGCTGCTTCGACCGCAGCGTTGAGCGCCAGGATGTTGGTCTGGAACGAAATGCCGTCGATGGCCCCGATGATGTCGGACATGCGCTCACTGGCATGGTTGATCTCGTCCATCGTGGCCACCACTTCGGACACCACTGCGCCACCGCGTTGTGCCACTTCGGCTGCCGAGGCCGCCAGCTGACTGGCCGTGCGTGCCGCCTCGGCCGTCTGCACCACGGTGCCCGTGAGCTGCTCCATCGCGCTGGCGGTCTGTTGCAGGTTGCTGGCGGTCTGCTCGGTGCGGCTGCTCAGGTCGCTGTTGCCGGCCGCGATTTCTGATGCCGCGTGGTCCACGCTCGCGGTGCTTTCGTGCACGCGTGCCACGGTCTGGCGCAGCGAGGCCACCATCTGGCCCAGATCGGCCAGCAGGCTGCCGGCCGGCGCGGCTGGGATCCGCACATCCAGATGACCTTGCGCCACCTCACCGACCACGCCAGCTGCAACCGCCGGATCGCCGCCCAGTTGCCGCAGCACGTGGCGCGCCAGTCGCGTCGCCAGGGTTCCCAGCACCAGCATCACCGCGCCCACGAAGGCCAAGCTCTTCCAGACCATCGCCCGCATTTCGGCCTGCAGGTCATCCATGTACAAGCCAGTGCCCACCATCCAGCCCCACTCCGGCACCACCTTCAGGTATTGCAGTTTGAGCACCGGCGCGGTCTGGCCGGGCCGCGGGAAGTACGTCTCGACGAAGGCCTTGCCATCTGGCGCCGCCTTGACCGCACCGATCATGGTCGTCAGCACGTCACCTCCCTTGCCGTCCGGAATCTGACCCAGCTTGGACTGTCCTTTCCACTCCGGCTTGAAGGGATGGAGCACGCTGACGCCGTCCATGGTCCAGATGTAGAAGTAGTCGTCCTTCCCGTAGCGCGCACCGAGCAGAGCCTCGATGGCCGCGGCCTTGGCCGTTGCCTCCTCCATCTTGCCGGACCTGGCCTTTGCCACGAATGCCGCTACGGTGCTGTGGGCCGAGTCAATCGTGGCCACCAGAACCTGTCGACGAGCTGCACTCAGCTGCATCGAATTGTTGGTCATCGCCACGGCGCTGACCAGCAGCACGGCCAGCATGGCGGCCAGGACCAACGCAGTGATGCGAGCCTTGAAGCTCATGGCCTCGAACATGGGTATGTCTCCTGATTCTTGAGGCGACACGTCGTCTCAAGAGGCGGGTGGCCCCTGGTGTCGCCGCCTGCAGTATCGGCCTCGTGCGCGTGGGCTTGAGGAGAGAAAAGCGAGTGGATCTGCCGCTGTTCCCGCCGCCAAGGCACATCGGCTCGAGGCACCGAGCGCGCGCCGGGCGTCAGGAACGTCGCATGCGCTCGCGCAAACCCCGCCTGGCCGGCTTCATCGGCGTGCGGTGCGCCGTCCAGCCGGCCTGCCAGCTCGGCGTCATCCAGCGCAACCGGTGCGCCAGGCCCACCGCATGCCCGTACAGCCGCGGCCGGCTGGCCAGCCAGGCCCAGGCCTTGAAGGCCAGCACTTCCTTCCAGTCGCGCGCGCTCTTCTGGCCCACCAGCGGCGCGTGGCCGGGCAGGGGGTCGTGCTTGGCGGCGTGGCGCAGGTTCATCAGGATCTCGGTGATGGGGATGCCCACCGGGCAGACCTCTTCACAGGCCGCGCACAGGCTGCTGGCGGTGGGCAGGTCCTGCGTCGGGTCCAGCCCCAGCAGATGCGGCGAGATGATCAGCCCGATCGGCCCCGGATAGGTCGTGCCATAGGCGAAGCCGCCGATGCGGCTGTACACCGGGCAGTGGTTCATGCAGGCGCCGCAGCGGATGCACTGCAGCGTGGCGCGGAAGTCGGCATCCCGCCAGGCCTGCGTGCGCCCGTTGTCCAGCAGCACCAGGTGCATTTCCTTCGGGCCGTCGAGTTCGCCTTCGCGGCGCGGACCGGTGATGACGTTGAGGTAGGTCGTCACCGCCTGGCCGGTGGCCGATCGCGTCAGCAGGCTGAACAGCGGCAGCACGTGGTCGAACTGCTCCACCACCTTCTCGATGCCGGTGATGGCGATGTGCACCTCGGGCACGCTGGTGCACATGCGGCCGTTGCCCTCGTTCTCGACCAGCACCAGCGAACCCGTCTCCGCGACCATGAAGTTGACGCCGGAGACGCCGATGGCCGCGTCGCGGTAGCGTTCGCGCAGCACGCGGCGACCGGTGGCGATGAGCTCGTCCACGTCCTCGGTGTAGGGCGTGCCGGGGATCTTGTCGGCAAACAGCTGGCCGATCTGCTGCTTGGTCTTGTGGATGGCCGGCATGATGATGTGGCTGGGGCGTTCGCCGGCGATCTGCACGATGTACTCGCCCATGTCCGATTCCAGGCACTCGATGCCGTGTTCGGCCATGCGGTGGTTGAGGTCGATCTCCTCGCTGACCATCGACTTGCCCTTGATCATGTCCTTGGCACCATGACGCTGGGCGATGGCCAGGAAGATGGCATTGGCTTCATCCGGCGTGCTGGCCCAGTGCACCTGCACACCCTGCTCGACGAGCCTGGCCTCCAGCCGTTGCAGCAGATCGGGCAGGTGGGCCAGCGAATACTGGCGGATCGCCTCACCCACCGCGCGCAGCTCTTCAAAGGCCGCGCTGTCGCCGAAGTGCGCGGCGCGCTTGGTCTGCAGGAAGTCCATCGCGCTGCGAAAGCTGCTGCGCAGGTGCGCGTCGTCCACCGCCACGCGGGTGTTGGCCTTGAACTGCCGCGGGTCGACGAACTGCAGGGGTGCCGCGTGCGCCGGGCCGGTGCCGGTGGTGTTCATGGCTGCTCCCCCATGCCGGGCATGCGGTCGTTGACGAGCACGATGACCAGCTCCTTGGGGCCGTGCGCGCCGTAGGCCAACACCTGCTGGATGTCGGCGGTCTTCGAAGGCCCGCTGACCAGCAGCAGGTTGCTGGGCATGCGGGCCTGCGGCTGCAGCGCCGCCACCGCCGCCGGCAGGCTGGCGTACAGGCGGCTGGCCCGCAGCACGGCAATGTGCAGCGGCGGGATCAGCGACAGCGTGCGTGGCTCGTCGGGCCCCGGCCACAGCACCAGCGTACCGGTATCGGCCACGCCGGCCACGCTGCTGGTCACGGCTGCGGGCATCTCGGCAAACAGCGCGTGCTTCCAGGATTGCAGCGGCGCTTCGAAGCGGCGCACCGCGATGCCCTGGAGCGCGGCATCCAGATCCTGCTGCAGATCG
>DAORNK010000418.1:0-3738 GCA_035440985.1 Rubrivivax sp. | reverse complement strand
ACACCTTCCACCAGCGTCGTGGCGCGGCCCGCCAGGCCGCCACCGCCGCTGTCGCGGCTGTAGCCGGCGGTGTTGATGCCACCGCTGCCTTGAGTGGCGTTGCTGGTGATGAGGGCGCGCACCGGCACGCCGGCCTCCAGCCCCGCGCCGACACCCGGGCCGCTGCTGCTGCCCACACCCGCGCCGGGCGAGATGCCCTGTTGCAGTTGCACGGCCAATGGGGCGCCGGTCATCTGCTGCAGTTCGTTCTTCATGGCCAGCAGGCCCACGCCGCTGGCCTTGCGGCGCGCGTTGTCCAGCGCCACCTCGCCGGGCGGTTTGCCGGGCACGGGGTTGCGCGCCAACGGCACTGGGGCTTCCCTGGCCTTGGCGGGCGATTCCGGCAGCTTGGGCGCAGGCTTGTCGGGCGTGGGCTCGGGCCTGGCCTGGGCCACTTCGGCAGCGGTCTCATTGCGTACCGGCGCTGGGGGCGGTGCCAGGGGCTTGTCGTCCAGCAGCAGCCTGGCCATCGGCGCGGGCAGGGGCTGGATCTCGGGCCGTTCCGGCGTGCGCAGCGGCACGAAGGGCAACACCAGGCCCAGCACCGCCACCACCAGCACCACGCTGCGCGCGATGCGCTGGAAGCGCCGTTCGTCGGCGGCCGCACTGGACCACGCCAGCGTGGGCAGGCGGAAGGACACCGGCGCGGGCATCACGGCGGCGTTCATGTATCGAGCCTCTTGCGCACCGCAAACGACACGTCGTGGAAGTTGGCGCGCGCGCAGGTCACCATCACCTTGCGCAGCAGCGCGTAGGGCATCTGCTTGTCGGCCAGGATGGTCACGGCCTGGCCTTCGGTGGCCTGGCGGGCGCGGTTGTCGCTGCGCACGGCCTGACGCTGGCCCAGCACGGCGAGTTCGGCACTCAGCGCGGGGATCAGGTCATCGGTGGTGGCCATCACCTGGCTCACGCTGGCGATGCGCCGGCCCTCGACCAGGATCTCGTCGGCGCTGACCACCAGCACCACGGTCGCCTCGGGCGACTTCTCGGCGTTGGCCACGGGCAGGTTGACGGCCTTGGGGCTGACCAGCACCTCCACGCCGGCGGCGCTGGAGAGCAGGAAGAAGATCAGGATCGTGAACACGTCGATCAGCGAGACGAGGTTCATGTCCACCATGTTGCCGTTGCGCGCGCGGTGTTCGCTGCGGCGCTGGCGCGGGGTGAGCTGGGCCATCAGCCGGCTCCTCGTATGACGGGTGGCACGGCGGGCCGCGGCGCCTGCGCAGCCTTGGCCGCCGCATCACGGCGGAGCGGGGCATCGCCGATCGAGATGTGCGGAAAGAGCTCCGCCCGCACCAGCCTGGCTCCGTCAGGCCGCACGCTGGAACGCACGGCGTCCATGGCTTGCACCAGGTGGTCGTAGGGCGTCTGCGGCTCGGCCAGCAGGGTGGCTTCGGTCTTGTCGGGGAAGCGGCTCTTGACCTGCAGCATCAGCGTGCCCAGGCTCTTGTAGTCGTGCTCCGCACCGACGAGGGGAATGCGCTGGATCAGCCCGCCGATGCGGTCACCTACCTCGATGGCGTCCTGGCGCAGCACCACCTCGAGTTGCAGATCAGCCACCTTGAGCTGTTCCACCGCGGCCTGCTGCGCAGGCAGGTTCAGGTCCATCACCGCCAGCCGCGAGAACACCGCGGTGGACAGCAGGAAGGGCACCAGCACCACGATCAGGTTGATGAACGCGGTGATCTCCAGGTGCGCCGGCGTCTTGTGCAGACGCCGCTTTCTCATGACCGGGCCCCTTCATGGGCCGGGCGGCCATGGCCATCGCCGCCCAGGCGCTGGGCCAGATTCAGGAAGGTGATCTTGGCGGCTTCCAGGCTGTCGACGATCTCGCTGGCGCGCGCCTGCAGGAAGGCGTGGATGAGCAGGAAGGGAATGGCCACCATCAGCGCGAAGGCCGTGTTGTTCATGGCAACAGAGATGCTGGCCGACAGCATCTCGGCCTTCTCCGCCGGGTTCACCGCGGCCACTGCCGTGAAGCCCTTGATCAGGCCGATGATGGTGCCCAGCAGGCCCACCAGCGTGATGGTGTTGGCGAAGGTGGCGATGTAGTGGGTGCGCTTCTCCAGGCGCGGCACGATTTCCATCATGCCTTCCTCCATCGCGTTGTCGATGTCCTCGCGTCGGTGCTGCTCGCGCATGCGCTGCAGGCCGTTGTGCACGATCTTGCCGATCGCCGATTCGCTGCGCTCGGCCACGCCGGCCACTTCGCGGAACTTGCCGCTTTGCAGCAGGGGCAGCATCTGGTCCCAGAGCCGGCGGTTGTCGGCGCGCGCGCGGTTCAGGAAGAGGAAGCGCTCGATGGCGATGGCCAGGCCCAGGGCCATCATCAAGAGGCTGGGGTAGAGAAAGGGTCCGCAGTCGACGAAGAACTTGACGATGGTGTTGAAGGTGGTCATGGGTTGGCTCCGACGGGGTTCAGCAATGCGAAAGAGGTCGGTTCAGCGCGTGGGCGCGGGTGGTGCGGAGGTTGCAGGCGGCACGGCCACGGCCGGCGGCGTGCCTGCGCGGGCCTGCAATTGCGTCCCGTAGTCGACCTGGCGGCGGAAGACTTCGCGGTCCACCGGGGCCAGGGCTTCGTCCAGCACGCTGTGCACGGGGCGGCCCGCCAGCGTGCCGGGCAGCGGCTTCTTCCAGGGCACGATGGTCAGCACCTTGGGCAGTTCGCGGTTGCCGATGATCTGCGTGCGGTCGATGTCGGCGCGGTCCTGTGAGACGGCGGCCGAGCCCATCAGCAGCAGGGTGCAGCCCATCAGCAGGTGGTGCGCGTTCATGGTTTCTCCGATGTGGCGCTGCGCGCCACCGTGGGTGCACCGGGCGTTGGCTTGCGCGTCCTGATCTCGGCCAGCCACTTGTCCAGCACCGCGGCATCGGCGGGCGAGAGTTCCTTGCCGCTGCTGCTGAAGTCGCAGTATTCGATACGCCTGGGCCGCATCGCCCAGGTAGACATCCAGCAGGATGCCCAGGTTGATCTGCGGCTCCACCGCCGCCGGGTCCAGCGCGATGGCCTTCTCGTAGGCCGTGCGGGCCGCCGCAAACTGGCCCTGCTGTCGGTGCGCAATGCCCAGTTGATTCAGCAAGGCCGGCTGCGCGGGCTGGCGGTCCAGTGCGGCCTGCATCGCGGCCAGGTCGGCCGTGGCGCTTGCGCCGCGTTCGGCCTTCGCATAGCGCACCGGCTTCAGGCGTGCCAGCTCGGCCAGGCTGCGGCGCACCCATTCGTCGTAGACGCCGGCGATGGTGCGGCGGGCATTGGTCTCGAAGAGCTCGATGGCCTTCTCTTCGAAGGGGAAGGCCTGCTCTTCCAGCATCACGTTGTACTGCTCCAGTTCGGCCTTGTTCAGCTTCCTGGGGCGTTGCGATTTCAGCAGCGCGGCGCCAAAGTCCTGGTACAGCGCGCCGGTCTGGAAGGTGGCCTGCGTGGTGACGTCCAGCGCCCCCACTTCGGCCGCATCGGCATAGGCCTTGAGCAGGGTCTCCATGCGTGCCTTCTTGAGCTTGAGCTGCCGTTGCAGCGGCTCGGTCAGGGGCACCTGTTGGTAGGCGGCCAGCAGCGGCGCGGCCAGTTGGAGCGCGGCCTGGCCGCCCAGGCTGCGTGTGCGCGGTGTGCGCGCTTCACCGCCCTGTGCGTCGGCCAACTGCACCGCGCGCAGCCAGGCCGTGGCCCTGGCCGCCTGGTTGTCCTGGCGGGCCAGGGCCGCC
>DAORNK010000417.1:340-3739 GCA_035440985.1 Rubrivivax sp. | reverse complement strand
CACCGGGCACTCGCGCGTGCGATGCCAACCGCCGGCCGTGCCTTCGGGCAGGCCCGCAGCACCGCTGCCGATAATCCGCAGTCATGCACCATCCCCCGGATCACCGACGTCGCCTGGCACTGGGCCTGGGCCTGGCGTTGGCCTGGCCCGCTGCAGCACGGCCTGCCGCCAAGGCCGCCCGCCCCGCTAAGGCCAGCACCGGCCCGGTATACGGACACCGGGCCGCCGTCCAGGCGTTTGCCGCGCAGGCCGCTGCGCACCATGGGCTGGACGCCAGCTGGGTGGAACGCCACCTGGCCCAGGCGCGCCGGCAGGAAGCCGTGCGCAAGCTCATCATGCCGCCACCGGCCGGCACGGCCAAGAACTGGGCGGCCTACCGCGCGCGTTTCATCGAACCACAGCGCGTCGCCGCCGGCCTGGCCTTCTGGCGCACCAACCAGGTCTGGCTGGATCAGGCCCAGGTGCGCTGGGGCGTGCCGCCGGGGATCGTCACCGCCATCGTGGGCGTGGAGACCTTCTACGGCCGCATGATGGGCAGTTTTCGCGTCATCGATGCGCTGGCCACGCTGAGCTTCGACTTTCCACCTGGGCGCAAGGACCGCAGCGAGTTCTTCCGGTCTGAGCTGGAGGCCTTCTTCGTGATGTGCCAGCGCGAGGGCAGCGACCCGGTGGCCATTCAAGGATCGTTTGCTGGCGCGATGGGCCTGCCGCAGTTCATGCCCAGCAGCGTGAACCGTTTCGCGCTGGACTTCGACCAGGACGGCCACATCGACCTGCACCGCAACTCGGCCGACGTGGTGGGCAGCGTGGCCCACTTCCTGGCGCAGGCCGGCTGGCAGCGTGACCTGCCCACCCACCACGCGGTGCGGGTACCGGTGGACACCGCAGCGCGCGCCCTGCTGCTGGCACCGGACATCGTGCCCAGCTTCACGGCCGCCCAGTTTGCGGACCAGGGCGCCGTGCTTGACGATGCAGGCCGCGCGCACGAAGGGCCACTGGCCTTGATCGAGCTGCAGAACGGCGGCCTTGCCCCGAGCTACGTGGCCGGCACGCGCAACTTCTACGTCGTGACGCGCTACAACTGGAGCAGTTACTACGCGATGGCGGTGATCGAGCTGGCGCAGGCGCTGCAGGCGGCGGTGGAACGCGGCTAGGGCACGGCGTCCTGCAGGCCGGCCAGGGCGATGACGAACGAGAACTCCAGCGCCAGCGCGTCCAGCGCTTCGTAGCGGCCAGCCGCGCCGCCATGGCCGGCATGCAGGTTGACGTGCAGCAGCAGCGGCTGCTGATCGGTCTTGCGCGCCCGCAGGCGTGCCACGTACTTCACAGGTTCGTGATACGGCACATTGCCGTCCCACAGGCCGGTGGTGACCAGCATCGCCGGGTAGGCCATCGCACGGATGTTGTCGTAGGGGGAATAGGCCAGCATGGCCTCGTAGACCGGCTGCTGCCGCGGGTCACCCCACTGGCTCCATTCCTGCGTGGTCAGCGGGATGCTGTCGTCGAGCATGGTGCTCAGCACGTCGACGAAGGGCACGTCCAGCACCATGCCGCGGAAGAGCTGCGGCGCCTGGTTGGCCACCGCCCCCATCAGCAGGCCGCCGGCGGACCCGCCCACCGCAAACACGCGCCGGGGGTCGGCCCAGCCCAGCCTGGCCAGGGCCTGCGTGACGTCGACGAAGTCGTTGAAGGTGTTGGGCTTGTGCAGGCCGCGGCCCATTTCGTACCAGTCCTCGCCCATTTCGGCGCCACCGCGCACGTGGGCGATGCCGACCACGAAGCCACGGTCCATCAGGCTCAGGCGGTTGGCGGAGAAGTCCGGGTCCATCGAGATGCCGTAGGCGCCGTAGCCTTGCAGCCACAGCGGGGCCTGTCCGTCGCGGCGTGCACGGTCGGGGCGCCAGGCTAGGGTCACGGGGATGGACTGCCCATCGCGCGCCGGCACGAACAGGCGTTCGGTGGCGTAGCGACCGGCGTCGTAGCCGGGCACCGGGCGTTGGTGACGCAGCCGCCGTTGGCCGCTGGCCAGGTGCCAGTCCCAGGTGGCGGCGGGTTGCACCATCGATTGCATCGTGTAGCGCAGGTGGGCGACCGCGGCGTCGGGGTGCTCGGCCAGCGTGATCTGCGTGCCGGCTTCTGCCGACGGTGGCGCCAGGGCCGCGGCCCCGGCCGTCGCACGGCCGAGCCAGCGCACACGGCTGTCGGCCTGCTGCCTTTCCTGCACGGCGATGCCCCGGCGCAGCAGCACGAAGCGCTCCAGCGTGATGTTCTGGCGAGCCGGCACCACCGTGCGCCAGTGACGGCGCTCGTCGGGCCAACGCTCGTGCACGCTGACGAGGCGGAAGTTGCGCGCCGCCTCGTTGGTGCGGATGTACCAGCGGCCATGCAGGTGGTCGGCCTCGTGGCGCACACCGGCCTGGCGGGCCAGCACGCGGGCGGCGGGCGCAGCGGGGTGGTCGGCGTCGAGTGCCCAGGTCTCGCTGCTGTCGTAGTCGTCCACCGCCACGCGCACCTGGCGGCCTGAAGCCGTGCGTGCCAGTGTCACGAAGCGTGTCTTGTCGGCCTCGGCAAAGGCCTGCCCGTCGCGGGTCGACGGCTGGCCCAGGCGGTGCCGGAACACCGGCCCGTTGTTCAAGGTGACAGGATCCTGGCGGATGTAGAACAACGTGCGGTTGTCGTTGGCCCAGGCCATCTGGTCCATAACACCGGGCAGCACATCCGCCCACACACGGCCGGTGGCCAGATCCTTGAAGCGAAGGGTCTGCACACCACGGCCCGAAGTGTCTTCGGCCCAGGCCAGCTGACGGCCATCGGGGCTGACCGACCAGGCGGTGACCTTGTAGTACGCATGGCCGGCCGCCCGCGTGTTGTCGTCGAGCACGAGTTGCGGCTGCGCGCGTGCATCGGGCGCCTCAGGCGTGCCGCGCTGGCGCCAGCGGCGTGGGTGCTCGGCACCGGGCGGGTAGTCCTGCCACCACCACCAGCCGGCCTGGAACACGGGCGGCGTGCGCGGCTCGGCGGGCACGCGCTGGCGCATCTCGGCCACCATTGCGGCACGCAGGCCCGCCAGCGGCGCCAGCATGGCGGCCACTTCGGCCTCGACCTGGGCCACGGCCTCGCGCCGCCCAACCGCATCCGCTGGGCCCTGGCGCGCAATTAGCGCGGGCACGGAATGATGGTTTGCAAGCCCGTTCGCCGCCATACGCGCGCAGCCGTCTTGGTCTGTGCGTCATTGGTCGCACGCCAATTGCGGCCGGTCGCACCCGGCGATGAACATGCAAGGTATGAAATACTCGGTCCTCGCCTTTTCGCTGCTTGCGCTCGCCGCCTGCGCAACGCCGCAAGTGCCAGCGCAGCAAACAGCCACATGCCGTCCAGCCGGTTATGATCGCGCGCAGC
>DAORNK010000417.1:0-253 GCA_035440985.1 Rubrivivax sp. | reverse complement strand
CGAAGCGATCCGCGACGGCATCGCCTTCGAAGCCCTGCAGCACTACATGCGCAACAATCAGCTGACCACCGAAACGCTTGCAGCGCTCAACAGCGATCTGCAAGCCAAGCTCACAGCGCCCGATCCCCAAGGCTTCGAGCGCCCGTTCGCGGCGCTCGTGCTGGCCGATGTCGCGCGCACCGATCGCATCTCGCCGTGGATGAACGAGGCGCAGCGCGCGCAACTCATCAACGCCGCCGTCGGCTACATGACC
>DAORNK010000416.1:0-3739 GCA_035440985.1 Rubrivivax sp. | reverse complement strand
AGATCGGCCACCGACTGCTGGTCGCTGGTGACGGTCAGGCCCTGGGCCTGCAGCAGCACCGCGCCGGGCGTGGCGGCCTGGCCATCGCGGCCCAAGTTGACCCGCCGTCCCACCATCGCCTCGGCCAGGCCGTCCAGCGAGGTGCTGGTGATCGGGCAGTCCAGCACCACCTGGCCTGCGCGCATCACGGTGACCGTGTCGCACAGCGCCATGATCTCCTTGAGCTTGTGCGTGATCAGCAGCACTGTCGTGCCGCGCTGGCGCAGGCCGCGCAGGGTGTCGAACAGCGCATCGGTCTCCTGCGGCGTGAGCACCGCGGTGGGCTCGTCCAGGATCAGGATGCGCGCGCCGCGGAACAGCGTCTTGAGGATCTCCAGCCGCTGTCGGTCACCCACCGGCAGGTCCTGCACCCGCTTGTCCAGCTCGACGTGCAGGCCGGTCTCCTGCATGAGCGCGTCGAGCCGCGTGCGCACCTGCGCGCGCGCGGCCTGCAACCGCCAGCCGGGTTCGGCGCCCAGCATCACGTTGTCCAGCGCGGACAGCGTGTCCACCAGCATGAAGTGCTGGTGCACCATGCCGATGCCCAGCGCTATCGCCTCGCGCGAACCGCGGATGCGCGCCGGCCGGCCCTCGATCTCGATCTCGCCCCCGTCGGCCTGGTAGAAGCCGTACAGGATGGACATCAGCGTGCTCTTGCCGGCGCCGTTTTCGCCCACGATGCCGTGCACCGTGCCGCGCTGCACGGTGAGCTGGACGTCGCGGTTGGCGTGCACGGCGCCGAAGCGCTTTTCGATGTGGCGCATGGCCACCGCGGGCGGCGCTTCGGGGGGGATCACTTACAGGCGTTGTTGGCCATGTAATCGATGACCTTGATCTTGCCGGCGATGATGTCGGCCTTGGCGGCGTCGACCTTCTTCTTCATCTCGGCGCCGACCAGCTTGGCGTTGTGCTCGTCCAGCGCGTAGTCCACGCCGCCTTCCTTCAGGCCCAGCGCTGTGACGCCCGGCTGCACGCCCTTGAAGGCGTTGTAGACGGCCACGTCCACGCGCTTGACCATGCTGGTGAGCATGGTGCCGCTCTGGATGTGGTTCTGGTTGCTGTCCACGCCGATGGCCAGCTTGCCGGCGTCCTTGGCGGCCTGGTAGACGCCGATGCCGGTGCCGCCGGCCGCGGCAAAGACCACGTCCACGCCGGCTGCAAACTGCGCCTTGGCCAGTTCGGCGCCACGCGCCGGATCGTTCCAGGCCGCCGGCGTATTGCCGGTCATATTGCCGCTGACCTGTACGGCGGGGTTGGCGTACTTGGCGCCCTGCTCATAACCGCACTGGAACTTGCGGATCAGCGGGATGTCCATGCCGCCGACAAAGCCCACCTTGCCGGTCTTGCTGGCCATCGCCGCCATCATGCCGACCAGGAAGCTGCCCTCGTGTTCGGCAAAGACGATGCTCTGCACGTTGGGCAGCTTGACGACGCTGTCGATGATGGCGAACTTGAGCTTGGGGAAATCCTTGGCCACCTTCTCCATGCTGGAGCCCTGGCTGAAGCCGATGCCCACGATGGGGTCGGCACCGCGCTCGGCCATGCGCCGCTTGGCCTGCTCGCGCTGCGCCGGGTTGCTGATCTCGAACTCCAGGTAGCCCTTGCCGGTTTCCTTCTTCCAGCGCTCGGCCCCGTCGTAGGCGGCCTGGTTGAAGGACTTGTCGAACTTGCCGCCCATGTCGTAGATGACGGCGGGGTCGGCCCAGGCGGCGCCGGACAGGGCAATCAACGAAGCAAGCAGGGTGGGCTTGAAGCACATGGCAGGGGTCTCTCCAGGTGGATGAACCGGCAGGATAGCAAGAGTCCGTCCCCGGGGCTCGTGCCAACATCCGGGGGATGAGCGAAGACCGAGCGAATCCCGACCTGCTGGCAAGCGCGCATGCGTTGCCCAAGGTGCTGCTGCATGAGCACCTGGACGGCGGCCTGCGCGTGCCCACGCTGCTGGCCCTGCTGCGTGCTCGCGGCATCACGCCACCGGCGCCCGACGAGTCCGCATTGGCCGCCTGGTTCGATGCCAATGCACATGCCGGCAGTCTGCCCAAGTACCTGGAGGGCTTTGCGCTGACCGTGGAGGCCATGTCCAGCCCGGCTGCACTGCAGCGCGTGGCACGCGAAGCGGCCGAGGATGCGCTGCGCGAAGGCGCCGTGCTGGCCGAGTTCCGCATCGCGCCTCTGCTCTTCGAATCGCACGGGGTGAGCGGCGAAGCGGCGGTGGAAGCCCTGCTGGCCGGCCTGGCCGACAGCCCGCTGCCCCTGCTGCGGCAAAGTGGCCTGATCGTCTGCGCCATGCGCCACCTGCCACCCGAGGAGACCGCGCGTGCTGCCCGGCTGGCCATCCGCTACCGGGACCAGGGCGTGGTGGGTTTCGACCTGGCGGGCGCGGAACTTGGGCATCCTCCGGCGCAACACGCCCGCGCGTTGGGCCTGGCGCGTGATGCCGGGCTGGGCATCACGCTGCACGCCGGCGAGGCCGATGTCGCCGAGCGCGTGCTGGAGGCGGCCCGTCTGGGTGCGCAGCGCATCGGCCATGGCGTGCGGCTGGCCGACGCACTGCAGGACGATGCCCGCAGGCATCTGGTGGAGGAGGCCATCGCGCGGGGCCTGCACCTGGAGATCTGCCCGACCAGCAACGTGCACACGGGGGCGGTGCCTTCAGTGGCCACGCATCCCATCACGGCGCTGTGGCAAGCCGGCGTTTCACTGAGCTACCACACCGACAACCGCCTGATGAGCTGCATCGACCACGGCAGCGAGGCGTTCGAGCTGCTGAACCAGACCGCACTCAACGCGGCGGACCTGCTGGCGATGGCGGTGCAGGCGGCGCGGCATTCGTTCCTGCCCGCTGCAGCACGCCAGACGGCCGAGGCCGCCGTGCGACGAGCGATCTGAGGCTGAGCGTGGCGGGGGTCGATCAGGCCTGCGGTCGCACCCAGGCGCAGCGGTTCCAGTCGTAGACGGTGCCCGCCTCGCCCTGGGTGGCGATGCCGCAGCGGTCCTTGTGGGAACAGTCGGTCTCGGCCGCCGTGCGGCCCATGCGCTTGCCGGCGCGCGAAACCTGGATCGCGTAGATGCGGTCGATCTGCACGTCCTGGTCGACCTTGGGGCAGTGGAAGTCCACCCGGGTGTGTTCTTGCGTGTTGAGTGTCATGAATCGCCTCTTGGGCCGGTAGCCACGCAAGTATCAGGCCTGCGGGGGGTTTCAGCGCGGGTACAGCAGCATCTGCGTGCAGCGAAACAGGGCCAGCGTGCGACCGCTGTCACGGTGGGTGAGCACGGCATCCCACACCTGCGTGGTGCGTCCCAGGTGGGTCGCCTTGGCCACGCAGTCCACCGTGCCGTCGCGCGCCGTGCCCAGGTGGTTGGACTTGAGTTCCAGAGTCGTGAAGCCCGTCGCGCCCGCGGGCATGTTGGCCATGCAGCCGTAGCCGGCCGACGTGTCGGCCAGCGTGACCAGCGTACCGGCGTGCAGGAAACCGTTGGGCGCCATCAGCTCCTGGCGCACGGCGAGTTCGGCCTGGACCTCGCCAGGGGCGAGCTGACGGATGCGGATGCCCAGCAGGCCGGGCAGATACGGCGCACCGATCTGGTTGAGTTGGTTGGAGTCGGTCATGGTGGCGTGGTGGTGGCAGGTGCTGCGCGGCGGCTGGCCCGCCGTCGGCGCGGCGCCGGTTGGGGCGCCGGTGGCAGGGGTTGCGCCGCG
>DAORNK010000415.1:0-3743 GCA_035440985.1 Rubrivivax sp. | reverse complement strand
AATCACGCTGACCATTCGGCCCACGTAGATTTTTTTCTGCGCCTTCCCGTGGGGCGATTCCCCAAGGTCGGCAAGCGGGAAGCGTAGTAGCGAAGCGAGCGGCAACTTCTGGCCGTTATGGATAGATGTTCATAACGGCCATTATGCACACTTCCCAGTTATGAACAGTTGGCCCACCGCAATGGCTGAAGCGGCCTGGCCTTGCTCCTGATCTGAAGCGTTGACGAGCCTTGGGCTGGACATAAGTCCGGCGCTGGAGCAGCACGGTAACTCCTCTTCCGGATAGGAGATTACCATGCCCAAGATCCCCTCCCTGCATCCGACGCTGCAAGGCTGGTTGCTCAATGGTCCGCTGGCCGCGTATGTGCCGGCCTACCGCGAACGACTGGAGCGCGGCCGCTATGCTTCCAGCACAAGCCAGCGATGTCTGAACGCTGTCTCACACTTCGCTCACTGGATGTCGCTGTGCCGATTGCCGGTGGCCAAGCTCGACGAGAGCCGCATCGATCAATTTCTCCAGGAGCACCTGCCACACTGTGGTTGCAGAGGGCCGGTGATGCGGCATCCACGCGAGGCGCATGCTGCCTTGATGCCCCTGCTGGCCATCCTTCGTCAGCGCGGTGTGATCGCTGACTTGCCGACGGCGTCGGGTCCGATCGCCGAAGAACTGAGTCACTACGACGCTTACATGCTCGATGCCCGCGGGCTGGCGAGCGGCACCCGTTCGGTCCGACTGCGGATCATCGAGCGGCTACTGGTATACAAATTCGCAGGCCACCCTCTGGAGCTGCACAAGCTGCAGCCGGAGGACATCCGCCGCTTCGTCGCCGAGCAGTTGGAGCTGTGCAATACGATCAGCAACGCGGTGACCCTCAACGCCGCCTTGCGTGACTATCTGCGCTGGCGCGCGACTTGCGGCGATCCAGTGCGAACCCTGCTGGGGGTCATCGCCTCGCCCGCCAACTGGGCTCATGCGTCGTTGCCGCAAGCGCTGCAAGCCGATGAGGTCGGCCGTGTCCTGAGCTCATTCACCCAGACGCTGCGCTCGCCCAAGCGCGGCTATGCGGTCGTCCGCTTGGCGCTTGATCTGGGCCTTCGTTGTATCGAGATCAACCGGTTGCAGCTGGACGACATCGACTGGCCGCACGGCACGCTGACGCTGAGGCGGACGAAGTCTCGCCGCCAAGATGTCCTGCCGCTGCCGGTACCCACGGGCAAGGCGCTGGAGGCCTACCTGCAGCATGAGCGACCGGCTACCAGTAACCGATCCCTGTTCGTACGCTCCATAGCACCGCACGATGCGCCGGTGAGCGTTCATGCCATCCGGCGGGTGATCCGCGACGCCTTCAGCCGTGCCGGTATCCCGCATGGCCGGGCGCATGCGCTGCGCCACACCTTGGCCTGTCGGCTGGTCAACAGCGGCGGCTCGATCAAGGAAGTCGCCGACGTGCTGCGCCACCGCTCGCTGAACACTTCGCTTATCTACGCGAAGACCGATCGCGCTGGCTTGGCCGAAGTAGCCTTACCCTGGCCCGGGAGCGCAGCATGAGCGCGCGCATATCCCTTCCCGAGCGGATCGAGGAGTACCTGGCCGAACGACATCGCCTCGGGTTCGAACTTCATTACATGGGTAAAGCGCTCGGCCGGTTCGCGCGCTATGCCGAGGCAGCCGGTCACCGCGGGCCGCTCACCGTCGAGGTGATGGCTTCCTGGGCGCGTCAGGCCAAGGGTGGCCAAGGTGATCAGGGTACGGCGGCTCGCGCTTTGCGTCTGCTCAGGCCGTTTACGCGCTGGCTGCAGCAGTTCGAGCCGGCCACCGAGGTGCCAGATGAGGCGACCTTCGGGCCGGTCCCGGGCCGGCTGACCCCACACATCTTCCGCGACGAGGAGATCGAGGCGTTGCTCGAAGCGGCCGGGCGGGTCGGGCCGCCACTGCGCAGTGCCGTCATGCAGACCTTGTTCGGGCTGATCGCCTGTACGGGTCTGCGCATCTCCGAAGCCCTTGCATTGGTCGACGCGGACGTCGACCTCAAGGTCGGCTTGCTGACCGTCCGCTGCAGCAAGTTCGGCAAGTCGCGGCTGGTGCCGCTGCACTCCAGTGCAGTGGCCGCCCTGTGCGCTTACCGCGGTGAGCGGACGAAGTATGTGCCTGCCGATCCTGAAGGGCCGTTCTTCATCGCCACCCGCGGCCGCCGTCTCGGCCGGGCGCTCAGTGATCGGCAGGTACACCGCATCTTCGATCAGATGCGCCGGAAACTCGGCTGGGTCTCTCGCGGCGGCCACGGTGCGGCGCGCATTCACGATCTGAGGCACAGCTTCGCGGTGCGTTGCCTGTTGCGCTGGCATGAGCAGGGCGAGAGCGTCCACGAGCACATGCTGGCACTATCGACCTACATGGGCCACGCCAAGGTCTCCAACACGTACTGGTACCTCACGGGCACGCCCGAACTCCTGCAAGTGGTAGGCAGGCGCTTCGAGCACTTCGTCGATCCGTACGAAGCCGAGGAGGACGACGATGGTTAAGCCCGATTCAGTCCAGGCGCCCAGCTTCGCGGCCCTGGTGCAGGCGTTCTTCACCGAGCACCTGCGGCAGCAGCGGGCGATGAGCCCACGCACGGTCGCCGCCTATCGCGATGCCTTCGTGCTGTTCCTGGACTTCGCGCAGGCGCGGCTACGAAAGCAGCCCACGGCGATCCGGCTCGAGGAGATTACGCCGGCGCTGATCCTGGCCTTCCTCGACCACCTCGAACGCGAGCGCGGCAATACGGTGAGAAGCCGTAACGCCCGGCTGGCGGCGTTGCGGGCGTTCCTGAAGTTTGCCGGTCGGCGCGACGTAAGCGCCTTCCATGCCGTCGAGCAGGCGCTGGGCGTGCCGATGAAGCGCTTCGAGCGGCCGATGCTGGGCTTCCTGTCGCGCGAGGAGATGTTGGCGATCATCAGCGAGCCGGACGATTCCTGGACGAGCCCGCGCGACCACCTGCTGCTCAGGATGCTCTACAACACCGGCGCCCGGGTCTCCGAGATCATCGGCGTAACACTGGCCGACGTGGTGCTCGACGGTGCCGCCTGCGTGCATCTGCACGGCAAAGGGCGCAAGCAGCGCGCGGTGCCCCTGTGGCGATCGACGGTGAGGCAGATTCGGGCGTGGCTGCGGATCAATCCGCAGCTGCAACTGACCTCGGCACTGTTGCCTAATCGCAATGGCCAGGCGATGACGCGTGGGAACGTCACCCAGCGCCTCGCACTCGCCGTCAAGGCCGCGACTGTAGCGCAGCCGCAGCTTGCCAAGCGCAGGGTCTCCCCGCACCTCATCCGCCACACGACGGCGATGCACCTCTTGCAGTCCGGCGTAGACATCAGCGTCATCGCGCTGTGGCTGGGGCACGAGAGCCCGACGACAACGCACCAATACGTCGAAGCTGACCTCGCGATGAAGGAGCAGGCCCTGGGGAGACTGCAGGAACCAGACGCCGCGATCAAGCGCTACAAGGCACCTGACTCGTTGGTCGAGTTCCTGAAGAGCTTGTAGTTATGTGCAGGCCGCAGGCACCACGCACCGACTCTGTGCTCGTGCGATGCTGCGGCCCGCACCTCAACTGTTCACCTGATTAGCAATGATCCTCAGCCACGCCCATCCAACGACGTCAGCTTGGGATATACTGTACGTATATACAGCTTGTGGTGAGAGGATCCCGTCATGGCAATGAATCGAATTCAGTTCCAACCAGGTCTGTCGATGCCCG
>DAORNK010000414.1:0-3760 GCA_035440985.1 Rubrivivax sp. | reverse complement strand
GCGGGTTCAGGCACGCCGGCGGCGTCGCGCGCGTAGAAGAGGTGGTCCACTTCCCAGTCGACGCTGTTGGCAAAACCGACCCGGATGCTGGAGATGCCGCCGGCGTGGCGCACGGCGACGAAACGGTCTTCGGCCGTGCCACCATCGACCGCACCATCACCGAAACCGCCGATCGTGATGACGCCGAGCGAAGCGCCCAGTTCGTCGAAGGCCTCGAAACTGGCGTCCGACTTGCAGCATCCGATGCCGGCGATCGTCAGCACGCCGACATCGGTGAAGGCCAGCCCTGCCACCGTGGGCAGGCTGCCGAGCGCTGCTGCGGAGAAGCTGAACGTGATGAGGTTGGCGCCGCCGCTGTAGTAGCTGTGACCCGTCGAACCGCTGCCGTCGACGCTGCCATCGTCCGCATCGACCGAGTCGGTGGCGGCCCCCGGACCCAGCACGGTTCCTCCAAGAGCCGCGACCCCGGTCGTGTTGAGCAGTTTGTCCTCGAAGGTCTCGAGGTGGCTGAACACGAAGGGCCCCGCGACCGGGATATCCGAGGCCTTGAGGTACGGTACCGGCCCGGACACCGTGGCACCCTGTGCCGCGAACGAAGCGCAAAGTGCGGTGGCGATGATCAGCTTCTTGTACATGCAGGGCTCCTGCCGGCAGAAACAGGCGGCGATGTTCGCTCGCCAGGGCGGCCTTGTCACGGGGGCCTCACCACCGGTTACGCATCCGCGCGCCGGCGTCACGGGCCGCCGGGCACCCCGTCCGGGACTTCAGTCGGGGGCGCCGCTGCCGAAATAGCGGTTTGGCAAGGGTGTCCATAGGGGTCGCCCGGCCGTTAGCGCCGTCACGGCGCTGCCCATCAAGTCAGCAAGCCATGAAGCACATCTTCTCGTACGCAGCCACCTGGGCGCTGGGGGTGTGCGCAGCGCTGGGCGGGGCTCTGGCCACGCCTGCGGCTGCTGCCCAGCCCGACCGGCTGGCACAGGTGCAGGCGGCCAAGGTGCTGCGCGTTTGCATCTGGCCGGACTACTACGGCATCTCCTTCCGCAGCCCCAAGACCCTGCAGCTGTCCGGCATCGACATCGACAACGCCCATGCGCTGGCCGCCGAACTGGGCGTGGAGGCCCGCTTCGTCGACAGTTCCTTCGCCAGGCTGGTGGATGACGTGACGGCCGATCGCTGCGACCTGGCCATGTTCGCCATCGGCATCACCCCCGCGCGCCAGGAGAAGCTGCGTTTCACCCAGCCACTCCTCGTGAGCGACATCTACGCCATCACCACGCAGGCCAACCGGCGCATCCAGTCCTGGGCCGACATCGACAAGGCCGGCACGGTGGTGGCCGTGGCCAAGGGCACGCTGCATGAGCCGGTGATGAAGGACAGGCTCAAGCACGCCACGCTGCGCGTGCTGGACACGCCGCATGCGCGGGAACAGGAGGTGCAGTCCGGCCGCGCAGACGTCTTCATGACCGACTTCCCCTTCAGTCGCCGCATGCTCGACAACAGCGACTGGGCACGCCTGGTGGCACCCCCCGGCACCTACCACCTGACGGCCTACGGCTGGGCCATGCAGCCGGGCGATGATCGCTTCCACGCCCGCATCGAGGCCTTTGCCACCGCCATCAAGGCCGACGGCCGCCTGCTGGTCCACGCCCGGCGCTACGGGCTGGTTCCCATCGTCGCCCCCTGATGGCCTCGACACCTGCCGGTGCACTGCGCCTGGGGGCCCTGCTCCTGGCGGTGCTGATCGCCGGCTGCCTGGGCTTCTTCGGCTACGCGGTGGCACGGCTGCGCGCCCAGGCCCTGGAATCCGGTTTGGCCATGGCCACCACGCATGCGCGCAACTTCGAAGAGCACCTGACCCAGACCCTGGAGGTGGTGGACCTGGTGATGGCCAACCTGCGGCCTGGCACCCAGGGCGCTGGCGAGGGGGCCGACTTCGGCGCCCGGGCCCGCGCCGCGCTGCGCCCGGCGCCCTACCTGCGCTCGCTGTCGCTGCTGGATGACAGCGGCCGCGTCATCGGCAGTTCCTCGCACGCCAACGTGGGGGCGGTCTTCGGGCGCGACAGTGTTCTCCCGGCCGGCGAGATCGAGTCCGAGGTGCTGCGCGTCGGAGCACCGCAGTATGGCCGCGATGTCGGCGATGGCCGGTCCACGCCGGCGGCACGGCCCCTGACGCCGACGGACCTCAGCGTCATCCCGGTGCTGCGCCGCCTGCCGCCTGCCACCGGCGAACCACCGCGCTGGGTGCTGGCGGCCATCAACCCCGAGTACTTCATCCAGCACTTCACACAACTGCTGGAACCGCGCGCGGGCCGCGTGCAGTGGCTGCGCTACGACGGTCTGCTGCTGGCGTCATCCGGCCCGCACGACCCGCCAGGCGTGCCCGGGCAGGCCGGCGCAGTGGCCGAAGCCCTGCGTCAGCGCGAGTCGGGCCACCTGGAACAGACGCTGCCCGACAACACCCCCGTGCTCACCGCCTACCGGGCATCCAGCCGCTTTCCGGTGCTCATCGCGGTGCATGTCGACCGCGAGGTCTTGCTGGCCACCTGGCGCGCCGAATCGCAGCAATGGGCGTTGCTCGTGCTGCCGGCACTCGCCGCACTGGCCGTGGCCGGTGCCCTGGCCCTGCGGCGACATGGGCAGCTCACCGCCAAGCGGGCGGAGCTGGACCAGCAGAACCGGCTCACGGCCAGCGTCTTCGATGCCATCGGCGAAGCCATCGTGCTGACCACACCCAGCGGCGAGATCATCAGCTGCAACCCGGCGTTCCTGAGCATGACGGGCTACGGCATGGCCGAGGTGCTGGGCCGTACCATGGGGATCATCTCGACGCAGCGCCACGAGCCGGACTTCTACCGCGCCATGTGGGCGCAGATCGCCCGCGAAGGCCGCTGGCAGGGTGAGTTGGTGAACCGGCGCAAGGACGGCAGCCTGTTCAACGCACTGGTTTCCATCAACACCGTGCACGACAAACGGGGTCGGCTGCAGCACTACGTGGGCGTCACCCGCGACATCACCGAACGCAAGCGCGCGGAAGCGGCCGAGCGCGAGGCCGAGCGCAGGCTGCAGCAGCAGGCCACCGAAAAGCTGCTGCTGATGGAGCGCGTCGTCCGCGACAGCCTGACCGGCCTGTACAACCGCCGCTATCTCGACGAGACGCTGCCGCGCGAACTGGCCCGCGTGCGGCGCGAAGGGCATCCGCTGGCGGTCGTCATGCTGGACATCGACCACTTCAAGGGCATCAACGACAGCCACGGTCACGCCGCCGGCGACGAAGTCATTCGCGCGATGGCGCGCACGCTGGGCAACGGCACCCGCGAAGGCGACGTGGTCTGCCGCCATGGCGGCGAGGAGTTCGTGGTGGTGATGCCCGGCATGGACCTCGAAGCCGCGATGGCCAAGGCCGAGAAGTGGCGCCTGGCAGCCGCTGCGCTGTGCGTGCGGCAGGGCGCGGCCGAGATCCGCTTCACGATCTCGGCCGGCGTGGCCGTCTTCCCCGCCCAGGGCAGCGACGCGGCGTCGCTGCTGCACCGTGCAGACCTGGCGATGTACCTGTCCAAGAGCGCCGGGCGCAACCGTGTCACGCGCGCCGAAGGTGACGCCGGGCACCCCAGCCCGCACGCGGCCGAGGACGGGGCGCTGCTCCACGACCTCTCCCGCCCCTGACCGCCGCCACGCGGGTGGTGGCGGTCACTGGCCTACTCGGGCACGGCCAGCACGTTGGTGCCGGTGAATCCGATGCGGTCGGCCGCACCCGGGCTGG
>DAORNK010000413.1:0-3763 GCA_035440985.1 Rubrivivax sp. | reverse complement strand
TTGGTGTAGCTCTGCAGGCCTTTGGCCTGCAACCTACGGCGTTGCAGGGGACGGGCCGCCTGGCTTCACGAAGCCATCTTGTCTAGGCCACACAGGATCTACCCTCGCTCATGTCGCACTTCTCAGATCGCTTGACCGATGCCTTCGCCCAGTCAGGCTTGACGAAGCCCGCATTCGCCAAGGCCTTTGGTGTTTCGTATCGGGCAGTGGCAAAGGCAATCTCTGGCGACACCAAGGCACTCACAGCCTCGAACAACCAGAAGGCAGCTTCAATCCTCGGGGTCAGCGCGGACTGGCTAGCCACCGGCAAAGGTCTGGGGCACATTCGCGACCATGGTCTTGGTCCACTGCTTCAAGACGAAATAGCTCCACCAGAGCTTCCGCGAGCACTCCCGCCCGAGGTTCGCCAGCAGGCTGTGGATGCAGTTCACAAGGTCGCGGGCGAGTACTCAGGCAGGGTCTCTTCCCTGCTTTTGCGCAGTGTGGCCTAACCTCGTTCAAGCTGAGCCCCAACGGCAAGGCGCCGACCGTCACGGCGTCAGGTGGCGGCGGTAGCAGATCGCGATGGCGTCGAACGCGGTCTGGCGCGCGGCCGCGTCGAAACCAGGCTCCGGCTCGCTGTCAGGCGGATGCAGCGAGGCGGGGGCGCGGGCCACCGACTCGGGCCAGGGCGACAACGGGTCCATGCGGGCCAGGTGGTGGTGCCGGACACTCGCCAAGGTGTCATCGACCACACCTCTGCACGACGACCTCGACAAGTTCCTGTTCCGCTTCAATCGGCGCCACTTCCGCAGCCGGGGAGTGGTGTTCTGCAGAGCGCTCGAGCATGCTGTCCGACACGCTCCTGTGCGCCATGCAAGTGTCGCCGCTGACCATCGCCCCCACGACGATACCGACGCCACCCTCCACACGAGGCAAGCCGGCAGCCTTGAGCGCACAGCGGCCGGCGCGGCGCAGCGAGCGGACTGCCTGAACCCCCACACCGTAGACTGCCGGATGCGGCCCTTGCCGCGCACCTTTTTTTTTGCTGGGAAGGACCGCGCTTGAAGTTCAAGATGGCCAGGAACTCGCTGTTCGCGGTACTGCTGCGTTCGCCCTGGTGGATCAGCATCGCGATCGCGGCCGTACTGGCGCTGGTGGCGACGGCCCTGCTGCCAGGCGACTACCGCGCGGCAGGCGTGCTCTCGACCTTGCCCTTCGTCGTGATCGGCATCATGGCGGCACGGCGCCAGTGGCGGCTGCCCAGCAAGGCTGAGGTGGAGCGCACCACACAGGCCGTGAGCGCGATGGCCTGGCCGGCCTTTGCGCAGCGGCTGGAAGAGACCTTCCGGCGCGATGGCTTTGCCGTGCAGCGGCTGTCCACGCCATCGGCCGACTTCGAGATCGAGCACCAGGGGCGCCGCATGCTGGTCTGCGCACGACGCTGGAAGTCGGCCCGCATCGGGCTGGAAGTGCTGCGCGCACTGCAGGCCGCGCGCGAAGCCGGCGATGTCTCTGACGCACTGTGCATCTGCCTGGGCGAGCTGACCGACAACGCGCGGCCCTTCGCGGCCGAGCATCGCATCACGATCTGGCAATCGACGGAGCTGGCACAGGCACTGCTCGGCAGGGTTGCGGTCAGGCCCTGAGTCACGACCGCCGGCCGCCGCCGCCCTTGTAACAGTCACGTTCTTGACTTGCAGACTGCACACAATCGGTAGCCCCGGCCCCGTGACCAGGCCGTGCATCCCACTACCGGAGGACAAGAATGAAGACCCCTGTTGCCCTGGCCCTGCTGAGCCTGGCCGCTGCCCTGTCGGGCTGCGGCAACAACGACACCGAGTACGCCACGCTGGACGGCAATCGTCCGCTGGTCATCGGTCACCGCGGCGTGCCGGGCGAATTGCCCGAGCACACGCTGGAGTCCTACAAGCGCGCCATCGACCAGGGCGCCGACTGCATCGAGCCCGACCTCGTGCTGACCAAGGACGGCGAGATGATCGCCCGCCACGAGCCGATCCTGGACGGCACCACCGACGTGGCCGCCAAGTTCCCGGCTTCGCGCCAGCGCACACTCAACCTGGATGGCATCGCCACCAAGGCCTACTTCGCCGGCGACTTCACGCTGGCCGAGATCCGCACGCTGCGTGCCCGGCAGTCCGGCGCCAGCCGCCCGCAGCAGTTCAACGGGCTGTACATGATCCCGACGCTGGCCGAGGTGATCCAGCTCGCCAAGTCCGAAGGCGGACGCCTGGGCCGCGAGATCTGCATCTACCCCGAGATCAAGCACTCGACCTTCCATGCGGTGGATGCCGGCTTCGGCGCCAACGTCTTCGAGGACAAGCTGGTGGCCGCCGTGCACGCCGCCTACGGCAATCGTGCCGACGCACCGGTGTTCATCCAGTCCTTCGAGGTTGCCAACCTGCAGTACCTGAACACCAGGACGCAGATCAAGCTGGTGCAGCTGGTCGACGCCGATGATGTGAATGCCGACGGCAGCATGTCGCTCGTGGCGCCCTATCACAAGCCCTACGACTTCGTGGTGCGCGGCGACAGCCGCAACTTTGCGGACCTGCTGACCGAAGCCGGGATGGACTTCGTGAAGACCTATGCCGATGCCATCGGCCCCTGGAAGCCGTATCTGGTGAAGACCGTCAACGACGGCGTCGAACGCACCGGCGACAGCACGCTCACCATCAACGACCGCCGCGTCGACGGCAGCACCGGCGTCATCGAGCGCGCCCACCGCAAGGGCCTGCTGGTGCACACCTGGACCTTCCGCAACGACGCCAGCGGCTACGGCTTCAAGGACCCGAAGGCCGAGATGCAGTACTACCTGCGGCTGGGCGTTGACGGTCTGTTCACCGATTTCACCGCCACCGGCATCGCCGCGCGCGACGAGCTGTAGGCCCTGCCGGGCACGCCCTTGCCCGCGATGACCGCGCTGCGCATCCCCGCCGTCTACATGCGCGGCGGCACCAGCAAGGGCGTGTTCTTTCTCGCCCGCGACCTGCCAGCCGACACGGCCGAGCGCGACCGCGTCCTGCTGCGTGTGATCGGCAGCCCCGACCCCTACGGCCAACACATCGACGGCATGGGGGGCGCCACCTCCAGCACCAGCAAGGTGGTCATCCTCTCGCCATCCACCCGGCCCGACTGCGACGTGGACTACCTGTTCGGCGCCGTGGCGATCAAGGCGCCGGTGATCGACTGGACGGGCAACTGCGGCAACCTCAGCGCAGCGGTGGGGCCGTTTGCCATCAGCGCAGGCCTGGTCGCAGCACCCGCCGAGGGCTGGGCCACGGTGCGCATCTGGCAGGCCAACATCGGCCGCCAGATCGTGGCGCGGGTTCCCATGCGGGGCGGCCAGGTGCAGGAAGAGGGCGACTTCGAACTCGACGGCGTGGCCTTCCCGGCGGCCGAGGTGCGGCTGGAATTCCTGGACCCGACCGCTGCAGAAGCCGACGCTGCGGCGGCGGCCTTGTTCCCCACCGGCCACCGCGTCGACCTGCTGCAGGTGCCCGGTGTCGGCGCCGTCGAAGCCACGCTGATCAACGCCGGCCTGCCCACCGTATTCGTCGACGCCGCTGCGCTGGGCCTGAAGGGCACCGAAGGCCAGGCCGAGGTGAACGGCAACCCATCGCTGCTGGCGCTGGCCGAACGGCTGCGCAGCCACGGCGCCGTGGCCATGGGCCTGGTGGCCACCCCGCAGGAGGCCACGAGCCGCCGGCCCCACACGCCCAAGCTGGCGTTCGTGGCGCCAGCGGCCGATTGCCGGGCGGCG
>DAORNK010000412.1:0-3785 GCA_035440985.1 Rubrivivax sp. | reverse complement strand
TGCCAGGGCGGTGGCGATGCCGGTCAGCGGCGAAGGCGCGGCGCTTGGGCGCGGGACGGGGATGCGATCGCCAACCGTGGGCGGGGCTGCGGCGGCTGTGTCGGGGATCTCGAGCATGGTTCGGCCTCGGCTGCAGGGTGACCCGATGCTGGGGCCAATGCCGGGGCGCGTGGGTAAAGCAGTGCAAACATCGCGCAAAGTGTTTTGCCGGACTTGCGCGGCCGCGCCGCGGCCTTCAGCTCTGTGGCGGCGCGGGCACGGACCAGCGGCGAGTCACGTCGCCCTGGCTGTTGACGCTTTCCAGCTGCACGCCAAAGCCCCACAACCGGGCCACGTGCTTGAGCACCTCCTGCCCGCTGTCGTGCAGGGGCCGGTTGTTGTGCTGGAAGTGGCGCAGCGTGAGGCTGCGATCACCGCGCAGGTTGACGTTCCAGACCTGGATGTTGGGCTCGCGCGAGCCCAGGTCGTACTGCTGCGACAGCGCTTCGCGTACGCGGCGGTAGCCGCTGTCGTCGTGGATGGCGCTGACTTCCAGCGCGTCCCGCTTTTCGTCGTCGGTGATGGCGAAAAGGCGCATCTCGCGCATCAGCTGCGGGCTCAGGTACTGGCCGATGAAGCTCTCGTCCTTGAAGTTGCGCATCGCATGGTCCAGCGTCGGCAGCCAGGGCTTGCCGGCGATGCCGGGGAACCACTGGCGGTCTTCGTCGCTGGGCGCTTCACAGATGCGCTGGATGTCGGTGTACATCGCGAAACCCAGCGCATAGGGGTTGAGGCCGCTGTAGGCGCGGTGGCCCACCGGCGGCTGGTAGATGACGTTGGTGTGCGAGGTCAGCCACTCCAGCATCACGCCGTCGGTCAGGAAGCCGTCGCCGTACATGGTGTTGAGCAGCTTGTGGTGCCAGAAGCAGTTGTGGTTGATGAAGCACGACGCCTTGTAGGCGTGGGAGTTTTCGACACTGAAGTCGACCACCGGGCCTTCGTCCACGTCCAGGCGCTCGATGGTGGTCATGTCCTCCTTGCGCAGGAACCGCTGCGTCCGGTCCAGCACGGCCTGCAGCGCCTGTTGCTTGGCCGGCAGTCTGAAGCCGATGGCCTGGGCATACAGCGCGAGATCGGACCCCGTGATCACCAGCCGGTGCGTGCCGTCGCGCTGCGGCCTGACCGAGCAGACGATGCCCAGGTTCAGTAACAGCTGCTGCTCGGTGCGCAGCAACTCCAGGCTCTTGCTCACCAGGATGACCTGCCGGTCTGCCTGCGAGACGCAGCCGTCGGTGTCGAAGTGTCCGCGCAGGAAGGCGCACACCACGGGTGCCGGCGAACGCAGCACGATGGGCGGCACGGTCTTGCGGCCGGCGGCGCCGAAGCCCTGCGCGAACTCGAAGCTGCCCGCCAGCACACGCGCCAGCGCGGCGCTGTGCACGGTGCTGTTGAAGTGCCTGCGATCAGGGCGGCGCTTGGCCTGCAGGCCGAATTGCACCGCCATCGTGTGCTCGAAGAAGTCCAGCAGTGGTGCGTCCTGCGAGGTGAGGTTGATGCGCCCCGAGTGCGAGGTCTCGACGAAACCGTCGCCAATGAGCTGGCCCAGCACTTCGGCCAGATCGGCGTTCAGCGTCGTCGGACGGCGCGGCAGATCGTCGGCCGACTGCAGCGTCAGGGGCCGGCTGCTGTCGGCCTTGATGGCCTGCCATTCCAGCAGGCAGGCCTGCAGCCGCTGCGCGTGTTCAGCCGACACGCGCAGCTGACGATGGTGCGACTGCCACTTCAGGAAGGTGTGCATCGACACGCCTTGGCGCGCGCACACCTCGGCCAGGCGCGGGCGGGACACGGTGTCGTAGTCGATCACGGCCTCGTCGCGCGCGAACACACCCTTTCCACGTCGGATCTCGACGCGATCGCCCACGCGCAGTGAGCGCAGTTCCACCCATCGATCGCCCACGAGGATCTTGTGATCGCTGCCACCGTGCAGCACGTAGCCGTGGCGGGTGGTCAGGCGCACGCGTGGCTTGCGCGGGTGGGTGAACCAGTTGACCACGCGGTTGCCATCCTCCACGCTGCCGTTGAACTGCGTGTCCACCAGCTCCTGGGCGGGCATCAGCCCTTGATCGGTGACGATCAGCGTGTCGCCGGTGACACAGGCCCAGCCTTCATTCATCACCTGCGTCTGGCGCTGCGGGTAGAAGTACTGCGCCACCTTGCGCACGATGCGCACGATCTCGCGCTGCCAGGGTTCCAGCAGCGGGGCGTTCTTCTCGATGAAGTACAGCAGGTTCTCCTGCGGTTCGTCGGGGAAGCGTTTGGCTTCGGGGGTGTTGCCTTCCTTCTCGGCGCGGCGCGGCAGGGTGCGCCACAGGTCGTTGACCTGCTGCTGCGCATAGGCTTCGCGGTCGCGGCGCTCGGCCAGTTCCTGCGCCAGGCTCTTGCGGCTGGGGCGGCGGTAGCGGTCCACGCCGTGGTTGGCCAGCGCGTGGCAGCTGTCCAGGAAGGTCTCCACCGCGTCCAGGCCGTGCTGTTCTTCGCAGCGTGCCACGTAGTCCTTGGCGTAGACCAGGTAGTCGATGATCGACGAGGCATCCGTCCACATGCGGAACAGGTAGTTGCCCTTGAAGAAGCTGTTGTGGCCGTAGGCGGCGTGCGCGATCACCAGCGCCTGCATGGCCAGCGTGTTTTCCTCCATCAGGTAGCTGATGCAGGGATTGGCGTTGATGACGATCTCGTAGGCCAGGCCCATGTGGCCGCGCTTGTAGTTCTTCTCGGTGGCGATGAACTCCTTGCCGTAGCTCCAGTGGCGGTAGTTGACCGGCATGCCCACGCTGGCGTAGGCGTCCATCATCTGCTCGGCGGTGATGATCTCCAGCTGGTTGGGGTAGGTGTCCAGCCCGAAGCGTGCGGCGGTGTCGCGGATCACGCGGTGATAGCTCTCGATGAGCTCGAAGCTCCAGTCGCTGGGCGCGGGCAGCGGTTCGCCGGGCCGTTGTGCCAGTGGCAAGGGCTGTTCCAGGGCCAGGGGCTGGGCCTTCATGCGGCTTTGGCTCCTTCCTTCTTGAAGAGATCGCGGAACACCGGGTAGATCTGCGAGGCCTCGGTGGCCTTGCGCATCGCGAAGTGGCGGTGCACCTCGCCGATGTGCGTGTATTCCTCCCACAGGTTCTGCTCTTCCTCGGCCACCTGCACGTAGGCAAAGTAGCGCACCAGCGGCAGCAGCTTGTCGGACAGCAGCTCGCGGCAGCGCCCGCTGTCGTGGTGCCAGTTGTCGCCGTCGCTTGCCTGCGCGCCGTAGATGTTCCACTCGGCGGGCGAGTAGCGCGCGCGGATGATCTCCTCCATCAGCACCAGTGCACTGCTGACCACCGTGCCGCCGGTTTCGCGGGCGTGGAAGAAGTTCTCTTCGTCCACCTCGGCGGCCTGGGTGTGGTGGCGGATGAAGACGAGTTCGATCTTGTCGTAGTGCCGCGTCAGGAACAGGTAGAGCAGGATGAAGAAGCGCTTGCTCAGTTCCTTGCGCGCTTCGTCCATGCTGCCGGAGACGTCCATCAGGCAGAACATCACCGCCTGGCTGGTAGGCACCGGCACCTTGATGCGGCTGCGGTAGCGCAGATCGATGGGGTCCAGGTAGGGGATGCGTTCCACGCGCGCACGCAACTGGGCCACGCGGTCGCGCAACGCCGCCACGGCCGCCTGTGCCAGTGCGTCGTCGGGCGCCGCGCTTTCGGCCTGCGCCAGTTCTTCGAGCAGGGCCTGCAGTTCACGGCGGGGCGCGGTGCCCAGCGCGATGCGCCGGCCCAGGG
>DAORNK010000411.1:1316-3798 GCA_035440985.1 Rubrivivax sp. | reverse complement strand
CACGTCGATCATGAGCCAGAACCCCGTCGCGGCGGCGGCCGCGGCGGCGGCGCGCAAGCCGCTGGCCCGGCCCTGGGGCTGGGCATTGCTGGGCTACTGCGCGCTGTGCTCGCTGGCCAGCTTCTGGGTGCCCGAGGCGCTGATCGTCGACTGGGCCATCAAGCGCTGGCCGCGCACCAACTTCGCCGCCATCCCGGTCGACATGCTCAACGCCACGATCACCTCGCTGTGCACCGCGCTGCTGGTAGGGCTGGTGTGCGCGGCGACGGCGCTGTTGCTGCGCTCGGGCGGGCGCTCGCGGCTGGCCGAACGATTGCCCTGGCTGTTCCTGGCCAACTATTTCCTGCCTTCGCTGGTGCTGGCGCTGGCCTTCGTGATGATGAGCCGTGACGGCGCGCTGCTGGCGCAATGGCTGGGTCCGCTGCGCGACAGCCGGCTGCTGGTGGTGTTGACGGAAGCGCTGCGCTACCTGCCCTTCGCGATGCTGCCGATGCTCGATGCGCTGCGCCGAACACCCCAAGCCAGCATCGAAGTGGCGCGTGCCTTCGGCGCCGGCCCGGTACGCGCGCGCCTGGTGGCCTTTGCCGGCCACGTGGGGCCATCGCTGCTGCTGGGCTGCGCGCTGGTGTTCATGGAGTCGCTGAAGGAACTGGACCTCAGCCTGACACTGCAACCCTTCGGGTATTCATCGCCGGCGCTCAAGATCTACGCCTTCTCGCGCCATCAGAACATGGACCGCGCGGCGGTCTGGGTTCTGATCACGCAGGCGCTGATGCTGTTGCCACTGCTGTTGCTGTGGTGGCGCCTCGATCGCCTGGGTGTCGTGCGTCCGGGCACCGCGGCGAAGCCCTTGTCCGCCTGAGACTCGAAGGCCGGCGCCCCTCACTCCAACCGAACGCTCGATAAATGCTTTCAGTCAGATCGGTGTCCAGGCTCATTGCCGCACGGGCCGTGGTGGCCGATGTCTCGTTCGAGATGGCGCCGGGCGAGGTGTTGGCGATCCTGGGCCCCTCGGGCAGCGGCAAGACTTCGCTGCTGCGCCTGATTGCCGGCTTTGACGCGCCGACGCAAGGAAGCGTGCACCTGCATGGGCAGCAAGTCTCGGCGGCCGGCAAGGTGCGCGTGGCCCCCGAGCACCGGGCACTGGCGCTGGCCTTCCAGGACGCCACGCTCTACGCCCATCTCGACGCCGTGGGCAATGCGGCCTTCGCGATCCGCGCTGCCGACAAGGCCACACGCCTGGCGCGGGCGCGCGAAGCCCTTCGCGACATGGGCCTGAGCGACATGGATGGGCGCGACATCGGCACGCTGTCGGGCGGCGAAGCACAGCGCGTTTCGCTGGCGCGGGCACTGGCCGCCGATTCGAAACTGCTGCTGCTGGATGAACCCTTCGGCAACGTCGACCGCCTGACGCGTGCCGACCTGCTCGTCCGCCTGCGCGCCCGGCTCTCCGGCGGCCTGGGCGCCATCATCATCACCCACGACCCGGCTGATGTCGTGGAACTGGGTGCACGTGTCCTGCTGATGCGCGACGGGCGGCTGTGCGCCGAAGGTTCACATGCGGAGATCAGTGCCGGTCAGCATGGTGAGTGGGCGCAGTCATTCCTGCGGGCTGGCAACCTCTGAGCGCAGCCTTTTCGAGACCCATGCACGCCAGCGCCGCAGCGTCGGCATGACACCGGCCAGCAACCCGCCCGCCCGGTCCACCACGACACCCGCGACGAACAGCGCCAGCGCCCAGGTGGTCAGGGCGCGATCGGGTGGGCCGGGCGCACGCTGCACATCGGGCTTGCGCGCCAGAGAACCCGGGTCCCACGCGCCGACGAGCCCGGCCGCGCGCCAGCCTTCCAGCGCCGGATTGAGGCCCCAGCGCCTGGTTTCGGCAGGCTGCTGCTGCAGGTGCAGCTGGCGCTGGGTTCCGCCCGGCGTCGACACCACGAAGGTGTAGAGGCCTGCACCGGCATCGGGCAAAGTACCCCGCCAGCGGCCCGCAGCCACGACCTCGAGGTCCAGCGGTCGGCCCTGCGCCTGCGGTGTGTCCGCCGTGATCGACACACCACCGGGGTCCTTCAGCCCCGGCCCCGTTGGAAGGTCGACCTCGATCCGCAGTGCCTGCGGCAAATCCTTCACCACCAGCGGGCCGCCTGGCGGTGTGCCGCTGATCCAGTCGGCCAGGCCACCGGCCAGGCGCGGCCACTCGGCCCAGCGCAACCACTGCGGCACCCAGGGCCCCAGCCCGCTGGTCACCGCCACCACGCGGCCGCGGCCCACGGTGTGGAAGGCGACCAGCGGCTCGCCCTGCTGGCTCTGCACGGCGACCACGGCCCCTGTCTGGGGCCGGGTGGCGAGGTAGGCAGCAACCGCCGGCCAGTCCTTCCAGGTATCCCGCGCGAAAGGCAGCGGCTGCCGCTGCTGCACCGCGATGGCGCCACGTTCGACCCGCGAGCGCCGCCGCTCGAGCCCCGACCGCATGATGGACGGC
>DAORNK010000411.1:0-1256 GCA_035440985.1 Rubrivivax sp. | reverse complement strand
CGACGTCGGCGTCGGGACCGACCGCCAGCGCGATGGTCTCGATGTGCGAGCGTGCCAGCCGCGCGCGCAACTCGGCAGGCGGCGCGCTGTCGACGAAACCGTCGGTGACCAGCACCAGCATGCGCCGGGCGGCAGCCGAGCGTTCGAGCTCACCGATGGCGGCATCGAACGCCGGCGCCAGCCTGGTGCCGCCGTTGGGGCTGGTTTGCCAGTCGAGCTCGAGAGCCCGCGTCCCTGCCGCGGCCGGGCCGAGCGAGACCAGCACGCGCGGCGCGACGTCGAACACCACCAGCCCCAGCGCATCACGCTCGCCGAGCCCGCGCGCGGTCTCCTGCACGGCGCGCTGGGCCAGCTGGAAGCGGTCGACGCCACCGCTGCCCTGGCCCATGCTGCCGGACTTGTCCACCGCGAAAACGATGGCCGCGGGCTGATCGAGGGCGGCAGGCTCCGACAGCACTGGCAGCACCGATTCGAGCACCGAGTGACGGTAGCCGCCGCGGGCGAAGGAACGTTCGCCACCCAGCACCAGGAGGCCGAGGCCGTCATCCTTCACGGCCGAAGCCAGCGCCGACCAGAAGCGCGGCCCCGCATCGGCAATGGCCACGTCTTCAAGGATCACGGCCCGCAGTCCGGCCAGACCGTCGGCGTGGGCGTCCAGCCGCCCGGCCGGGATCACATCCACCGCCCAGCCACCCAGTTTCAGGCTGCGCGCCAAGGTACCGGTCGAACCTTGCGCATACAGGATGGCCGCGCGCGGCTCCACATCGACAACGGCAGCTTGCACCAGCGTGTCGATCGGGAGTCCGGTGCTGGCGTCCTCCAGCACCACATCCACCACGAGGGCCCCGCTGCGGCCGGCGTCAAACTCGACCATCGCCTTGCCGGCAACCAGGGCCTCGCTGCTGGCGGACTGGCCTTCACCGCCGTGGCTGTGTGCGCTGGCCCTGATGCGCAGCGGCTGCTGCAGCTGCCCAGCCAGCTGCACGCTGATCGGGATGCGCTGGCCGACCATGGCGCGGCCCGGCGCCAGGACTTCGGCGATATGGACAGGCGGCGGTGGGCTGCCGACGGCCAGCCAGTGCACGGGCAGGCCCGCCTGACGCAGGGCGCGCAGGCCGCGCGCAGCGTCACCAGCGCTCTCATGTCCATCGGAGATGACGGCGACGCCGGTCAGGCCGGCCTGGGCATGGACTGCCAGGGCCGCTTCCAGGGCGGCTTCGATGTTGGTGGCGGATGGCTCGAGCGCGGTCGCCTCG
>DAORNK010000410.1:0-3812 GCA_035440985.1 Rubrivivax sp. | reverse complement strand
CAGGCGCTGCAGTGGCCGGCCGGTGAGCCAGCGGCAGCGCTCGTCGAGGTTGGCCAGGCCCAGCCCGGCCGAGGGCAGCCGGCTGCGGCGCGGCAGCACCGCATTGGCCACGCACACATGGCCCTCGCCCGGCTGTACCTGGACGTGCAGCGGCGTGTCTTCGCCGGCCTGGTTGTGCTTGACCGCGTTCTCGATCAGCGTCTGCAAGGCCAGCGGCACGATGCGCGCTGGCCAGTTGTCGAGCGCCGGGGCGATCTCCAGCCGGATCGCGTCACCGAAGCGCATCGCCAGCAGCTGGTGGTAGACGCGGGCGAAGGCCAGTTCTTCGGCCAGCGGAACGAGGTCGTGCTCGCGGCTGGCCAGCACATAGCGGTAAATCTCGGCCAGTGCATCGCAGAAGCTGCGGCCGCGCTGCGGGTCGGCCGTGACCAGGTGACCCAGCGTGTTCAGGCTATTGAACAGGAAGTGCGGGTCCACCTGCGCCTTCAGCGCGCCGAGTTCGGCCTGCGCGCGCAACCGCTCCAGCCGTTCCACGCGCACGCGGTCGGACTGGCGTTCGCGGATGAGAAACATCGTCTCGTAGGCATGCGTCACGAACAGCACGCAGATCACATTGGTCAGCACCACGACCTCGATGGCCGTGCGCGAGGCGGGCTGGCCAGCCGCGGCGTACCACAGCAGCAGCCCGCCCACAGTCACCGGTGCGGTGTACAGCACGTTGGCCGTGACCAGCATCGACAGCTTGCGCAGCGGGTGGCTGAACCAGTCGAAGTGCTGGCGTTGCTTGAGCAGCAGCCAGCGGTTGCCCAGCCAGATTGCCGCGGCCAGCGCCACGAACAGCAGCTGCCCCAGCCAGAACAGCGCTTCACCCGGCCGCACCGGGCCCCACAGGCCGGTGAGCCAGGGAATGCTGATGCCGAAGCCCGGGATGCCGAAGGCCATCAGCGCGCGGTCGTCGAAACTCGCCGGGCCGGTTTCGCCCGACAGGTTCAGCGACGGGATTTCCGGGTTCGGCAACGGCATGGCGGGCTTCGGTGAGGGCGGGCTTGCGCGCGACGCGCCCGTGCGGCGAGCATGGCCCGACAACGCAACAGGAACGGGCATGGACTCCATTCACATTCATTATCCGGCGGTGCTGCTGGCCGCGCTCTCGGGTTTTCTCATCGGGGGCCTTTGGTATTCGCCGCTGCTCTTTGCGCGTGTGTGGCAGCGCGAACTGGAGCTCAGCGACGAACAGCTCAAGAACGCCAAGCTGGGCCGCACCTTCGCGCTGGCGGGGTTGGCGCAGCTGGTGATCGCGTTCAACTTGGCGGCCTTCATCGGCGCCAAGGCGAGCCTGGGATTCGGTCTCTTCGCCGGCGCGGCCACGGGCCTGGGCTGGGTGGCCATGTCGCTGGGTGTGATCTACCTGTTCGAGCAGCGCACGCTGCGGCTGTGGCTCATCAACAGCGGCTACCAGGTGACGGCCTACACCGTGATGGGTGGCATCCTGGGCGCCTGGACCTGAAACGACCAGGACTTCAAGGAGACGACCATGGCCGACCCACAGGCCGCAGTGCTGTCGCAACTGCGGAACATCGAAGCGCGCACCGGGCGCAGCATCGCCGAGCTGCAGGCCGCCGTTGCCGCCACCGGCCTGGCCAAGCATGGCGAGCGCCGAAGCTGGCTCATGCAGCAGCTGCAGCTGGGTTATGGCGACGCCAACGCGGTGGTGAGCTTCATGGGCAAGCCGCTGCCGGCCCTGGTGGCGCGCGTGGAAGCGCCGGTGTCTGCGGCCGCCGTGGCCGACCCTCTGGAGGCCATCTACAGTGGCAGCAAGGCGGCGCTGCGTCCGCTGCACGAGGCCCTGATGGAGGTACTGCGCGGATTCGGAGAGTTCGAAGTGGCGCCGAAGAAGAGCTACCTGAGCCTGCGCCGCAAGAAGCAATTCCTGATGGTGGGGCCCGCGACGAAGGAAGCGCTGGAGATCGGCCTGAACGTCAAGACCCTGCCGCCCGACCCGCGCCTGAAGGTGATGCCGCCGTCGAGCATGTGCGCGGTGACCACACGCATCGGCCACGTCAGTGAGATCGACGCGGCCCTGAAGCGCTGGATGAAGGCCGCGTTCGACGCTGCGGGCTGAGCGAGCCCCCCGCTACGTCGATGCGCTGCAGGAGGCGCAACTGTGGGCCAGCGACCTCAGATGCGGGTTCACGCCGTTGTCCCGGCCGGCCAAGCTGTTGGCCCGAGTCCATGCGAAGCACTCCGCTCGGGTTGACGGGTACTCGGGCCTCGAACGCCGCAGAGTCAGACCCTAAGTGCGGGGCCTGTCTTCAGGCGCCGCGTTGCCGAAGCTGTCGTTGAACGTGAACAGCAGCGAGATGTAGAACACGGCCGAGAACACCAGCCCGGCCGGGATGCCCATCAGGCCCGCCAGCTGCGCCATCCCCAACAGGCCCAGCACCAAGGCGGTGGCCAGGCCGAACATCAGGATCAGGCCCACCCAGCCCAGCATGTAGAAGGCAAAGGCGCCCTTGCAGCGCCAGACGGCCAACGCGCTGGAGAAGAGGGCCTGCCCAGCCGTCTGGCCACCCCAGTGGACCAGAGCCGGTGCATGCCAGAAGGGCACCGAGAGCGCGCTGCCCAACACCAGCGCCAGCGCCGTCCCGAAGCCGACCCTGGGTTCGGACAACAAGGCATCGATCTGGCTCTGGGCGCCTTCGCCGCCCTTGGCGATCAGTTCCTGCAGCCGTCCCCAGGCGTGGCCGGAAACGGCGTCGGCGCTGAGCAGCACGACCACGGCCAGCAGGCCGTACAGCGCACACAGCTTGAGCAAGGCGGTGCGCCGCACGGCGTCGCCTTGCAGCGGCTCGATGAACTGGCGCGGTGTCACCGGGCCGTCCAGCAGCGCGGATTGCGCGGCGATCATGAAGCCCAGGCCCAGCAGCGGCAGCGACATCATCTGCACCAGCCCGCCCAGCACGGGTATCAGGCTCACCAGCATGGCGGCAAACAGGAATACCCCGAACAAGGCGGTGAATGCCAGCGGGCGGCGGCCGAAGACGCGGAAGGCCTCGATGATCCAGCGAGTACCGCGCGAGGCCGGCACCGCCTTCAGCGTCAGTGCCATGCCGCCACCTCCGGGCCCGGCGCGTGCCAAGGTGATGCGATGCGTTCGCGCAGCACGCGTTCGAAGTGTCGCGGGTCCTTGGCCTGCAGCAGCGCGGCTTCGCGCGGCAGGTGCCAGTCCCACAGGCGGGAGATCCAGAAGCGCAATGCTGCGGCGCGCAGCAGGCCGGGCAGGGCGCGACGTTCGGCCGGTATGAGGGGGCGCACGTTCTCGTAGGCGGCCACCAGCGCGGCAGCGCGCTGTTCGTCCAACCGGCCGGTGGCCGGGTCGGCACACCAGTCGTTGAGGCACACGGCCAGGTCGAACAGCCAGGTGTCGGTGCCGGCGAAGTAGAAGTCGAACAGGCCGCACAGCCGGTCCGGGCCGGCCGTGTCGTCGAACATCACGTTGTCACGGAAGAGGTCGGCGTGGATGGGCCCACGGGGTAGCGCCTGGCCGGCGGCAGATCGGGCCAGTTGCTGCTGAAAGGCCAGTTCATCACGCAACAGCGCGGCCGATGGGGCGTCGAGGTAGGGCAGCACCACGGGCACCGTGGCCTCCCACCAGGCCAGGCCGCGCAGGTGGGCCTGCTGCAGCTCGAAGCCGGCAGCGGCCAGGTGCAGACGCGCCAGCATCGCGCCCACCTGCCCGGCGTGGTCGGCACTGGGCTGGTTGCGGTGACTGCCGGGCAGGCGCGTCACCACCGCAGCGGGTTTGCCGTACA
>DAORNK010000409.1:0-3827 GCA_035440985.1 Rubrivivax sp. | reverse complement strand
CCAGGCGCTGGCCGATGCGCGCGTGCAGCCAGGCCCGCGAGGTTGGCTCCAGCGCCACCATGGGCCACGCGCCCGCAGCCGGTGCATGTTCAGCGCCAAGGCGGTGCCAGGCCGACAGCGGCTGCCCACTGAGCTGAAAGACTTCGAGGGCCCTCTGGATGCGTTGCGCGTCGTGGGCCGCCAGGCGCGCTGCCGTCTGCGGGTCCACACGGGCCAACTCGGCATGCAGTGCGGGCCAACCCTCGGCGGCCGCACGCGCGTCCAGGTCGCGGCGGATGGCCGCGTCGGCGCCGGGCATGGCGTGCAGTCCCTCGCGCAGCGCCCTGAAGTACAGCATCGTGCCTCCGACGAGCAGCGGCAGGCGGCCGCGGGCACGGATTTCGGCGGCCAGGCGATGCGCGTCGGTCGCGAAGCGTGCCGCCGAGTAAGTCTGCGAGGGGTCGATGAGGTCGATCAGGTGGTGCGGCACGGCGGCGCGCTCGGCGGGGCTGGGTTTGGCGGTGCCGATGTCCATGCCCCGGTAGACCAGGGCCGAATCCACACTGATGACTTCCAGCGGCCATTGGGCCGCCAGCGCCAGCGCCACCGCCGTCTTGCCGCTGGCCGTGGGTCCGGCCAGGCACACGCCCAGCGGCTTCATCGGGCGTGGCGCTGCACCAGCAGCCAAGCCACGGCGCAGGTCATCAGGGCCCAGAAGGCCAGCCCGTAGGCCATAGGGCGCAGGCTGCCGTCCATCGCCACACCCAGCCAGCGGCCCATCGCAAAGGCGATCAGGGCCAGCAACAGCCCGGCCAGGGCCGAGGCCGCCCCCGCGTGGCGCGGGAAGGGTCCGACCACGCCGGCTTGCCCGCAGGGCTGGTGGATGCCATGGCCCACCAGGAACAGGCACTGCGGCACCAGAACGGCCCAGGTCGTGTGCACTTCGGCCGCCGCCAGTGCCGCCACCGACAGCCCGCCGGCCAGGGTGAATCGCGCGCCACGACGCACGGCACCGGCCATGCCGAAGCGCTTGATCCAGCGTCGGCATACGAAGGTGCTGCCCAGGTAGCTCAGTGAGCCCAGTGCCATCGCCGCGCCGTAGGCCGTGGGGCTCAGGCCCAGTACCTCCATGTAGACGAAGGACGAGGCCGCCAGGATGGTGAACAGGCCACCGTAGGTGCAGCCCACCAGCAGGCCCCAGGCCAGGAAGACCGGGTGCCGGCCGATGTCCCACCAGGCCCGCAACAGGGGCCCTGGTCGCGTGGCGTGCGGATTCTTGTGCAGCAGCGTCTCGGGCAGTCTCCAGGCGATGAAGGCCAGGGTCAGCCCGCCCACCGCGGCCACGACAGCCAATGCACCGCGCCAGCCGAACCACAGGGCTGCGGTACCGCCGACCAGCGGACCCGCCAGCGCGATCAGCCCCAGCCCGGACAGCGCCAGCGCCATCACCTGCGCCCCTTCCACGGGTTCATACAGGTCGCGGACGATGGCCCTGGCACAGACGATGGCAGCGGCCATCGCCGCCCCCTGCAGCACCCGCCACATCACCAGGGCCTCGATGCTGCCGGCCAAGGCCCCGCCGATGCTGGCGGCGGTGTACAGCAGCAAGCCGGTCAGCAGGACGGGGCGCCGACCCACACGGTCGGCCACCGGGCCCCAGAACATCTGGCCCAGGCCGAATGCCAGGATCAGCGCAGACATCGTCAACTGCGCCGCACTCATGCTGGCGCCCAGCGCACGTGTGAGCATGGGCAGCGCCGGCAGGTAGACGTCGGTGGTGACCGGCTGCAGGCCCAGCAGCAGTGACAGCGCCAGGGCTGCCAGATGGTGCGGGACGCGTGGCGAGCCGGCGGATACCGCGACAGAAGTGGGGCGCATGCCCGGCCGAGCTTATCAGGGCCGGCTGCGGTTCATGCCGGGGTGCGCGGCATTGGTCGCAACGCCGTGCAAGACCCCGGCGCGCGCTGCGATGATGCCGCTCCAACCGACTCACCCGCGAAATCATGCATCGCCTCGATGTCCGCCTTGGCCTCGTTCAAGGGCTCGTCTTCTGGATGGCCGCGGCGTCGGCCTGGGCGCAAACGCTGGCCGACCCGGCGCTGGAGTCGATGTACACGGCCGGCCGCACCCAGGAACTGCAACGCGTTTCGGCCCAGCGGGTGCAGGCCAGGCCCGACGACGCGCCGGCCGTGCTCGGACTGGCACTGGCGGCGCTGGAACTGGAAGATGAGGCGGCACGCCGGCAGGCGATGGCCGCCGCCGAGGCTTGCATGGCCCGCCAGCCCCAGGCGGCCGCGTGCCACTACGCGCTGGGCGTGACGCTGGGTGTCCAGGCCATGCACGAGGGTCTCCTCAAGGCGGCGCGCAGCGCAGGCACGGTGCGCGAAGCCCTGAGCACGGCGCACGAACTGGACCCGGCCTGGTACCCGGCACGCTCGGCGCTGATCGAGTTCTACCTGCTGGCCCCCGGCATCATGGGCGGCAGCACCAGCAAGGCCGCCAGCCTGGCCGCGGCGGCACCGCGTCCCGAGCAGGTGCAGGCACTGCAGTCACGGATCGCGATGACCGAGCAGCGCCTGGAAGCCGCGGTCCAGGGCTTCATGAGACTGCCCGCGGGGCTGGACCACGCGCTGGCCTCCGACGTGCACGCCTGGAGCGTGCAGGCCTGCCTGGGCCTCATCCATGAGGGCCAGTGGGCCAAGGCGCTGCCCCTGCTGGAGCGCAGCGCGCGCAACCGCGCCGACGAGGCCGGCGCCGTCTACGCCCTGGGCCGTGCGCGCGGTGAAGCCGGCGACCATGCGCAGGCGCTGAAACTCTACGAGCAGGCCGCAGCGGCCAAGGGCGCCGCCGCGTGGCCGGTGCAGTACCGGCTGGGCATGACGCTGGAACAGCTGGGGCGTGTGGACGATGCCAAAGCGGCGTTCAAGCGGCACCTGCTGGCAGGCAAGGGCCCGAAGAACCTGCTCGACGAAGCGCGCAAGCGCCTGGAGGCGCTCGGCGGCTGAACCTTGAAGGGCGACGCTGGTCACCCGTCCTGCTCCGCGGTTGCGCCGGACCGGCCGCAATGGCCCCGTCGGCCATCAGAAGCGTTCGTCGTCGCGCAGGTAGCGCCATTGCCCGGGCGGCAGCTGGCCCAGTGGCACGCTGCCGATGCGCACGCGCTTGAGGCCCAGCACCTGCAGGCCCACCTGTTCGCACATGCGGCGTATCTGCCGCTTGCGGCCTTCGCGCAGCACGAAGCGGAGCTGGTCCTCGTTCTGCCAGCTCACGGCAGCCGGGCGCAGCTGCACGCCATCCAGCTCCAGGCCATGGCGCAGGCGCTGCAGATCGGCATCGGGCAGGCGGCCCGGGTGCTCGTAGGCCACGCGCACCAGGTATTCCTTCTCGACACGCGTTTCGTCGCCGATCAGTCGCTTGGCGATGCGACCGTCCTGCGTGAAGACCAGCAGGCCCGTGGAATCGATGTCCAGCCGGCCGGCCGGCGCGAGGTGACGCAGGTGGCCGGGCTGGAAGTCGATGCGGGCCTGATCGCCGGACCAGCGGTTGGCCCGCGTCACCAGGCTCAGGGCCGGTTCATGGCCGTCTTCGGCCTGCCCGCTGACATAGCCGATCGGCTTGTGCAGCAGCACCGTGACGCGGCGTGCCTGTTCGGCGCGTGCGCGAGGATCGACTTCGATGCGGGCCGTGCTGGCAGCGCGTTGGCCCAGCATCGCCAGTGCGCCGTCCACGCGCACCAATCCGGCCTCGATCCACTCGTCGGCTTCGCGGCGGGAGGCCAGGCCACGCTCGGTCATCAACTTGGACACGCGCACGCCGGCGGTGGCGCCCGCTGCGGCGGGCTGGGCGGC
>DAORNK010000408.1:0-3830 GCA_035440985.1 Rubrivivax sp. | reverse complement strand
ACGCTCACTGTGCCAGCGGGCGGTGCGCGGCTCGTCGGCTTCGTGCCAATGCACCATGGCGGGAGTGATGGAGGCTGGCGCTGACATGGCCCGGCCAGTCTATGCCAGGGCCTGCAGCGGGAGCGCCTGCCGGCCCCGGCGCCGCTACATTTGCCCAGGCTCAAGCGCGCCGCGCACCAAACGCGTACGCTTCGCACCCCCGCACCCGCTACCCGAGATCCGGAATGACCCTGGCCGATCGACTGCGCAACCTCCCCGCCGAGCGGCTGCTCGGCATCCGCCGCGGCGTCGAGAAGGAAAGCCTGCGCACCCTGCCCGGTGGCCGTGGCCTGGCGCTCACGCCGCACCCGCAGGCGCTGGGCTCGGCGCTGACGCATCCACACATCACCACCGACTACAGCGAGAGCCAGCTCGAGCTGATCACCGGCGTGCACGCCAGCGTGCAGGACTGCGTGGACGAGCTCACGCGCACGCACCAGTTCGTCTACCGCAGCCTGGCCGCCGAAGGGGGCGAGCAGCTGTGGGTGGCCAGCATGCCCTGCGGCCTGCCGGCCGACGAGAACATCCCGCTGGGCCGCTACGGCAACAGCAACATCGGCCGCGCCAAGAGCGTCTACCGCATGGGCCTGGCGCACCGCTACGGCCGGCGCATGCAGACGATCTGCGGCATCCACTACAACTGGTCGCTGCCGAGCCTTTCCAACGACGAGTACTTCGCGCTGATCCGCAACTTCCGCCGCCATGCCTTCCTGCTGCTGTGGCTGTTCGGCGCCAGCCCGGCGGTGTGCACCAGCTTCGTGGCCGGGCGCGAGCACAGCCTGCAGCGCCTGGCCGAGTACACCCTGTACATGCCGCACGGCACCAGCCTGCGCATGGGGCGGCTGGGCTACCAGAGCGAAGCGCAGGCGCGCCTGGCCGTCAGCTACAACAGCCTGGAGACCTATGCCGGCTCGCTGGAAGCGGCGCTGACGCAGCCCTATGCGCCCTACGAAGCCATCGGCATCAAGAACCTGGGCGGCGAATACAACCAGCTCGCCACCACGCTGCTGCAGATCGAGAACGAGTTCTACGGCACCATCCGCCCCAAGCGCGTGATCCGCTCCGGCGAGAGGCCCTTGCACGCGCTGCTGGAACGCGGCGTCGAATACGTCGAAGTGCGCTGCATGGATCTCGACCCCTTCGTGCCGGTGGGCATCACGGCGGCCACGATGCGCTTCCTGGACGCCTTCCTGCTGCACTGCCTGCTGCAGGAAAGCCCGCCCGACACGCTGGACGAGATGGCCGAGATGGCCGCCAACCAGCACCGCACCGCGGCGCACGGCCGCGAGCCGGGGCTGATGCTCAGGCGCCGCGGCCAGGATGTGCGGCTCACCGACTGGGCCGCCGAGCTGCTGTCCGAACTGGCCCCGGTGGCCGCAGCGCTGGACGCCGCGCACGGCTGCACCGCCTATGCCGATGCCTTGGCGAGCGCGCGCGCCGCCGCCGCCGCACCCGACACCCTGCCCTCGGCGCGCGTGCTGGCGGCCATGCAGCGTGATTTCGACGGCAACTTCACCGCCTTCGTGCGCGCCCAGTCCGACCAGGCGCGCCATCACATCCTGGCCCTGCCCTGGACGGCAGAGCAGCAGGCCGGCTTCGAGCGCGCTGCGGCCGACTCGGTGGCCAGGCGCCGCGCCATCGAGGCGGCCGACACGGTGGACTTCGAGACCTGGCGTGTGGCCTACCTGGCGCCGGAGCGACTGCGCGTTTAGGGCGGGTCTGCGTTCCTCGGCAGGAAGCGGGAGGCTTCATCCAGGTCGCCGTAGGTACTCCCGGAGGTCAAGGCGCCCACGAACTTCAGCCATGCGACGTCGGGCTCGGACAGCAGGAAGGCATAGAACTTCTTGCCGGCCTTGACCTTGCCGCGCACCACGATGGCACGCACCTCGGAGTCTTCGTTCTCGCCCAGGTGGATGGTGGCCTTGCCCCACACCCGCGCCGGGATCTCCTCGCTGGCGTGGGCCAGGAAGCCGGAACTCGACAGCTCGACGATGCGCAGCTTGACGATGCGTGTCCGCCCTCCGGCCAGCGGAATCGCGAAGTCCGCCGGGCAGCTGAAGGAATAGCGGCGTTGCTCGCGTGGCTTGACGTCCGCCGGCCAGCCACTCTCCGAACCCAGGCCGTCCTGGACGCTCGGCAGCATGGGTTCATGCTCGGGCAGGTTGTAGATCGAACGCAGCAGCACCCGCTCGCGCCACGACAGCCCTTCGAAGACCTTCGTTCGCTGGTTGAAGAAGTAGTCCAGCAGTTCGGTCGTCATCACCGGGTCGTTGGTCGTGAAGTAGCGCCGATTGGGCAAGGCGATGTTGGGCAGCCGGACCTTCGTGAAGTAGGCGTACATGTTCTTCCGGGCGGGCTTGCTGCCATACACCTGGCGGTACTTCTGCGGGGCATGCCGCAGATCGAGCGCCGCGCCGATGGCCGGCGCCCCGTTGGCGAAGTCGTAGTTGTCGACGCGGTTCTCGGTCAAGCGCTCGAAGAACAGCAGCGACTCGTACATCTCGATCCGGGAAGGGTGCACGGCGATCACCAGGTGGCGGGTGTCGAAGAAGGCCGTGCAGTACTCGTACATGAACTTCATCAGCGGGAACAGGATCGCGCCCCCGGTCTTGCGGAAGTCCGGGTGCACCGCCAGCGCGGACACTTCAGCGATCTTGCCGCCGCGTTGGCGGATCTCCGACAGGTCGAAGATGGCCTGCAGCGGGAAACCGAACACGCTCTCGCGGATCAGCGACAGGGTGCCGACCACCTGGCCATCGAACTTGGCACACAGGGTCGTCGTCGTTGGCAGCGCGTGATAGATGGTGGCGCGCAACCCGCTGGGCGCGGGCTTCATGAAGCCCGCGGCGACATAGGCGTCGTGCAGGAGGGAGAAGCACTGTTCCAGTTCTTCGCGGGTCTCGGCGATCTTCAGCGTCAGGCGCGCATCGGGCTTCGGGTCGCACTGCACGAATGCCCGGAAGACGGCGAAGCGGATGGACTGCGGAAAGTAGCCAAAGACCTTGCGCAGCGCCAGGTGCCACTGCTTCCTGAGGTTGGCGGCCAGGGACTTCTTCTTCAAGGATGCCAGCCCCCGCAGCGCAGATGGAACCGCAGGCCAGGGCAGCGCGTCGACCGCAGGACGTGTTGCACGATGCCTACGCGCCGAACTGTTCCCAGGCCTGCAGCGCTTCGGCCGCGTACATCAGCGAAGGTCCGCCGCCCATGTAGACGGCCACGCCCAGCGCTTCCTCGAACTCGGCCCTGGTCGTGCCCAGCCGGCGCAGCGCCTTGACGTGAAAGCCGATGCAACCGGCGCAGCGCTGGCTCACGCTGATGCCCAGCGCGATCAGCTCCTTGTGCTTTTCGGAGAGATCGCCAGGTGCCATCGCGGCCTTGGACATCGCGCCAAAACCGGCCATCGTGGCCTCCTGCGAACGGCGCAGCGGTGCCAGAGACTGGGTGATGGTTCTGGTCAGCTCGGGATAGTTGGCTTCATGCATGACGATTCACTCCTGGATTCACAACCCTATAGGGTACAAAAAAGTCCGGCCACCAGACCCTATACGGGTCAAGGGCCTTCGCCTTGCGGTCCGATGGGCGCCCGGGCCGGGCCGTGGGGCCCGTGGCGCGCCAGGTGGTCGACCAGCGCATCCAGCACCGGCCTTGCCGTGCCGGCCCGCTCGTGGTTGACCATGATGGCCACGGCCCAGGGCCGCCCCTCGGGGTCGAAGACGTAGCCAGCCAGCGAAACGACGTTGCGCAGGCTGCCCGACTTCAGCCGCGCCCAGCCAGCGGCCGGGCTGTCGGCC
>DAORNK010000407.1:0-3842 GCA_035440985.1 Rubrivivax sp. | reverse complement strand
GGCGTTGCGGCGGCCTTGGCCGGCTTGACGGCCGGGGCGTCCGAGGCCGTGGCCGACGCAGCCCAGCCGGCGCAGACGGCGCAGACGGCCAGCGAAAGCAGGGCAGGGGAGTGGCGTGCAGTCTTCATGGCGAGGCTCCTCACCCGGTTATCGGCCCCGCCGGCAGCCGACTTGACCCGGGGGTGTTTCAGGCCACCCGCCGCCTGACCCAGGCCCAGGCCACCATGCCGATGCCCAGCATGCACAGCGAAGTGAGCGCCAACGCCATTGAAGAGTGCATGACCAGCGGCGCGACCACGCCCGCCACCAGCGAATTGGCCAGGCTGCCCACGCAGGCCTGCACCGAAGAGGCCATGCCGCGCCGATCGGGTGCCTCGTCCAGTGCCAGCAGCGTGACGACCGGCACCATCAACGCCCAGCCGAAGGAGAACACCGCCACCGGCAGCAGGGCCCACACGGCTTGCGGCGCGAGCAGCGCGTTCAGGCCGACATTCACCAGCGAGGTGGCCAGCATGATCACGAAGCCGAGGCGAATCTGGTGGCGCGGCTGAGCCTTGCCGGCCATGCGGCCCGACAGCCAGGCACCACCCATGATGCCGGTGATGCTGAGCACGAAGAACCAGAAGAACTGCTGGGGTGCCAGGCGCAGGATCTCGCCCAGCCAGACGGGCGCCGACAGCACGTAGAGGAACATGCCGTTGAAAGGGATGCCGCTGGCGAACACCAGCGCCACGAAACGCGGGTTGCGCAGCAGCTGCGCATAGCCGCGCAGCAGGTTGCCGGCATGGAAGGGCTGCCGCGCCTGGGCGTGCAGGCTCTCGGGCAGCCAGCGCCAGTTGGCCAGCCAGAGCCCGGCGCCCAGCACCACCAGCAGCCAGAAGATGGCGTGCCAGTCGGCATGCACGAAGAGGTAGCCACCCACCAGTGGTGCCACCGCCGGCGCGATGCCGAAGTAGATCGTCACCTGCGACATCACGCGCTGGGCGTCCGCCGGCGGGAACATGTCGCGGATGATGGCCCGCGAGACCACCATGCCGGCCCCGGCCGACATGCCTTGAACGGCGCGCCAGAACACCAGCTCACCGATCGTCTGGGCCAGCGCGCAGCCCAGCGACGCCAGCGTGAACGCCGCCACACCGGCCAGCACCACGGGCCTGCGGCCCAGGCTGTCCGACAGGGCGCCGTGGAACAGGTTCATCACCCCGAACCCCAGCAGGTAGCTCGACAGCGTCTGCTGCATCTGCAGCGGTGTCGCGCCCACGCTGCGCGCGATGCCGGCGAAGGCCGGCAGGTAGGTGTCGATCGAGAACGGCCCCAGCATGCCCAGGCAGGCCAGCAGCAGGGCCAGCTGCCAGCGCTTGCCGCGCCAGAGCGTCGAGGCGTTGGGGTTCATGCGGCAGGGGTAAACCGGTCAGTGTAGAGGGGTTGATCGATCGATGCTCCAATGCCGGCATGCCGTCTGCCGCCCGTCATCGTCGTTGGCTGTTGCTGGGTGCCGCCGCCAGCCTGGCCCTGCCCGCGCTGGCCTCTTCGCGCCGAGTGCTGCAGCCGATGACCGAAGGCCCGTTCTACCCGCCGCGCGCCTGGCGCGAACGCTGGGCCGACTGGGACGCTGACCTCACCCGCGTCGTGCAGGATGGCCAGACCCTCGTCGCCCAGGGCGAGCACCTGGGCTTGGCCGCCGTGGTGGCCGATGCGCGGGGCCGCCTGATCGACGGTGCCGAGGTCGAGATCTGGCAGTGTGATGTGCTGGCGCACTATCGCCACCCGCAGGTGCCCCGGCAACCGGGTGGCTTCGACCCCGGCTTCCAGGGCCTGGGACTGGCGCGCAGCGACGCGGCGGGGGCGCTGCGCTTTCGCACCATCCGCCCGGTGGCCTACCCCGGGCGCACGCCGCACATCCACGTGAAGGTGCGCCACGCCGGCTTCGGCGAGCTGACCACACAGCTTTTTGTCGAAGCCGACCCCGGCAATGCGCGCGATTTCCTCTGGCGCCAGTTGGCCGAAGCCGACCGGGCGCCGCTGGCGATGAAGCTGCAGCCGGCACCGGCGGGCAGCGACCTGCGCTGGCTGGTGCAGCACACGCTGGTGGTGCCGGGCGCCTGAAGAAAAGTGTGAAGCAAGCCGATAGGCCGGATTCTGTGCACCGGCGCCCCTGGCGGAGCCCCGGCGTGACCGCCATTCATCTGGGCCGGGCGTCGCCGCCCGGCTCGGTGCCACCTACCCGCACACTCCCCGGGCCAGGTCAACGTGTGCCTACTTGGTGTTGCTGCGCGTAGAGATTGCCCGTTTCACCCAATCCGGGGCCTTGCCCCGGATTGGGTGGCTGTTCGGTCGCGGCTCTCGCCGCGGCCGGACAGTTTGCGCTGCCCGGCGACCGGCTTGCGCCGGTCCCTCACAGAACACCCAGGATCCGGAGACCCTGGATTGACTCGTCTCTGTTGCTCTGATCCTCACCTCACGGTGGACAGCCGTTAGCTGCTACGCCGCCCTGCGCAGTCCGGACCTTCCTCCAGTGCCGTGTTTCCACGCTCGCACCAGCGGCGGTCTGGCTTGCTTCACGGCGTGGATTATCGCCGCGGGGCCTGTGTGAGACTGCGGCCCCGGCACGGCATTGACCCGAGACCATGGCCCTCATCTACCAGGAACGCATCGTCGACCTCGGCACGCAGGGGCTGTTCACCTTCACGCGCGAGATCGGCGGCCTGTTGTCCCTGCCAGCCCAGCGCTACGGGCACGCCAGTTGGCATGCGCCCGACGGCAGCGTGCACGACCGCCGGGCTTTGTGCCTGTTGCCGCGTGCTGCAGCGCCCGGGGCCGTGGCCGTCCAGCGCCTGCAGGCGCGCATGGCGATGGCCGTCGCGTCGGTGCGCGAGGGCCTGGCCTGGATCGCCGCGCAGGCCGACGACGACTTCCTGGAAGCGCCCACCTATGCCGAGGCGCTGGACGGCGGCCTGGTGCTGCTGATCTTCAAGAGCGAATGGGGCGAGCGCCTCATCCGCGTCGTGGATCTGCCGGCCGGTCGGCTCGTCTGCGAAGAGACGGTCGACGCGTTGTGCGCCCGCCTGGAGGTCCGGCGCCTGCTGCCCGGTGAGCCCTTCGACGCCGTCCCGCACGGCAGCGGCGGGGCCTGGCTGGGACTTTGGCTGGGCCGCGGCCTGGAGTTGCTTTGCCTTCGTGAAGGGCGGCTCGAGCGCGCCGCAGCGCGCCGTGTGCTCGATAGCCTCGGCCGTTTTGCGCTCACCCCTTCGGCCTGGTTCGTGCATCCCTACGAGAAGGAAGAGATCGAGGTCTTCAGCGCCACGGATGCGCAGGCCGCGCCGGTGCTCGTGAAGTCGCCCCACGTGCGCAAGGGCAGCCTCTTCCTGCAAGGCGCACTGCAGGCCGACCGCTGCCTGCTGGACCACACCGGTGGCGTCGTCGAGGTGCTGGACGGGCAGGGTCGCAGCGTGCAGGCCCTGCGCCCCTTCCCGGCCCTGGCGCGCAAGGACAACGCGGGCGTGGGCACGCCTTCGGCCGATGGCCGCTACGTGCTATGCGGCGGCGCTGGACTGGTGGCACTGGATCTGGACCGCGCCATGCAGGCCGAGCCACCCCCACCACCGGCGCCGCCCGAGTACGACCGCCTCAGCTTCCGTCCCGAGGTGCTGTACCGCGGCGACCAGCAAGCGACCACGCGCGGCCTGGCCGGGCTGCACCACGGCGAACTGCAGATCCTGCCATGGGACCGCCTGGCCTGGAACCCGGCCCTGCCAGCCGCGCGACAAGGCCGCCTCGCCGCCGCCGCGACGAAGCGCGAAGCCGCGGCCTGGGCGCCCCTGCACCGGGTGGGCTTCGGCCTG
>DAORNK010000406.1:1443-3846 GCA_035440985.1 Rubrivivax sp. | reverse complement strand
GTTCATCGGCGGCGGCACGCCCAGCCTGTTCTCGCCTGCGGGCATCGACCGCCTGCTGGCCGAGGTGCGCGCCCGGCTGCCGCTCGATCCGGCCTGCGAGGTCACGCTGGAGGCCAACCCCGGCACCTTCGAACGCGAACGCTTCCACGCCTTCCGTGCCGCCGGCGTCACCCGGCTGTCGGTTGGCGTGCAGAGCTTCGACGACCAGGCCCTGCGGGCACTCGGCCGTGTGCACGACGCCGCGCAGGCGCACGCTGCCGTCCAGGAGGCGGCAGCGGCCTTCGACACCTTCAACATCGACCTCATGTACGCGCTGCCGGGGCAGGACCTGCCAGGGCTCGAGCGCGACCTGGCCCAGGCCCTGGCCTGGCAGCCGCCGCATCTGTCGGTCTACCACCTGACGATCGAAGCCGGCACGCGCTTCGCAAGCCGGCCCCCGGCGGGCCTTCCGGACGAGGACCTGGCCAGCGACATGCTGGACCTGATCGGCCAGCGCACGCTGGCGGCCGGCCTGCAGCGCTACGAGGTCTCGGCCTTTGCGCGCCCCGGGCATCGCTGCGTGCACAACCTCAACTACTGGTCGTTCGGCGACTACCTGGGCCTGGGGGCGGGCGCGCACTCCAAGCTGTCGTTTCCCGACCGCATCGTGCGCCAGGTGCGCTGGCGCGAGCCTGCGGCCTACATGCGGCAGGCGGCAGCGGGCCAGGCGGTGTCGAACCAGCATGAGCTGACCGCCGCCGAGCTGCCGTTCGAGTTCATGCTCAATGCGCTGCGCCTGCGCGAGGGGTTCCCGGTGCAGTGGATGGTCGAGCGAACGGGACTCGGCGGCCAGGCCTTCGAGCCCATGCTGCAACAGGCGGTCGAACGGGGATGGTTGTCGCCGCAAGCGGGCCGCTGGGTACCGACGGCGCGCGGCTTCGACTTCCTGAGCGACGTCCAGCAGCTCTTCCTGCCGGCCGGCGGCTGACCGCCTGCCGCCGCGAGGCTGGCGCTGGGGCCCGGGTGCAAGGCCTCGGGCGCGCCTGTGCGTGACGCAGATCACGAATCGCCGGCTGCCCCGGCACTAGCGGTCGGAATCGGCACCCAGTTCCGTCTCAAGTGCCTCGCGCCCGGACCGATATGCCGACGGTAGCCCCTCGGCAAGAGGGGTTGCGGCCACCGTACCCAAAGCGTCCGCCGACACCGCCCCCACGCGACGCTGGATCACGTCACCGAGGACTCCGTCATGACCACCGCCTTCATCGCCAGCCTGAGCTCGACACAGATCGCGGGCCTGTCCACCGCGACGATACGAGCACTCAGCACGGAGGACTGGTCGGCGTTCTCGAGCGCACAGTTCCCGCACCTGACGACGGCGCAGGTGGCGGTCATGACGACCGCCCAGATCCAGGCCGTGACCTCGTCGGCGTTCGGAGCGATCGAGAGTGCCGACCTGGCGGTGCTGGGCACGGGGGCGATCCGGGCGCTGACGACCGCCCAGCTCGGCGCCCTGGGCTCCGACCAGTTCCCGGCGCTGACCACCAACCAGGTCAGAGCGCTGAGCACCGACCAGCTCTCCACGCTCGGCACCGCCGACCTCAACGCGCTGACGACGGCGCAGTTCGCGGCGCTGAGCAGTGCGCAGGTGGCCGGGCTGACCAGCGCGCAGATCGGTGCGCTGGGCACGGACGACCTCTCGGCGCTGACCACGGCGGCCATCCGCACGCTGGGCAGCGCGTCCATCGCGGCGCTGAGCTCCGACCAGGTGCAGGCGCTGACGACGGCGCAAGTCGCCGCGCTGACCACGACCCAGGTGGCCGCGCTGGAGACGGGCGACTTCGGCGCCATCCAGAGCGCGGACCTGGCGGTGCTGAGCACCGGGGCGATCCGTGCGCTGAGCTCGGCGCAGCTCGGTGCGCTGGGCTCGGACCAGATCGTGGCGCTGAGCAGCGCACAAGTGCGCGCGCTGAGCACCGACCAGGTGGCCACGCTGGGCACGGCCGACCTGACGGCACTGAGCTCGGCGCAGTTCGGCTGGCTGACCAGCGCGCAAGTGGCCGCGCTGAGCAGCGCGCAGCTGGCGGCGGTGAGCACCGACGACTTCGCGGCGCTGTCGACGGCCTCGATCCGTGCGCTGAGCACGGCGGCGATCGCCGGGCTGACCTCCGACCAGGTGCAGGCGATGACGACGCTGCAGATCAGCGCGTTGACCTCGGCGCAGTTCGCGCAGATGCAGACCGGTGACTTCGGCGCCATCCAGAGCGCCGACCTGGCCGCGCTGAACACGGGCGTGATCCGCTCGCTGAGCAGCGCGCAGCTCGGCGCCCTGGGCTCCGACCAGTTCCCGGCGCTGACCACCAACCAGGTCCGAGCGCTGAGCACCGACCAGCTCTCCACGCTCGGCACCGCCGACCTCAACGCGCT
>DAORNK010000406.1:389-1343 GCA_035440985.1 Rubrivivax sp. | reverse complement strand
CGGCGGCCATCCGCACGCTGGGCAGCGCGTCCATCGCGGCGCTGAGCTCCGACCATGTGGTGGCGCTGTCGTCGGCCCAGGTTGCGGCCCTCACCACCGCGCAGGTGGCGGCGCTGCAGACGGCAGACCTTCAAGCGCTGCAGACCGCCGACCTGGTGGTGATGAGCACGGCACAGATCCGCGCCTTCGACAGCGCGCAGATCGCGGCGCTGACCAGCGCCCAGGTGGATGTGCTGGGCAGCGCGCAGATCGCGGCGCTGAGCACAATGCAGCTGGCCGCGCTGGAGACCGCCGACCTGTCGGTGATCGGCTCCGCCGAGCTGAGGGTGCTGAGCAGCGTCCAGATCTCGGCCCTGAGCACCGGCCAGATCGCGGCGCTGACGACCGACCAGATCGGCGCCTTGACCACCGGGCAGTTGCGTGGCCTGGGCACCGACGACATCCAGGCCCTGGGGACCTCCGGCATCACCGCATTGACGACCACGCAGCTGGCGGCCCTGGACACCACACAGTACGCGTCCATGAGCACCGCGCAGTTCGCGTCGCTGAGCAGCACCGACATCATGGCGCTGACCACGGCGCAGGCGGCCTCGCTGACCACGGCGCAGATCGTCGCCTTCACGACCGCCCAGATTGCCGGCCTCGAGACGCGTGACATCGACGCCATGTCGATGACGCAGGTGGCCGCCTTCGAGACCGCCGACGTCGCAGTGATGACGGCCGGCCAGCTCGACGCGCTGCTGAGCGCATCGCCGATGGTGCTGGACCTCGACGGCAACGGCATCCGCACCCTGTCGGCCGCCAACGGCGTGATGTTCGACCTCAATGCCACGGGCTCGCGCGACGGCCGGGTCGGCTGGGTCGGTGCCGGGGACGGCCTGCTGGTGCGCGACCGCAACGGCAATGGTGTCATCGACGACGGCCGCGAGCTCTACGGCGTGGCCACGCCCACGG
>DAORNK010000406.1:0-207 GCA_035440985.1 Rubrivivax sp. | reverse complement strand
GCGCATGGCGACCGCAGCGAGCAGGGCAACCTGGTCGGTCTGGTCGGCAGCTAGCGGACGGCGGACGGCCAGACGCGGGAGATGTCGGACGTCTGGTTCGCCCGCGACCGCGCCAAGCCGGGTCTGGACGATGTGCTCAGCGCCGCGCCGGCAACGACGCTGCCGGGCGCACCGGCCGCGGCAGGCGAGGGGGCAGGCACCGGCCTG
>DAORNK010000405.1:0-3869 GCA_035440985.1 Rubrivivax sp. | reverse complement strand
CGCCGATCGCATCCGCAGCCATGGACACCGGCGTGGCCGCGCTGCTCGACCTGCTGGGCGACACCGCTCCACCCACGGCACCGGAGATCCCGAGTTCCCCTGTTGCCGAGCCCGAGCCGGCCCCTTCGACCGTGCCCCCGCCGCAGATGGGCCTCGCGCCTTCCCAGGATCGCGCGGAGCCCTCCGGGGCGCACTTCATGGCCTGGCTGCGTCAGAGCATCCAGACGCGCAAGCTCATCATCAACGACGCCAAGGCCCTGGTGCATACCGTCGCCGGTACGACCTATCTCGTCAGCCCCGGCGTGTTCCAGCGCTACGCGCAGGAGTACCTTCAAGTCGCCGCGCTGGCCAAGCAGGAGAAGCTGGAGGGGTGGCAGTGGGTACAGAAGCGCTTCGAGAAGCTGGGACAGCACCGCAAGCAGCCGAGCGGGCTGAACATCTGGACCTGCGAAGTCACGGGGCCGCGCAAGTCGCGCCGGCTGCACGGCTACCTGCTCGTCAGCCCGGATGCGCTGTTCCAGGAGACGCCGCCAGACAACCCATACCTGCGGCTCCTCAACGAGGCCGCAAAGCGCGAAGATTCAGCCCTTGGGGGCAAGGACAACGACGATCAGGGGTAGGCGTGCGACCGCTGTGCGGGCCGGCTTCAATCTGCGGATGGAGCCGACTCTGCCAGCTTGGCTTCGGTCAGAGTCATCAAGTGGGCGGAACTGCATTTCAGCGCACGGGCAATCTTGAGGATGAGAGGGAGCGTGGGGACATGCTCGCCGCGCTCGATCTTGCCCATGTGCGACCGTTCGATGCCGGCCATGTGGGCCAGCGTTTCCTGAGCGATGCCCTGGTTGGTTCTTTCTTCCCGCACGGCAGCCCCAAACGCGATGGCTGGTTCCGCTTCGTAGGTAGTGGTGCCGGTGGGGCGGCCCCTTTGGATCGAACGCTTTGGCATTGCCAAGAGCGTCGAACACGGTCACGATTTAAACCACGTTAAACTTAACTCATCCAACGGCTTCGAGATCAGTTGCCACGAGTTCACCGCCTGGGGGAGCTGGACGTGGAATCGAGTGACATCACCGCCGAAATTCGCATGGCCGTCCTCGGCGAATGGGTGCCTCCCCAGCTCGCCGACGTGCTCGCCCTGCAGCGTGCCGAAGAGCCGGAGACTCATGCCGTCCTGGCCGGCTGGACAGATCCCGGTCGAGGCGCGGAGCTGCCGGGCGACGGCTTCGACTTCGCCTTGTCTGCGGTTGCCCGGCAGTGGCCTGGCTGGGTATGCGAGCCGCTGTGGCATGACACGCTGGCGGTCGCCGTGGCCAAGCGCTCCCACCTGCTGGCCTACCGTGAAGTGCCGTGCGAGGAAGTGCTCAAGCAGCCCTTGATCTGCTCGCAGTCCACGGCCGATGAACCATGGCGCATGACCGTGCAGCGCGTGTTCGAGAACGCGCTGCAGGAGCGGGAGCAAACGGTGGAGACATTCGATGTGGCGATGACGCTGGTTGCCGCCGGGTACGGGATCGCCATTGCGCCTGCCGCGAGACTGGCGAGCTACCTACGCCGAGGCATCGCCGTGCGGCCGCTGGCCGGCGCACCAACGATCGTGATGGCTTACCTGCTCCGCCGCGACGCTTCCTTGTCGGACACCCAGGCCAGATTCGCCCGCCGCGCGCGCTTGGTGTCCTGACAGAGGCGCGGGGATCGGGGGTTCGCCACGATCCCGCATTCCTGCTGCTAGGCGACTCCGACTCGCAGCGGGGTCCATTCGCTTTCCTTCACGGCTGTGCTCACTGCCATGACGAGCTTGTCGAGATTGCTGGCCGTCACGCCCTCCAGTGCCGAACGCCCCCGCAGCATCGAGCGCGGCTGCAGCAGTGCATGGTAGATCTGCCAAGGGTCCGCACCCCTGGTCAGCTTCAGGACGGACTGGATCAGCTCGTGCTTGAGTGGGTCGAGGTGCCAGTCCGGCACGCGCTGGCCGCGGTTGCCTACGTTCAACGCCAGCAAGTTGCCCGCCTTGATCTCGTAGCTGATCCACCTGCGGGACTTGCCCGCCATCTTGGCAAACGCCGCGACGGGAAGGTTGTGCGGCGCTTCGAAGACATCGAACAGTTCCATCCTCTCGCGCTGAATGTCCGAAGGCACCAGCGGCGCGGCCGATCGAGGGGGCGGAACCGCCGGCAGCCGATGTGCGGCGGCAGAAACCAACGGCATGGCGTCACCCGGCTTCGTCACGAGCAGGATTGGCGAAGCGGCAACCGGCGTGGAGGGCGCGCTTGCGGTTTGCTCACTCGGAAACGCGGGCACGCCTTCCAGATGCACGGTGAGCGGCATGCTGGCCGCCTCGACCTGGTTCTGCTCGAAGAGGTCGAGCCGATCGGCCCAGTCCTGCATCATGCGGCGACGCTGCTCCACGTACTCGGCATGGTTGTAGGTCGCGCTGACCTTGTTGGGATCGACATGCGAGAGCTGTGCATCCACCCAGACCTTCGGGTAGCCGATCTCGTTGAGCGCAGTGGACATCGTGCCGCGGATACCGTGTCCGGTCAGGCGCTCCTGATAGCCCATGCGTTTGAGCGCACCATTGAGCGTGTTCTCGCTGATGCGCTTCTTCAAGTCGCTGTCGTGCCGGAACAGGTGGCGCTGGGCCGGCTTGAACTCATCCAGCAGGTGCCGGACGATCTCCATGGCCTGAATCGACAGCGGCACGATGTAGGGCGGGATGTCCTTCGGCTGCTGCCGCTTCTTGCGCATATCCAACTGGAGTTGCTTCACGACGTCGGGCGGGATGATCCACAGCCCACGGTCCAGATCGAATTGATCCGGCATCGCCTGTCGCAGCTCGCCGGTTCGCACGCCGGTCAGCAGCAATAGCCGCAGCCCGAGCTGGGTCTGCCGCCTGCCGCGATAGCTGCGCAGCCGCTGCAACAGCTTCGGCAGCTCGGCCATGCGCAGGAACGGGTTGTGGTTGACGGGTGGCAGCGGCAGCGCCACCACATCGAGATCGGCGGCGGGGTTCTGCTCCAGGCCCGGCACGATCACCAGCGCGTAGCGGAACAGTTGGTTGAACCACGTCCTGACTTTCTCGGCGACGGAGAGCGCCTTGCGCTTCTCGATCTTGGCGATCACCTCCAAGAGGTCGGGACGCTTGATCTCATAGACCGACCGCTTGCCCAAGGTGGGCAGCACATCCTTGTCGAAGATGCGCGGAAGTATCGAGAGGGTCGTCTGCCGGCCTTCCTTGAGGCTGAGCCCGCGATGCTTGAGCCACTTGCGATACACCGCCTCGAAGGTGTTTTCGTCGGCGAGCCGGACAGCGGTGCGCTTCTGCTTGCGGTGAACGCGAGGATTGGTGCCTTTGGCCAGCAGGGCGCGCGCTTCGTCGCGCAGGCTGCGGGCCTCGCGAAGCGTCACCTCCGGGTAGGTGCCGAGCGACATCCGCTTCTGCTTGCCCGCCCAGTAGTAGCGGAAGTGCCAAGTCCTGCCCCCTGCAGCCGTGACGGCCAGGGAGAGGCCATCCAAGTCAGGGAGGGTGTATGCCTTGCCAGTTGCCTTGGCCTGTCGAACGGCCAGGTCTGAGAGTGCCATGCTCTTGCTCCTGAACATGAGTCAGGAACCAGATGCTGGTCACGTCGACCTCGCCCCTCCATCAACAATCCGGAATCAGCCGCGCCCGCAAAAATGGACTTGTTTGTGGACTTAAAAGTCCCGGCTGTAGGCGGATCGCAGTGGACCGCGGCAGAACGTCAAAGAGAGGAAAAGTCCTTGTGTGGCAACGACTTGCAGACTCTCTTGGACTTCTGCGGAAGTCCGCAGAATGATGCGGTGGAGCGGGCGAAGGGAATCGAACCCTCGGCTCTAGCTTGGGAAGCTAGGGT
>DAORNK010000404.1:0-3881 GCA_035440985.1 Rubrivivax sp. | reverse complement strand
GCTGCCGTGCGTGCAGCGCCGCGGCGCGCAGCGGCCGGCAGCGATGTGCTGAACGCACCGATGCCCGGCGTGATACTGGAACTGCACGTGCAAGCCGGCGATACCGTGGCGCGCGGGCAGCAGATCGCGGTGCTGGACGCCATGAAGATGCACAACTCCATCGGTGCACCCCGCGCCGGCGTCATCGCCGAGGTCTGTGTCGCCGCCGGCCAGGCGGTGGGCCACGGCGACCCCATCGTGCGTTTCGCCCAGGGCTGAACCCCATGCTCAGTCCCGAGAACATCGGCCTGCTGCTGCAAGGCATCACGCACGTCACGCCGCAGTCCCTGGTGATGATGGCCGTGGCCCTGGTGCTGCTGTACCTGGGCATCGTCAAGCAGTACGAGCCGCTGCTGCTGCTGCCCATCGGCGCCGGCTGCCTGCTGGCCAACCTGCCGCTGAGCCCGCTGATCGCCGAGGACGGCATGCTGCGCGTGCTCTACAACATGGGCATCGTCAACGAGCTGTTCCCGCTGCTGATCTTCATCGGCATCGGCGCGCTCACCGACTTCGGCCCGCTGCTCGAGAACCCGCGCCTGGTGCTGCTGGGCGCGGCCGGGCAGTTCGGCATCTTTCTGACGCTGCTGCTGGCGCTGGCCTTCGGTTTCAGCCACAACGAAGCGGCCTCGATCGGCATCATCGGTGCCATCGACGGGCCCACGTCCATCTACGTCAGCGGTCTGCTCGCGCCGCACCTGCTGGGCCCGATCACGGTCGCAGCCTACAGCTACATGAGCCTCGTGCCCATCATCCTGCCGCCCATCATGAAGCTGCTGACGACGCAGAAGGAGCGCCGCATCCGCATGCCCTACAGCCAGCGTGTCATCAGCCGGCGCACGCGCATCCTGTTTCCCATCGTGGTCACCGTGCTGGTGGGCACGCTGGTGCCTTTTGCCACGCCGCTGATCGGCATGCTGATGCTGGGCAACCTGATGAAGGAATCGGGCGCGGTCGAACGGCTGACCAAGGCCTCGTCCAACGAGATCGCCAACACGGTGACGCTGTTCCTGGGCCTGGCCATCGGCTCCACGATGGTGGGCAGCGAATTCCTCAAGCTCAGCACGCTGGCCATCCTGGTGCTGGGCATCCTGGCCTTTGCGGTGGATGCCATTGCCGGCGTGCTGTTCGCCAAGCTGCTGAACGTGCTCAGCGGGGGCCAGGTCAATCCGCTGGTCGGCGCGGCCGGCATCAGCGCCTTCCCGATGGCCGCGCGCGTGGTGCAGAAGGTGGCGCAGGAAGAGGACTTCGAGAACTTCCTGCTCATGCACGCGATGGGGGCCAATGCCGCAGGCCAGGTGGCCAGCGTGGTGGCCGGCGGCGTGTTGCTGGCCCTGATGGGCGCGGGTGGCTGAGGCCGGACCGGGGCAGCGCGCGCTCAGCCCAGGTGCTGCCGAAGCCAATCCGGCATCGGTGCCGACTTGCGCGCGGCGTAGTCGGTCCAGACCATCCGCGCGCCGCCTTCGGCATAGGGCTGGCCAGGTTCGTCCAGGCGCTCGATGCGGTGGTAACTCTCGAAGCTGGTGCGGCCCGGTTTGTCCACCAGCATCGTCACGCGGATGTCACCCGGGAACTCCAGCTGCCGCAGGAAGTTGCAGAAGGCGTTGATGATGATCGGACCTTCGACGGCCAGGTTGGTCTGGCCGGTGAGCTTGAAGATCCAGTCAAGCCGGCAGACTTCCATGTAGCGGAAGTACAGCGTGTTGTTGATATGGCCCATCGCGTCCATGTCGCCCCAGCGCAGCGGCATGCGCACCTCGTGGACGAGCCTCGCAGTGGCCGGCAGTTCGAAACGCATGCGGCAACTCGCTTTCAGGAAATGCCCAGCTCGCCAGCCAGGCGCTGCACCAGGGTCTTGAGCTCGGCCACTTCGCTGGCCAGGCGCAGCTGCTCGGCCTTGATGGCCGCCAGCTCACCGGCCGGTACATCGGCCATGGCTTCCTCGTCGCCCACGGCGCGTGCGGCAGGCTGTGCCACCGGCCCGCACAGCAGCTGAGCCCAGCGCGCCTCGCGCTCACCGGGCGCGCGCGCCAGTTTCACGGCCAGGGGTTCGGGCTTGGCGGCCAGCTCCTCCAGGAAGCCTTCCACCGACGAGATGTCGGCGAAGCGGTGCAGGCGTTCGGTGTTCAGGCGCAGTTCGGCCGGGGTCTGCGGGCCACGCAGCATCAGCACCGCCAGCAGCGCCACGGCCGCGCCCGGCAGATGCAGCACGCGCGCGGTGTTGTGCTCGAACTTGACGACGCGACTGCCTCCGCCTTCGAAGACCAGGCTCAGGGCCTTGAGGCCTTCCAGCGCCACCAGCAAGTCGGCCTCGTGCGCATCGATCACCGGATGACGGGCCGTCTTCTGATTGCAGCCGGCCAGCAGCGCGTTCAGCGACAGCGGGTAGGTGTCGGGCACCGTGGCCTGCTTCTCGATCAGCACGCCCAGCACACGGGCTTCGAGCGGGGTCAGTGGTCTCATGGCAAGGTCGGCGGCCGGGCCGCCATCGGCCGCGTCAGACGCCGAAGCCGTCGTCCGCCGCAATGACGGCGCCGTTGACGAAGTGGCTCTGGTTGGCGCACAGCATCATCAGCACGGCATCCAGATCCTGCGGCTTGCCCACGCGCTTGCGCGGCAGCATCTGCACCAGCCTCTGGCCGGCTTCCGTCTGCCAGTGGTGGTGGTTGATCTCGGTATCGATGTAGCCCGGGCAGATGGCATTGACGTTGATGCCGAAGCGGCCCCATTCCAGCGCCATCGCCTTGGTCATGTGGATCACGGCGGCCTTGCTCATGCAGTAGACGCCGATCTGCGACAGCACGCGCAGCCCGGCCATCGAGGCCACGTTGACGATGCGTCCGCCGGTGAAGGTGCCCGGCGCCTCGCCCTTGCTGCGCGCGATCATGCGCTTGGCCACTTCCTGCGCCATGAAGAAGGCGCCGCGGGTGTTGGTGCCCATCACGAAGTCGAAGTCCTCGGGCTTCACATCGGTGAGCTTCTGCGTGCTGCTCACGCCGGAGTTGTTGACCAGGATGTCGATGGCGCCCATCTCGGTCTCGGCATGGGCCACCGCCGCCTTGATGCTGTCCGGGTCGGTCACGTCCAGCGCCACCACGTGGGCGTCGCCGCCCTGGCTCTCGATGTCGGCCCGCAGGGTCTTGAGCCGCTCCACGCGGCGCGCCGCCAGCACAACGCCGGCGCCGGCGCCGGCCAGGGTGCGCGCAAACTGTTCACCCAGGCCGCTGGAGGCCCCGGTGACGAAGGCCACACGGCCCGACAGATCGATTTCGTAGGACATGGCAGAAGGCCTCTTGCAGCGACGCGATTGGTCTGCGGGGACGATAGCACGCGCCCATGCGGGGCATGGGCCTTGCGGCATGATGCGCGGCAACATGCTCCAGCTCAGCGGCCTGGCCAAACACTACGATGCCCTCCCCGTCTTCAGCGCCGTCTCCTTGTCCCTGGCGCGCGGCGAGTTTGTCGCGCTGCTGGGCGAATCGGGTGTCGGCAAGTCCACGCTGCTGAACTGCATTGCCGGCCTGGACGAGGCCGACCGCGGCAGCATCAGCATTGCCGGCACGCCGCTGCACGGCCTGGACGACGATGCCCGCGCCCGATTGCGGCGCGAGAAACTGGGCTTCGTGTTCCAGGCGTTCCATGTGCTGCCGCACCTGACGGTGGCCGAGAACGTCAGCCTGCCCCTGCGCCTGCTCAGGCGGCCCGACGAAGGCCGCGTCGATACCGTGCTGCAAGCCGTGGGCCTGGGCGGCCTGGGCGGGCGCCACCCGGCGCAGCTCTCGGGTGGCCAGCTGCAACGCGTGGCGATCGCGCGCGCGGTGGTGCACGCGCCGGGCCTGATCCTG
>DAORNK010000403.1:439-3894 GCA_035440985.1 Rubrivivax sp. | reverse complement strand
TCGGTGGCCAGCCGCTTGACCTGCACGCCCTCACGTACCTTGGCCCAGGGCTTGTTCAAGAAGGCTTGCTCCAGCTTCGTCAGCCGGCCCTTGGGCGTGCCCACGAGGTAGCTCGCGCCGATGCTGCGCATCTTGGCCAGACTGTCCTCGGTGGGGATGCCGCGGTCCATCACCCAGATCCGGTTGGCGCGCCCGTAGCGGTGCTCGATGCGGTCCAGAAAGCCGCTCAAGGTGGTCGAGTCGGCGGTGCCTCCGCCCATCACCTCGTAGCTCAGCGGGAAGCCCTCGGGGGTGACGATCAGCGCGATGACCACTTGCCTGCAATCACCGCGCTTGTCGCGGCTGTAGCCGAACTGGCGCAGGTCGTCCGGCCCGCGGTCTTCGTCGGTCTCGAAGTAGGTGCTGGTCAGGTCGTACAGCAGCACGTCGAACTTCGCGCCGAAGAGTTCGCCCCAGCGCCGCACGAGGAACTTGAAGAGATCGTCCTTGTGCTCCACGAGCTTGTCCAGGCAGCGGTACAGCGTGTTCTTCTCGGCCAGCTCGAAGTCCGAGTCCAGCAGGTCGGCCATCGCACTGGCGTCGAACCACTGGCGGTGCAGCCGCCACTCCGAACCCGGATCGATGAGGCGGTAGGCCACCAGCGTCTTGAGCACCTTCAGCCACGGCGTGTTGCCCTGCGCGCGCGCAAACCGGGGCCGCCAGAAGCTGTCGAGTTCGAGTTGCTGCCACAACTGCAGCGCTAGCCAGCACGCACCCCACTGACGCGGACGGCGCAGGCTCAACTCGCTCAGGCGAACGCCGATGGCATCGACATCATCCACCGGCATCGAGCCGGCTGGGAACAGCGCCACCTGTCGCCGCGTGCCGGCATCCTGCAACTCGATGGTCTTGCGCCAGGCCTCGCGCTGGCTGGCGTTGATCTCGCCCAGGTACAGCACCTGGCGCTGCACGACGCGGCCGTCGCTGCAGCGGCGGTTCTCCACCACGCTCCAGTAATCGTGGGTCTTGCCGTCCTTCTTGCGTCGGTTGCAGCGCAGGAACATGAACCGAAATTCTGGGTACCCAAAGCCCTGCGCGCAAGGACCAAGGTCTCCACTACAGACTCCTGTCGCCGAGCGCTCCATGCGCATCAACGACTTGCGTCTCGGTTGCCGCTCAACTCACAGCTTATCCACGGAAATCTGAGAAAGACGGGCTAGGCGCGGAAGATGACGCGGCTCGACAGGTAGGTCAGCGCCATTGCCACGATGCTGCCGATGGCCAGGGGTATCCACGGCTGGCTCGACCAGGCGGGCACGGCGGCCAGCAGGGCCACATAGACCGCCAGGTTGAGCAGCGTGCCGCCGAGCTGGGCACCCAGGTAGCGCACGAACTGCAAGCCCGGATTGCCCGTGCCGGAGGCCTGGAACGTCAGGTGGCGATTGAGCAGGAAGGTCGTGACGACGGCGACCGGGAAGCTGACGGCCCGCCCGAGATAGGGGCCCGATCCGGCGGCGACCATCATCGTGAGCAGCCCGGCATCGACCAGGAAGCCGACGCTTCCGACCAGCAGGAAGCCGGAGAGCATGCGCGCCTCCCGCCGGGAGCTGTTCATTCGGCGTCCGACAGCAACGCCCGCTCGGCGGCTGCCTGATGCCCGCGAACGATGGTCGACAGCACGAGACCGGTCGTCAGCGAGAACAGCGATGACAGCACGAGGCCGACCGCCAGGATGGCCATCGGCACCCTGTAGACATAGCGGTCGGCGACATAGTCCGCCACCGGTCCCAGGCCGGCCACCAGGCCGGCAACGAACAACACCAGGGCCACCGATCCGAAGAAGGGCATCGGCCGGTAGTGACGGGAGATCTGGAAGATCGCGCTGAGCACCCGGATGCCGTCCCGCGTGGTGCTGAGCTTGGAGAAACTGCCCTCGGGACGGTCGCGGTAACGCACCGGGACTTCCAGCACGCGGTGGCGCGATTCGAGCGCATGCAGCGTGAGGTCGGTCTCGAGTTCGAAGCCACGCACCAGGACGGGGTAGTTCTTGACGAATCGGCGGTTGAATGCCCGGTAGCCGGTCAGCACGTCGCGAAGCGACGAGCCGTAGAGCTTGTTGATCAGCCGGGCCACCAGTGCATTGCCCCACTCGTGCCCAGGCCGCTTGTTCTCGGCCGCGTAGTCGCCACCGGAGATGCGATCGCCCACGGCCATGTCGCAGCGGCCTTCGAGCACCGGTGCCAGCAGCTCGCGGGCCTGCTCGGCAGGGTAGGTGAGATCGGCATCGGCCATCAGGTAGGCACGTGCATCGACCTCCAGGAAGGCGCGGCGGACCGCACTGGCCTTGCCTTTCGAGGCCTCGTGAATGACAACCCCGGTGGCACCCAGACGCAGCAGCGTATCGCGCGCGATGCGACCCGTGTCGTCGGTGGATGCGTTGTCGACCACGCAGAGGAAGGCCTCCGGAAGCGCGCGATGGAACTGCTCCATCACCTGGGCCATGGTCTGCGCTTCGTTGTAGGCAGGCAGTACGATCGCGATGTCGTGTCTGGGCATGTCGCTGTGCATCGAAGACCCGAAGGTCATCATACGGTTTGATGTTGGCGAAGTCCCGGAGCTTTTTTGGGTTCTGCTGCGATCTCCGATCCGGAGTCTCCCCCGGTCCTGGGCCTGATGGTCGGCGCGGCCACCGCTGCGGCGCTGCCATCGCTGCTGGCCTTCAACCTGTCGCCTTCGCCCACCTTCCTCAATCAGGCGCTGGCACTGCTGCTGTGGCCGCTGTTCCTGCTGGCGCTGGCGCCGGCCGGTCCGCCGCTCCTTCGAGCGGCGCGGGATGCCGGCTCGCTGTTGGTGGCCATCACGCTGGTCGGCTTGTCGGCACTCGCCAGTTGGCTGCTGGGCGCGTTGCCGGCGAGCCTGGCCTTGTCGGCGATCGGGCTGCTGGCCGTGGCCGCGCTGTTGCTTGTCGGCGGTGCGGTCGCCGGTGGCCACACGCAGGCCGTGGCCTGGTTCGAGGCGTTCTGCCTGGGATGGGTGGCCGCCGGTGTGCTGAACATGGCGGTCGCCATCGTGCAGGTCTTCCTGCCCGACCTTGCCGACGGTGACTGGATCGCGGCCTCGGGCATGGTCGGCCGGGCGGTTGGCAACTTCCGCCAGCCGAATCACCTCAGCAGCCTGCTGGTCTGGTCGATGGTTGCGGTGGTGTTCCTGCAGCAAGCGGGTCGACTGCGACTGTCCTGGGCCGGGGGCCTGTTCGGCCTGTTCGTGTTCGGCGTGGTGCTCACTGCGTCGCGCACCGGCTGGGTCAGCATGTTCGTGCTCACGCTGTGGGCGCTTGCCGACCGCGGCCTGCGGCGCCCGACGCGCCTGCTGGTCGGCTCGGCGCCGCTGGTCTATGCGCTGGGCTATGGGCTGATGGCGTGGTGGGCGTCGGCGGGCGAGCAGGCCTTCGGCGGCACCGCCCGGCTGGCCGAGTC
>DAORNK010000403.1:0-230 GCA_035440985.1 Rubrivivax sp. | reverse complement strand
GCCCGCCGCGGTGACCGTCATGCTGCTGTTGTGCCTGGGCCTGGCCTTCGCCTGGCGGCGTGCGGGCCCTGGCACGGCCGGCCGGTCGGTGGCCGGCCGGACGGCCTTCGCGATGGTGCTGCTCATCGGACTGCACAGCCTGCTCGAGTACCCGCTGTGGTACGCCTACTTCCTGCTCCCGGCGGCCTGGGCCTGGGGCTTCGCGCTCGGGCGGCCCGCGGTGCAGGCCG
>DAORNK010000402.1:0-3960 GCA_035440985.1 Rubrivivax sp. | reverse complement strand
TGGGACCGACCTGGCTTCGACGTGGGTGCGGAGTCGGCGCGGGGCATGCCGAGCACCAGTCCGCTCGTAAATCCACTGGAAACAAAGTAACTGCGAACGATTCTTCGTACGCCCTCGCCGCTTAAAACCGGTGAGCCTCGCAACAGTTGGCCCATGGGCTGGGCCTGAAGTCGCAAGACGGCAGGCTGCGAGGTCATACACATGGGCTCGTCCTGCGGTGTGTCATTCACCGCAGGCCTAAATCCAAATGACTCGGGGAACCGGTAGCGTGCTGCTGCGCGATCGGGGCTCCTAAATCCAAATCAGACAGCTACGCATGTAGAACCGTCCGGCGATGGCTTGCGGACGGGGGTTCGATTCCCCCCGGTTCCACCATTCACGAGGGCTCGGATGTTCTCCGGGCCCACCTTTTTTCGCCTGGGCTTCTCGCCCAGCGCGGTGTCCCCGCCGCATCAAGGATCACCGCCAGGCTGCGTTCAGGCCCTGCCGGGTGGTCTACGCGTCCTGGACGGCCGGGTCAACCGAACACCGCCATCCCCGCAAGGGACCGGACGAGCGCCGAGCCATCTTTCGGCCTGGACTTCGCCTCGATGCGGGTCACATGGCCGCGTTGAGTCCACTCAACATGGCCCGAACCAACAAGCGTCAGATGGCTTCTGTGCTGTTGCAGTGTGTTCTGCGAGCAGTGCCCGGCAGGCCACGCTGCCCGAGTGCCACGGGCACGAGAGGAGAGTGTGATGAGGAGCAATGAGTTCGTCGGCACACTGGTGCTGGCGCTGGCAGCCACGGGGGGAGGCGCGTGGGCCCAGAACCCCAACGAAGACCTGGGTCGCCTGGAATTCGAGGGAAACTGCGCTTCCTGTCATGGTGCGACCGGTGCAGGCGACGGCGCGCTCAAGGCCTATCTGACCAAGGCGCCGACCGACCTGACGACACTGTCCCGGCGCCACGGTGGTGCCTTTCCGAACCAGCAGGTCTGGGAGATGATCGACGGCCGCGGGTCTACCGATATCGGCCCGCACGGCAACCGCGAGATGCCCGTCTGGGGCCAGGAGTTCCGGCGTCAGGCCTTGCAGTACCCGGGCATGGCGGCGCAGCCCGAGTGGTACGTGCGCGGCCGCATCGTCGCCCTGCTGGATTACCTGGCCCGCATCCAGGTCAGGTAGGGCTTGCGGCCCGGCGCGGGAACTGAAGACGCGTTGCACGGGCCGCGCCAGCGGGCCGTGTGGTGCGTTCAGGCCTTGTGGTATTCGGTGACGCGGTTGACTTCGTTCTTCGAACCCAGCACCACGCTGACCCGTTCGTGCAGCTTGCCGGGCACGATGTCCAGGATGCGCTCGCGACCGTTGGTGGCCATCCCGCCGGCCTGTTCGACGATGAAGGCCATCGGATTGGCCTCGTACATCAGCCGCAGCTTGCCGGGCTTGTCGGGTTCGCGCTTGTCCCAGGGGTAGAGGAAGATGCCGCCGCGGGTCAGGCTGCGGTGCACGTCGGCCACCATGCTGCCCACCCAGCGCATGTTGAAGTCCTTGTCGCGCGGGCCGTCGCGGCCGGCCAGGCATTCGTCGATGTAGCGGCGCACGGGTGGTGCCCAGTGCCGCATGTTGGACATGTTGACGGCGAATTCGCGCGTGTCCTCCGGGATCTTCATCTCCGAATCGATGAGCATCCAGGAGCCCGTTTCGCGGTTCAGCGTGAACATGACCACGCCGTCGCCCAGCGTCAGCACCAGCGTGGTCTGCGGGCCGTAGACGCAGTAGCCGGCGGCGGCCTGGTGCTTGCCGGGCTGGAGGAAGTCCTCTTCGCTCACCCCGCGCGTATGGCCCACCTTGCGCAGCACGCTGAAGATGGTGCCGATGCTGATGTTGACGTCGATGTTGCTGCTGCCGTCCAGCGGGTCGAAGAGTAGCAGGTATTCACCCTGAGGGTAGCGGTCGGGCACGACGTGGATGCTGTCCATCTCCTCGCTGGCCATGGCCGCCAGGTGGCCGCCCCACTGGTTGGCTTCGATCAGCACTTCGTTGCTGATGATGTCCAGCTGCTTCTGCACTTCGCCCTGCACGTTCTCACTGTGGGCGCTGCCCAGCACGTCGCCCAGCGCGCCCTTGTTGACGGCGATGGCGATGTACTTGCAGGCGCGTGCCACGACTTCGATGAGGAGGCGCAGCTGCGCCGGGATGCGGCCGTGCTCGCGTTGTTGCTCGACCAGGTACTGCGTGAGACTGATGCGTTTCATGATCCCTCCAGGGCGCGTGTGACGACCTCGCGCACGTCGCTGCTGAGGTCGGGTTTGGCGGCCACGCGGGTGATGGCTTCGCGTGCCGCGCTGCGGTAGGGCTCAGCCAGGCTGGCCCAGCGATCCAGGGCGCGTGCCAGGCGACCGGCGACGTGTGCGTTGAGCCCGTCCAGTTCCAGCAGCTTGTCGGCCCACAGCACATAACCCGCGGCGTCGGCGCGATGGAAGGCCGCCGGGTTCAGGGTGCACAGGCTGTGCACCAGGCTGCGCACCCGGTTCGGGTTGCGCATCGAAAAGTCCGGATGCTTGAGCAGAGCCCGGGCACGGGCAAAGGCCTGGCCGGCGGCACTGCCCAGGGGTTCGGGCGCGGTGGCCTGCAGCATGAACCACTTGTCCAGCAACAGTGCATCACCGGCGGCCAGGGCATGAAAGCGCTGCAATGCGGCGTCGGCCATCAGCGATTGTGAGTCGATCAGGGCGTCGATGGCGCCCAGCCGGTCGGTCATGTTGCCGGCGTCCTTGAAGCGCTGGTAGGCACGACCCTGCCAGACGGCGTTGCCTTCGCGCACCGCGTGCAGGCACAGATGGCCCAGCGCCAGGTTGGCCAGGGCACGGCGGCCGGACTGCCGGGCGTCGGGCCGGTAGCCTTCGCTGACCTGATGCTGCTCCCAGGCCCAGACCCAGTCGGCCTGCAGCTGTTCGGCCAGCTGTGCGCGCCATGTTTCGCGCACGGCATGCACACGCTGCGGGTCCACGCTGTGCAGCTGATCGGCGATGTAGGCCTCGCTCGGTGGCGTCAGCACCAGGGCCTTGAAGGCGGGGTCCAGGTTGCCGTGGCGCAGCGTGCGGCGCAGCGCGTCGGCCAGCGCCGCATCCAGCACCGGCATCGTGCCGGCCCGCACGGCCTGCAACAGGCGGCCCAGCACCAGCCGCTGGCCGGCTTCCCAGCGCGTGAAGGCGTCGCCATCGTGTTGCAGCAGGATCAGCAGCGCTGCTTCGTCCAGCCCGTCGTCCAGGCGCACCGGTGCCGAGAAGCCACGCAGCAGCGACGGGGTGGGCGGCTGGGTGATGCCCTCGAAGACCCAGCTCTGTTCGGCGCTGTCCAGCACCAGCAGTCGGTCCGCGGCGAGTGCCTGGCCATCGGCGCCCAGCAGCCCCATCGCCACCGGGATGACGAAGGCCGCCTTTTCGGGTTGCCCGGGTGAGGGCAGGCTGTGCTGGCCCAGCGTCAGCGTGTAGCGCTGCGCGGCGGGTTCGTACACACCGCGTGCCTTCAGGGTCGGCGTGCCGGCCTGGGCGTACCAGCGCTTGAAGGCGTCCAGCCGGCGGGCCAGTTCGCTGCCGGGGTTGGCGTCGGCGATGGCCTGGGCGAAGTCGTCGCAGGTCACGGCCTGGCCATCGTGGCGCTGGAAGTACAGCTTCAGGCCACGCGCGAAGCCCTCGCGCCCGACCAGGGTGTGCATCATGCGCACCACCTCGGCGCCCTTTTCGTAGACGGTGGTGGTGTAGAAGTTGTTGATCTCGAAGTAGACGTCCGGGCGTACCGGGTGGGCCATCGGGCCGGCGTCCTCGGGAAACTGGACGGTGCGCAGCTTCTTCACCTCGCCGATGCGGATCACGGCGCCGGCCGAAGCCGAGCCGGCCATGTCCACGCTGAACTCCTGGTCGCGGAAGACCGTGAGGCCCTCCTTCAGCGAGAGCTGGAACCAGTCGCGGCAGGTGAC
>DAORNK010000401.1:0-3964 GCA_035440985.1 Rubrivivax sp. | reverse complement strand
GCCCTGCCCGGCGACGAGGCCAGCACGACGCCGACGGCGGCAGCGGCCAGGAGCAGCGACAGTTTCCGCATCGCTATGCCGCCAGCACGGCAACGCGCGTGGCGCGTGCGCGCAGCGACTGGGGGTGGGCGGCGCCGAGCAGCGCCTCGGACTCGCGCAGCGCACGGGTCGAGGCCTCGTCGGCGCCGGGCACATCCAGCACGCCGATCAGGCTCTCGGCCAGCGTATTGAGCAGCTGCACGCGCATCATCGGCTGGTCGGCGAACTGCTGGTCGACGCGTTGGAGGGCGCGCTTCAGCAAGTCGGCGGCGCTCGGCTGCTGGCCGGGACCGACGTTGGGGTCGGCCTCGCGGAACACCGAGGTGAGAAAGCCCAGCGCCTGTGCAGCGCGCTGCTGCTCGGCCCTTGCCAGGCCGGCCTGCCATAGCGCTGAGCCGGTCGCACCCAGCAAGACCAGGCCCACGCCCAGCGTCACGCCCACCGCGAGCCGGTTGCGCGCGAGGAAGCGTGTCAGCCGGTACCAAGCGCGGTCGGGCTGCGCGAGCACGGGCCGCAGCTGCAGGTAGCGCTGCAGGTCGTCGGCCAGCGCATCGGCGGTGGCATAGCGCCGCAACGGTTCACGCTGCAGCGCCTTGAGCACAATCGTGTCGAGGTCGCCCCGCAGCGCGCGGCGGCGTTCCTGCGGTGCCAGCATGCTGGGCCGCGGCAACACCCCCAACGAGATAGCCTCTTCCAGCGCCGCGCGCGAGCGGTTAGCAAGGCGGTAGGGCCGCACGTCGGCCAGCAGTTCAAACAGCAGCACGCCCAGCGAGTACACGTCGCTGGCGGTGGTCAGGGGCTCGCCCAGCACCTGCTCGGGGCTTGCATACTCGGGCGTGAACGCGCCACCCACGGCCTGGGTGAGCGCGGTGGCCTCGGCGCTGCCCTGCTCCATCAGCTTGGCAATGCCGAAGTCCAGCAGCTTCACCTCGGGGGCGCCGCCCTTGTCGGTGACGAGCACATTGCCCGGCTTGAGGTCTCGGTGCACGACCAGGCGCCCGTGCGCATGCGCCACGGCACGCACCACCTGCAGCGCCAGGCGCACGCGTTCGCGCACCGGCAGCGTCAGGCGAGTGCAGTACGCATCGATGCGCTCACCCTCGACGAACTCCAGCGCCAGCCAGGGCTGCCCGTCCTCGGCCACCCCGGCGTCGTACAGGCGCGCGATGTTCGGGTGCTCGAGCGTGGCCAGGATCTCGCGCTCGCGTGCCATGCGCTCGGCCAATCCGGCGCGCTTCCACGCACCGTGCGGCAGCTTCAGCGCCACCTGGCGGCCCTGCAGCATGTCGGAGCGCTGCGCCAGCCAGACACTGCCCATGCCGCCGCTGCCGAGCTCGCGGATCAGGCGGTAAGGCCCGATGGTGTCGCCCGGCTGTTCGCCGGCGCCGGGCGGCGGCGCGAACTGGCCGGTCTCGATCTTGGGCAGCGTCTGCAGCAGCCGGGCGGCGGTAGCCGGCTCGTCGTCGCCGGCATGGGCCAACAGCGCCTTCAGCCGCGGCTTCAGGCCTTGCGCGCGTGCCTCGTCCAGTTCGGCGAACCAGGCGGCACGGCTGCCTGCCGGAAGGGCCAATGCCTCCTCGAGCAGGCCGCGCAGAAGCGCCCACTCATGCGGTGCGAGCTTGAAGACCTCGTTCATCGGCTGCCTCCGGCCCATCGCGCCCGGTCATGCCTTGCGGGATCGAGCGCCAGCCACTCCATTCTTGCCGCCGGCAGCGCCACGTTCGAGCCCAACCCGCCCGTCGTCAAGGCCATCGGATCGGCCGCCATGGGCTGGCCGTCATCTCGCCGCCTTCGCCATTCACCGCAGCGACGCGCCAGCGCAGGCTCTCGGTGCGATGCGCAGCCACGATCCATGGGGGCGGCGCATAGCGGGCATCGCTGCCAGGCGCTTCGGCGCGCACCCAGGCGCTGAGCACTTCGGCCGCCCCTTCAGGCTCGGTTGCACGCCGCAGTTCGAACCGGTACCAGCGTGCACCGGTGACCCGCAGCCACTCGAAGTCGGGCACCACACCGGCTGCCGGCTCCGCCCCAGGCGCCAGCAGCAGCAGCGGACCTGCGACCTCCGGCGCCGCGTCGGTGACGACGTAGCGCAGCACCGGCATCGGAAAGGCGGCTACCGAACCTGCGATCGCGATGCGGCCGCCGCCGGTGTCGGAGTTGCCTTCCTTGTCTTCGGTCGCCTCGATGCGCAGCAGCAGCTTGTAGGCACCGTCGATACTGACGGGCAACCGGGCCGGATCGGGCCCGGGCAACACCAGTTCGCCGGTGGGTGGCAGGAAGCGCTCGAAGCGTTCCACCACGGCCCAGCGCCGCTGCTGAGCGCGCCGCTCTACGGCCAGCGTCGCCTCGGTGAGCAGGTCATCCTGTTCCGGCTCCACATCCCCCGGTTGCACCACCTCCCAGCGGCCACGCAGCAGGCCGTTGCCGTTGTAGCGGATGCGCGCTGCCACCTTCGGCGGCACCTGCTCGCGCGCCAGTACCAGCACGTTGGGTTGCGGGCCATCCAGCGCATAGGCCAGGCGCACCTCGGTCAGGGCCAGCGGCACGCGGGCACCGCCGCCACTCATGCGGCAGGTCACGATGACGAAGCGCTCGCCGGCTGGCCCGCTGAAGCGGCGCACATAGAAGAAGGCCGAGTTGGCGCCGGCCTGCGCGTCCTGCCAGGCGCGCCGCGCCACCGATGCCGGGATGGCCATGATGTCGGTCAGGTTGGTGTTGCCGGCACTGCTGCTGGGCCGGGCGCGGTCCAGCGCCAGCGGCAGCCGGCCGAAGACCGTACCCGGCACGCAGGGGTTGCTGGCCTGCACCGCAAAGGGCGCCTGCAGTTGCGGGTTGGCCGCTACCAGTGCCGGCTGCAGTTCGCCACACCAGAACGCCTCCTGCGCCACCTCGCCGGCATCGAGACCGCGGAACGTGAGGAACACGGTGGTCGCCCCGGTGGCGCGCACGTTCACGCCAAACGGGTGCACGCTCGTCACGGCATCGGCGCCGGGCAGCATGCAAAGCCAGAGGGTAGCCACCAGCAACCGCCGGCAGCGCAGCACCAGCGGCGCCTTTGAGAATCGCGATGGCATGGGTCGGTCTCTCCGCGGCAAGGGTGGAAGGCCGTCGTGGGCCCGGGGTGGATCTCGCCCGGTCAATAGAAGCTGAAGGACAGTCCGAGGTCGAGCCACGACGCGCGCCAGGCCAGCGCTGAATCGACGGCGCTGTCGCGCTGACGCTGCGCCTCGTGGCCCAGCCGCAGGAATGCCTGGCCCGGCATCTTCTTGTCCACACCGGGTATCTCGAAACGCCAGCTGAGCTGCAGTTGCGCACCTTCGCTGCTCTGCCTGGCACGGCCCAGCGAGTCGTCGGCCCGGTCATGGCGCCATTGCGCCGACAGCGACAGGCGCTCGCTGGCACGCCAGTCGACCTGCAAGGAGCCGCCCCGCGCGAGGCTGATGACTCCGGTCTCGATGCTGAGCTGGCGTGTGCGCTGCAGCGCCAGCGCGATGCGCCAGGCTTCGTCCAGATTGATCGCCAGCGAGCCTTGGTGCGCCAGGCGTTCGAAGTCGGCCCGTTCGCGCCCCGGCTGGCGGTTGTCGGTGAGCGAGCGCGCGGCCGAATAGCCGAGGGCGTGCGCGCCCAGGGTCCAGTCCAAGCGCAGTTGATGCTCGCGCGCGATCTGGTCGGGCCGATGGCTTGCAGCGATGCCGGAGTTCTCCACCAGCGGCTCGTTGACTGCGCGCTGCGCGCTGTGCCGGGTGGCAAGCGCCAGCGTCGGCCACGGCAGACCCGCGGTCGCGCCGGCGGCGAACCAGGCCGCCAGTGGCAGCGTCAGGCCCGCGTCGCGTTCGTCGGACCGCGTGCGCAGCAGGGTGGCGATCCGATCCAGGTTGTCCACGCGCGTGGCCAGGTTCAGGTGCGCGCTTGCACCCTTGAATCC
>DAORNK010000400.1:3097-4003 GCA_035440985.1 Rubrivivax sp. | reverse complement strand
GGCTGTAGGCGCTATCGAACGTGGGCAGCGAACTGGCGCGCAGGCCGAAGACGCGGTCGCCGATGGTGAGCGAGACGCGCGTCTCGAAGTGCCGGCCGTAGGCTTGCACGGGGGTGTTGGGCGAGGGCTTGTGCGGCGTCTGGTCGAGGTCGTAGACGAGATTGGCGCGGCTGGTGTCGGGGCCGTCGAAGACTTCGAAGTCGAGCCGGCCGTTGGCCGCTTCGGCAACGCCTTCGAAGATCTCGCGCGCGACGATGGGCGTGTACAGCACGCCGTGCAGCAGGCGAAGGCGGTCTTCTTCGTTCTCCGGCACCACGCCGCCGCGGTAGACCGGCAGCAGGAACAGGAAGCCAGGCCCCTGTTGCGCGTCCTGCAGCAGGGTGACGCGTTCGCTGAGCGTGGGCCGGCCCGCGAGGATGGCGGTTTCGACGGCGCTGCGCCGCTTCGGATCGGAGCCCAGGTCGTAGCCCCAGGCTGGCAGATTGGCGGCCAGGGGCTCGATGTAGCGGATGACGTACAGGTCGGCCGCCGTGCCCGGCGCGTTGACGCTGAAGGCCTGCGCTCCCTCTGCCCGCACGGCGGCCTGGAAGCGCGGCAGATCGTCACGCAGCACGCGCTGGATGAAGCCGAAGCCGCGGATGCCCGGAAATTCATCCGACAGGTCGCGTGACTGGACGTAGGCGCGGAACTGCGCCCCGCTGAACTGCGGGGATGCGGCGTAGGCGCCGCGCGCGCCCATCAGCCCGTACACCGGCAGCTTGAAGCGGCGCTCGGTTTCCTGCGCGATGCGGTGGACCAGGTGCTCGAATTCGGCCTGCACCTGCTGGTCGATTTCCTGGTGCACCCGCAGCGAAGCGCCGGTGGTCACCAGCCCGCCCGCCAGCAGCACCGCCAGCGGACAGGGCC
>DAORNK010000400.1:311-3087 GCA_035440985.1 Rubrivivax sp. | reverse complement strand
GCGCTGGGCATCGTCATTGCCTCCGCCGCCGCTTTGCCGGCCCTGGCGCAGGGCCGTGGCGGGAGCGGTCTGCAGGAAGGGGCGGGGCATGGAGGGCAGGGGTGCTGGGAAAGCGCGAAGTGTCGCTTGCGGCCGGACGGGCATGGCCGGCTGGTCAGGGGATGGCGTGGCCCTTCCAAAGGCCCGAGGCTGTATGGGATTTCGGTCGGGCGCGTACCAAGTTGAGGGTGGGGCGCTGCCGGGCCCGCGCCGTGTGCGCTTGTGCGCAAAGCTCGTCGGCACCGTGGCCATCTTCAAGCCGGGCAAACAGAGGGGGTCCCTTCGAGCCGGACATCCGGCCGAGCGCGTTGGGCCTGGGGCCAGGTGGTGATCGATCCATGGGAACTCCACGGCTTGACGCAGCGCAAGCAGGCTGGTCATCGCCGAATGGCATCATGGTTGGTCCTGAAGGCTGCTGGCCTTTTGCAACTCCACCCGCGAAGAAGTGCGAACGTGAACGACCATCCGGATGACAAGCGCTCGCCCTACAGCATCGCCTGGCGCGACCAGTTCCAGGTGGGCATTGCCCAGGTGGACGCGGAGCACAAGCGCCTGTTCTCCCTCGTCAAGTCGCTGAGCCTCGAAACGGCCAACCAGACGGTGGAGGAGTTGCTGGAGTACGTGGTGCTGCACTTCACGCACGAGCAGGAACTGATGGAACGCAGTGGCTACCCGGCCTTTGACCAGCACCTGAAGCTGCACGAGGAATTCGGCGCCCACGTGGCCGACTTTCTGGGCAGTGGCGAGGCCTGGAGCGAGGAGCGGGTGCAGGAGTTGCGCCGCTTCCTGAACCGATGGTTGATCGGGCACATCCTTACCCACGACCTGCGCTTCGGCAAGTGGTATGCCGAGCTCAAGGAAAAGCGTGCGGCGCTGGACACGGCGCCCGCGGCAACGCCGGCCAAGGCCAAGGCCAAGGGCTTCTGGGCCCGTCTGTTCGGCTGAACCTGCGAAGCAGCCCGCTGTCTCTTCGGCCAGGGCCTGCTTGGCGGAACCATCGATCACGGGCGCAGGCTAGACTTCGCCGCCAAACCACACCTTCAAGGGGCGCCCCGATGCTGAAAACGCTTCGCCACGGCCTGACCATCGCGCTCTGGGCATGCGGTCTGTCTGCATGGGCGCAGGACTCCGCTCCCAAGCTCGAGGAATTCCTGCCCAAGGCGGGCACGGGGCGCGTCGTCGTCTTGATATCCGGGCAGACGGGCATGGCCGCCTATGGGGCGACGGCAAGGCAGATCGCCGACGCCGGCTTTCGTGTCCTGCTGGTCGACGGCAATGACTTCTGGATCAAGGACGCGCGCCGTGCCTGGGGAATGCTGAAGGACGTGATCACGCAAAGCCAGTCCAGCCCGAAGTCGATTCCCGGAAAGGTGGGCGTCGTGGGCTACTCGCTGGGGGGCGCCTCCGCGCTCACCTACGCGGCACGCATGCCCGACCTGGTGGCCTCCGTCGTGGCCGTCTACCCCCTGACGTCGTTCATCAAGGATCCGTCCGACTTCGTGGCCAAGATCAAGGTACCCGTGCAGATGCTCACCGGCACGGCGGACACCTACAAGGACTGCTGCCTGATCGGCATGGCCAGGCAACTGGCAGAGGCCGCCAAGGCGACATCGCCGCCGATGCTCGCTCTGCACGAGTACAACGGGGTCGGGCATGGTTTCAACCTGGAGACAGCGGCGGTCAAGGACCGAACGGCGGGGCAGGACGCGATGGAACGGACCATTGCGAACCTGACGCAAGCGCTGCGATAGGGCCGCCAACCGCGCCTGACGCCCCTGCAAGGACCCTCGCGTCAGGTGCGCATCGCGTCGGTTTGCCTCCGTCCGGCTGCCGCGGTCAGTCGCCGGCGCGGGAGAGCTGTTCCAGCAGCTTGATCATCGCCACCGAGTCCTCTTCACCCAGTCCGGCACCCACCATCGCATTGAACATCTGCGCGGCCGCCGCGCTGGCCGGCAGGCACACGCCCAGGCGGTGGGCGGTCTGCAGCACGATGTTCATGTCCTTCTGGTGCATCCAGGACTTGAAGCCCGGATTGAAGTTGCGGTCCAGCATGCGCTGGCCGTGGTTTTCCAGGATGCGGGAGTTCGCGGCGCCGCCCATCAGCGCCTCGCGCACCTTGGCCGGATCGACGCCGTTGCACCGCGCGAAGTTCAGCGCTTCGGCCACCGTCAGCACGCCCGCGCCGGTGATGATCTGGTTGGTGGCCTTGGCTACCTGCCCGGCACCGGAATCGCCGATGTGGACGATGGTCTTGCCCAGGCACTCGAACAGCGGGCGCACACGCGCCATGGCCGCCTCGCTGCCGCCGACCATGATGGTCAGCGTGCCGGCGATCGCGCCGCCTTCGCCGCCCGAGACCGGCGCGTCGAGAAAGGGGATGCCCAGCGCCTGCAGATCGGCGGCGATCTCGCGCGCCGCGGCGGGCAGGATGGTGCTCATGTCCACGGCCACCAGCCCCGGCCTGGCACCCCGGGCGACACCCTGCGCGCCAAGCATCACTTCGCGCACGTCGGGCGCGTCGGGCACCATCGAGATCACGACCTCGGCAGCGGCGGCCACCTCGGCCGGGCTGGAGGCGCCGCGCGCACCGGCGTCCAGCAAGGGCTGCATCGAAGCCGCACGCCGCGACCAGACGGTGAGTGCGTGACCCTGCTTCAGCAGGTTGCGCGCCATAGGGCAGCCCATGATGCCCAGGCCGACGAATCCGACGTTCATGTGGGTTCTCCAAAGAGGGTGG
>DAORNK010000400.1:0-286 GCA_035440985.1 Rubrivivax sp. | reverse complement strand
GTGTCGGGCGGGATTGTGCGACGGCGGCGTACCTGCGCTCACCCGGCCGGCACGCGCACCCAGCCCTCCATCAATCGCCTGGCCGAGCGGCTCATCATCACCCGGTGCACCACCCAGTGGCCGTCGACCTGTGACGCCTGGGCCCCCACGATCAGCCTGCCCGAAGGGTGGCCGACGCGCAGGCGGCCATCCGGCCCGACCGGGGCGATGCGGTGCACCAGCGTGCCGGGAATGGCCGCTGCCGCGGCGATCGCGACGGCGCCGGTGCCGGTCATTGCATGGTGCA
>DAORNK010000399.1:0-4008 GCA_035440985.1 Rubrivivax sp. | reverse complement strand
CGCATCCGCCAGGCGCCGGGCCGCCGCCGGCGCGCCGCCGGTGCCCGCCAGGCCCAGCACGGTGACCGCGAACTCGCTGAACTCGACGACGCGGCCGCGAATGTCCTGCACCTTCTTCAGCCGCACCGGGTCATCGGCGAACAGGCGCGGCCAGTGGTGCACCAGCATGCCGGCACAGGAACCCGAGGGCACGACGATGGGCCAGGGTTGCGGAAAGAGGTCCAGCTGCGCCGCCGCCACCTGGCGCGCTTCATCGGTGTAGCCGCTGGTGTAGGCCGGCTGGCCGCAGCAGCTTTGCGCCTGCGGGAAGTCCACCTCGATGCCCGCCTCGCGGATCAGCTCGATGCTGTCCATGCCCGCGCCGGGTGCCATCGCGTCAACCACGCAGGTGGAGAAGAAGTAGACGCGCTGCGGTCGCGTCGCGGGCCGGGTGTCAGGGGTTGCCATCGGAAGCTGCCTTTGCGTCGGATGCCGGATGCTCACGGCTGCAGCGGTTTGCGCTACAGTGGTCAGACCACTTGCACGATCCGTGATGCGACACCGACTCGACGCCAAGCTGCCGGAGCAACTGGCGCTCAAGCTGGAGCGGGCCATCCTGGCCCAGGAACACCAGCCCGGCGAGCGATTGCCGGCCGAACGCGGCTGGGCGCTGAAGCTGGGGGTCTCGCGCGCCGCCCTGCGCGAAGCACTGGGCATTCTGGCCGAACGGGGCCTGCTGGAGCGCCGGCATGGCGCCGGCACCTTCGTCAGCGAACGGCCGGACGAACGCCGGGCCGACCCCTGGCGGCAGATGCTGCAGCGCCAGCCCGGGATGCAGACCGATCTGCTGGAGTTTCGCGAGATGCTGGAGATCCGCTGCGCGGAACTGGCCGCAGCGCGCGCCCAGCCGGCCGACCTGGAACGACTCGCGCGCTGTCACGGCGAGGTGTCGGCGGCCTACGCCCAGGCCGACCGCGCGCGACAGGTGCAGGCCGACGTGGCCTTCCACCGCGCCATCGCCCAGGCCACCCGCAACCCCGTCTTCGCGCACCTGGTGGGCAGCCTGCTGGAACTGCTGCACGAGCACGTGCTGATCAGCATCGCCGGCCTGCAGCCGGAGTCGGCGGACGTGCGCCGGCTGCGCCGCCAGCATGCCCAACTGCTGGAACGCATCTGCGCGCACGACGTGCGTGGTGCGGCGGCTGCGGCACGCGGCCACATCCACTTCGTGCGCCGCAGCTGGCAGAAGCGCCTGGGCTGACGGGACGGAAGGCGGTCAGGTCGCCACGCCGCTCAGCGCGCCTGGCGTGCCGGCGCTGTCAGCCATGTACTGGCGGATGATGTCGTCGAAGCTGGCCTCGGGCAGCAGGCCCGGCAGGTTCAGCGCGGTGCGCCTGCCGAAGGCCTCGCGGCTGGCTTCGAACACCGCGACCGGCCCAGTGCCGCAGTGCGTCCAGCAGGGCGCGGGTACTGTCCAGCTTGCTGCGCAGGCCCAGGTCGAAGTCGGTTTCGCACTCACCGGACACGGGCAAAGCCAGATGGAAGACGCCGTCGAAAGCCTCTTCGCGCAGGGCCTCGCAAGCCGCCAGCAGGGGGCCGGTGCGCAGCTGCACACGCGCATCGGCGCACAGATCCGACGGCGGCAAGGCCTGATCGGCAAGCACCCGCTGACGCAACGGCTGGCCGGCCAACGTGCCGCGAGCCAGCAGCGCACGCGCCAGCCGTGCACCGATGAAGCCGGCGCCGCCGGTGGTCATGATCTTCATGCCTGGTGTGGCCACTGGATGGAAGGCCGATCAGGCCCTGACGAAGGCCGTGACCAGCGGTTCGCTGCCGAGTTGGCGGCTGCAGTGCCCATGCAGCCGAGGGTCGAACTGGGCGCCCGGGGGCAAGGTGTCGGCGGAGAAGAAGTGCTGCCCCGGCCCGAACACGCGTGTGCTGCCGTCCTGCAATCCGATCTCCATCGCGCCACTGAGCACGAACAGCCACTGTGGTGCCTGCGTGCAATGGAAATCGCTGCGAAACCCCACCGGGCTCATGCGCAACTGCAGGCCGGCGCTGGGCAGCAGCGGCGAGAGTCGCGCCTGCGGCGTGCCCTCGCTCAGGGCGATGTCCTGGTCGCGGAAGCGGGCCCGGCCGTCTTCGCCGGTGTAAAGGATGACCTGGGTGAAGTGCATGCTGCGGGGCGGAGTCGAGGCAGGCCATTTTCCTACCTTCTCCCGCCATCTCCTACCATCGCAGCGCCTCTTCACCCACGAGTCGACCCCCATGAAACTGCTGCGACACGGCCACAGGGGCCGGGAACGCCCCGCCCTCATCGATGCGCAGGGCCAATGGCGTGACCTGGCTGCGCTGCTGCCCGACATCACGCCGCTGACCCTGGCACCTGCCGCGCTGGCGGCGCTGCGCGGGCTGGATACCGGCGTGCTGCCAGTACTCGCTGAGGCCGAACGCGGCCCGCTGGCGGTGCCCTGGTCCGGCATGGGGAAGTTCGTCTGCATCGGCCTGAACTATGCCGACCACGCCGCGGAAGCCGGACTGCCGATCCCCAAGGAACCCATCCTCTTCATGAAGCCGACCAGCGCCGCCGTCGGCAGCCACCATGCGGTGGTGCTGCCGCAGGCATCTGTCAAGGCCGATTGGGAGGTGGAACTCGGCGTCGTGATCGGCAGCACCGCCCGCTGCGTAGACGAAGCGCAGGCACTGCAGCACGTGGCCGGCTACTGCGTGGTCAACGACGTCAGCGAACGCGCCTACCAGCTCGAGCGCGGCGGCACCTGGGACAAGGGCAAGGGCTGCGACACTTTCGGCCCCGTCGGCCCATGGCTGGTGACGGCCGACGAGGTACCCGACCCGCAGGATCTGCGGCTGTGGCTGGATCTGAACGGCCAGCGCCGCCAGGACGGCCACACGCGCACGATGATCTTCGGCGTCGCGCAACTGATCAGCTACGTGAGCCGCTTCATGACGCTCTACCCGGGGGACCTGATCAGCACCGGGACGCCGCCGGGGGTGGGCATGGGTGCCAGGCCCACGCCCCTGTACCTGAAGCCCGGTGATGTCATGCGATTGGGGGTTCAAGGTCTGGGTGAGCAGCTGCAACACGTGCACGCCTGGGACCCGGCTCTGATCGACGGCTGAACGCCGCCAGCCGCGCGCGCCCAGGCCGCGCCACGGAGCCGGTCCGGGTGGGACCGTCAAGCCGGATCCGGCCCAGGATCATCCGCCTCGGGCGCCGTCCTGGAGCCAGCCCCACTGGTCCAGGTGTTCCGCATCGCCGCCGCCAGGTCGAACTGCAGCGGGCCAAGCTGAACCACCGCGGCAGGATCCATGCCGGCATCCGGGAGCGGCCGATCGAAGTGCATCAGCAGTTCAGCCGGGATGAAGCGCGAGCGCAGCGCGTACAGGTGCCGACCGCCCAGCGCCCTCTGCTGGGTGACGTGAAAGCGCTGCGGCACCCACAGATCGAGCCGGTCGCGTGCCCGCGTCATCGCCACGTACAGCAGCCGGCGCTCCTCTTCGATCTCCGCCGCGTGGCCGGTGGCCATGTCGGCCGGCATGCAGCCATCGACGACGTTGAGGATATGCACGGCATTCCATTCCTGGCCCTTGGCCGAGTGGATGGTGGACAGCACCAGGTAGTCCTCGTCACGCTGCGGCGGGCCTGATTCGTCGCTGCTGGCTTCGGGTGGGTCCAGCGTCAGGTCCGTGACGAAACGCTCGCGGCTGGCGTGGCCGCGCGCGATGTGCTGCAACTGCTGCAGGTCGGCCAGGCGCACGCGGGCATCGTCGTGCAGTCGCTCCAGGTGGGGCTGGTACCAGGCGAGGACCAGATCCAGATCGGCGGGCCATCGGAGCGTGCCATCGCGCAACTGCTCCATCAGCGCCACCAGCGCCGCCCACGGCTGGGCGGCGGCCGATGGGGGCTTGTAGGCCTGCAGAGGCCCGCCATGCGCCAGCAGGCGGGCCACGCTGGCCGGGGCCATGCCCGGTACGAGCCGGGCCACACGCTGCGCCGCCAGGCGCGAG
>DAORNK010000398.1:0-4018 GCA_035440985.1 Rubrivivax sp. | reverse complement strand
CCATCGTCGGCGGCGACGGCGCGGCGCTGCTGGCCCGCCAGGACGGCGACGCCTGGAGCGTGCTGCAGGCGAATGCCGCAGCCCTGGCGCAGTGGCCCACGCTGCAGCCCGCCGCGCCGCTGGCCGAAGCGCTGGCGGCTGCGCCGACGAGCGTGAGCCAGGCCTGGGACAGCCTGAAGCCCGGCGAGGTGCAGGAGGTCCAGGGTTGGCGGCTGGCCGCCTACGGCCCCTTGCCCGGTGGAGGGCACGGCCTGCTGATCCAGCTGCCGGCTGCGATCGGTGCGGCGGCCGCCACGGCAGAGTCCGACAACTTCAGCTTCACCGTCTCGCACGACCTGCGCGCACCGATCCGGGTGGTGGAGGGTTTCACGCGCATCGTCAAGGAGGACTACGGCCGTCTGCTCGATCGTGTGGGCAATGACCACCTGGATCGTGTGCTGGGCGCTGCGGCGCGCATGAACCAGATGATCGATGCCCTGCTCACGCTGGCCAAGCTGTCGCAGCAACCGCTGGCGCGGCAGCCGGTGAACCTCTCGCAGCTGGCCGGCTTCGTGGTCGACGACCTGCGGCGCAGCGCACCCGAACGCGTGGCCGAGATCGAAATCGAACCCGGCCTCTTCGCACAGGGCGACCCCACGTTGCTGCGTCTGGTGCTCGAGAACCTGCTGGGCAACGCCTGGAAGTACAGCGCCCGCAGCCTGCGTGCGCAGATCTCCCTGCAGCGCATACCGCACGGCGCGGGTTGGGCCTACGTGGTGCGCGACAACGGTGCGGGTTTCGACATGCGCTCGGCGGACCGGCTGTTCGGCCTGTTCCAGCGTCTGCACAGCGCCAGCGAATACCCGGGCACCGGGGTGGGCCTGGCTTCGGTGCGCCGCATCGTGCAGCGCCATCGCGGCGAGATCTGGGCTGAAGCCGAAGTCGGACGCGGCGCGGCCTTCTTCTTCACCCTGTCCGATTGAGTCAGGCGCTGCGCGCCAGTTCTTCCACCGCGGCCAGCAGGCGTTCGGCCTGGACGGCCAGCGTCTGCTGCTGCTCCTGCGCCATGCGCTGCAGGCGGCGATAGGCTTCGGCGCGCGCCAGGCTGTGCCGGTGCATCAGCACACCCACGGCCAGCGGCACGGGGTCGGCCAGCGCGTCAGCCACGGTTTCGGCTGCAGCCACCCGGCCCACCGGCTCGGCCATGCTGAGCCGCGCAAAGGCTGCCTGCACGGCCGGCACGATCTGCCCCACTTCCAGGGGCTTCACCAGGTAGGCCAGCGCTCCCAGGGCCTGCACCTGGGCGATGGTGGCTTCATCGGAGAACGCGGACAGGAAGATGAAGGGGATGCGGTAGGCGTCGCGCAGCGTCTGGGCCACGTCGAAGCCGCTCTTGCCCTCCATGCGGATGTCCAGCAGCGCCAGCTGCGGGCGATGCTCGCGGGCCAGCAGGATGGCATCGTCGCCGTTGTCGGCGTCGATCACCTCGTAACCCGCCTGGGCCAGTCCGTGGGCGACGGTGGCCAACACCAGCCGGTCGTCGTCGACGACCAGAATCCTGCCCTTGCTTGGCCCGCTCATACGCCGGATTGTGGCCGATCGGCCGGCTCCGGCAGCCGCACGCTGGGCGGACGAAGTTCCAGCGATGCGACCACGTCACCCGCCTGCTGGGTGAGGGTGAAGGTCGCGCTGCGCCGGGGCAGCAGGGCCCGTACCAGGCCCAGACCCGAAACGCCGCCGCGCACCTGCGCGAGGTCGAAGCCCGGCGGCAGCGCGCCGCTGGAGGTGATGTGGATGTGAACGGTCTCGCCCTGCGCGGCCAGCCTGCAGTGCACGTCGCCGCCCTGGCCGTGCTTGAGGGCGTTGGTCAGCAGTTCATTGACGGTCAGCGCCACCGGGATGGATTCGGGCTCAGGCAGCACATGCGGCGGCTCGTCGTCCAGCTCCACCACGATGGTGCGGCCGAAGTTGCGCTGCAGCGATTGCGAGATGGCGCGCAACAGCGCACCCACGGCCAAGGGACCGCCGGCGCCCACCTGCAGGCCATAGACCTGGGCGATAGCCTGCACCTGGCCCACCGCCTCGGACAGCACGGCGGCCAGTTCGGGCCGGCGCGCCGCATTCTGCTGCAGCAGGCCGGCCACGCCCTGCAGGTTGTTCTTGATGCGGTGGTGCACCTCGCGCACCAGCACCTCGCGCTGCGCGATGGCCGCCTGCAGCCGCGCGCGTTCCGCTGCGCGCTGTTCGGTCACCTCGCTGGCCACCAGCAGCACTTGCGGTGCGACGGCCGGATCGTCCGCCAGATGGGTGATGCGCACGTCCCAGACGCGCTCGGCCGGCCCCGGCTCGCGCCACTCCTGCACCTGCACCGGTTCGCCGGGCCTGGCAGCCGTCGCGGCGGCCAGCCAGGCCTGCAAGGTCCCGGCCAGCGGTGCAGCGCAGCACTCGGCCAGCGGACGGCCAAGCATGAGGGCCGTCTCCTGCCCGAAGAAGGTGGCCGCGGTCTGGTTGAGCTGCTGCACCTGCAGCTTCCGAGCATCGAACAGCGCAATGGCCAACGGCGCGGTCTCGATCACGCGCTGCAGCGAGGCCTGGGTCTGCGCGGTGCGGACCTCGGCCTGGCGGCGGCGCTCGATATCCAGCAGGGCAAAGGTCAGCTCGGGCGCACCTTCGGCATCGCCGGCGCCGGTGCGCACGGCGTTGCCCACCACCCAGAATTCGCGGCCATCGCGCCCGCGCAACCGGCACTCGAAGGTCTCCGCCTGGCCTTCACCCAGACGCTGCAGCCAGTCTTCGCGGCGCAGCGGATGATCGGGTTCCGGCGTGGCGACGGTACTGATCTGCTCACCGACGAAATCCGCCAGTTCACCGCCGAACATGCGGCGGGCCGACCGGTTCATCCATTCGACGCCCTGCCCCGAGACCGTGACGATGCCCACCAGCACCGAGTTGAGGATGGCCCGCGTGCGGTCGGCCTGCGCGGCCAGCGTCTCGCGCGTGCGGCGACGTTCGTCGATGTCGACGTAGGAGCAGATCACGCCGTCCTCGGCGCTGTCGCCCTGCACCGGGCGCACGCCGACCTGTACCCAGCGCAGGCTGCCGTCGCGCCGGCGCAGCAGCCGCTCGCCGCTGAAGCGCCCGTGTTCGCGCACACCCTGCGCGATGAGGGCTTCGAAGTCCACGCATTGGCGCGTGTCTTCGTACAGCTCGGCCGCATCCAGCGTGCTCAGCTCGGGGCTGGCCCAGCCGGTCAGCGTGGCCATCGCCTGATTGGCCCTTTCGATGCGTGCGCCACGCTGGTAGACGATGCCCACTTCCGAGAGGTTGAACATCAACTCGCGGTCGCGCACCAGCCGTTCCAGTTCGGCCTGCTGGGTCTTCAGGCGCGTGATGTCGGTCAGCACGGCGACGGCTTCGGGCTGCGGCCCTTCGGGCTGGGCCCGACGCACCGACAGCGAACACCAGCGCAGTTGATCGTCCGGCCCGGCCAGCGGCAGTTCGGCCTCGAAGGGCCGGCCCTGGGCCAGCGCGTCCAGCGCCTCGCGCACATCGTCCAGCGGGCCGATGCTGCGGCCGAAGATCTCCTGCAGGGTGGCGCCCGCCGCCGCACCCGGTTCGAAACCCAGCATGCGCTCGAAGCGCAGGTTGCAGCGTACGAGCAGCGGGCCGCGCAGGTAGGCGATGCCGGCGGTGGAACTGTCCAGGATGGTCGTCAGCTCGCGCAGCAGCTGTTCGTTGCGGCGCTGCGCGCTTTCCTGCTCGGTCACGTCCAGCGTGACGACCGAGGTCGTGGCGCGGCCGCCGGCCAGTGCGCCGGGCTCAACCCGCGTCAGCAGCCAGCGGGCGCCGAGCTGCGGGTGGCGCACGGCGTAACGCACCTCAGTGCGTTCACCATGGCGCAGCGCGTGCTGCAGGCGTTCGAACTCGGGCAACGACGAGGGCTCCACCAGTTCACGTCCGATGCCCAGCAGGGCCCCGCCACCCGCGGCCTGGTTGACGACGCTGCTGGCCCGGGCGGCCTGTTTGCGCACGGCACGCG
>DAORNK010000397.1:521-4021 GCA_035440985.1 Rubrivivax sp. | reverse complement strand
GTTCATGGAAGTCTTTATGCACTGCGGCGGCCACCCCATTGCCGGCCTGGCCTTTGGCATCTCGAAGAAGGGTGCCTCACCGCAGTGCGCAGGACATTCGCATCGGCAGGATAGGCGCCGCCGACGGTATATACTTTGGTATATTCCGCGTCACAAGAGGCGTCCGATGCAAACTGCCAAGTTGTTTCAGAACGGCCGCAGCCAGGCCGTTCGCCTGCCCAAGGCCTTCCGTTTCGAGGGCATGGCCGAAGTGCTGATCGAACGCGATGGCGAGCGGGTGATCCTCAGTCCGACGCGCAAGGCTTCGATCGAGCGACTGATCTCGGCGCTGGATCAGTTCGAGGACTTCCCCGCCCGCGAGCAGCCGCAACAACCAGACAGCCGCGACCCCTTGTAGCCCGGTGGTGGTCATGCGTTACATGCTGGACACCAACACCTGCATCTACGCCATCAAGCACCGGCCGCCCGAGGTGTTGTCGGCGTTGCGTGCACACGAAGGCGCAGGGCTGGGCGTTTCCACCATCACGGTGGCCGAATTGGCGTTTGGTGTGGCCAAGAGCGGGTCGGTACGCAACGCCGCTGCGTTGAAGCAGTTTCTGGAGCCGCTGTTCGTGGCCGACTTCGACGGCCCTGCTGCCGCCCGCTACGGGCAACTGCGCGCCGCCCTGGAAGCGGCGGGCACGCCGATCGGCCCCTTGGACACGCAGATTGCCGCGCACGCTCTGGCGCTGGACGTGACGCTGGTCAGCCACAACACGCGCGAGTTCAGCCGCGTGCCTGGCTTGAAGCTGGTCAGTTGGGTCGCCGACCCTTGACCTACAGCGGCCGCGGACTGCGCTGCGCCAGATAGAACCACTCGTGCCCCGGTAGCGCGCTGACATCGGGGAACACGATGTAGCCCGCCTGCGGTGCACGCAACTCGCTGCCGTCGGCGCGCACCGCGACCAGCTCGCCGGCGGCCAGCGGGTCGAAGCTGGTCCACGTCTTGACGAAGCGGTCGGCCTCGGCGTGGCGGTCCACCACCTCGGCCAGCACCAGGCTTTCGAAGGGTCGGGCTGGCGGCGCCAGCGCGATATCGGCCAGGCCCAGCAGCGCCAGCGTCTGGCGGATCGCGTGGTAGGCCACATCGGGCGCGGCCGGGTCCTCGTGCTGGCCGCATTCCAGCGTGATGCCATAGCCACCCTGGCTGCGCATGTATTCGGTGGTGCCCACGCCGTAGCTCGGGTCTTCGTGCACGGCGCCGGGTGTCAGGCCGCGCGCCTTGCGCCGCGTCACGCCGTCGGCATAGGCCTGCATCCAGCCTTCGACGATGCGGCTCGGGCCAACGTGGGCCGCCAGTTGCGCTTCGGCGGCGGCGTGGGCAAAGGGCTCCAGCGTGCCGCGGTTGTCGGCCGGGCCGCGCATCACGAAGGGCTGCCCCGGGCTGCGGAAACTGTGCAGGTCCAGCAGCACCTCGTGCTCGGCCAGCCACTTGCACAGCACAACGGCGATGCGGTCCTCGTTGTCCTGCGGCGTGGCGGTGGGCTGCAGGCGGCGGTTGAGGTTGCGGTCGCCCATGCGGCGCTGGTGGTTGTAGGCCAGCGGGTTGCACACGGGCACGAAGGTGACCATGCCACGCCGGATCTCGATCTCGCCGTGGCCGATCTCCTCCAGCACCCGCTGGATGCCCTTGGTGCCGGCCGTCTCGTTGCCGTGCACCGCACCGGTGACGATCAAGCGCGGGCCGGGTTGCAGGCCCGCGATGCGGTGCGCGCGCAGCTGCGTGTTGCTGATCATCGGTTCACTCATCCCCGCCGCAGAGCATGCGGTGGGCGCGTGCATATCGTTCGTGCACACCCAGGATCACCTCGTCCGGCAGGTCCAGCGCGGCCTGCTCCTTGCCGCCGGTGACGCCGGTGCCGGCCAGCCAGTCGCGCAGCGGCTGCTTGTCCAGCGCCACGATGCGGCCCTGCTGCAGTTCATCGGCCAGCCAGAAGCGCGATGAATCGGGTGTCAGCGCTTCGTCCATCAGCGTCAGACGGCCGGCTTCGTCCAAGCCGAACTCGAACTTGGTGTCGGCGATGACGATGCCGCGGGTCAGCGCGTAGGCGCTGGCGGCGCGGTACAGCGCGATCGCGGTGTCGCGCACTTCGGCGGCACGCGGCGCGCCGATGCGCGCAGCGAGCTGGTCGAAGCTGATGTTCTCGTCGTGGTCGCCCACCGCGGCCTTGGTGGCCGGCGTGAAGATGGGTTGTTCCAGCGGCTGCGTGCGGCTCAGGCCCGGCGGCAGGCGGATGCCGCAGACCGTGCCGCTGGCGCTGTACTCCTTCCAGCCCGAGCCGGCCACGTAACCGCGCACCACCGCCTCGCAAGGCAGCGGCGTGAGCCGCCTGACCAGCATCGCGCGGCCCTGCACCTGGGCCACCTCGTCGGGCGCGACCACGCTTTCGGGCGCCGCGCCGGTCAGGTGATTCGGCACGATGCCCTTGAGGTGTTCAAACCAGAACAGCGCCATCTGCGTCAGCAGCCGGCCCTTGCCCGGCACCGGGGCCTTCATCACGACGTCGAAGGCGCTGAGCCGGTCGCTGGCCACCATCAGCAGGCGGTCGGTGCCGACGGCGTAGTTGTCGCGCACCTTGCCGCGGGCCAGAAGGGGCAGGCTGCGCAACTGGGTGGATGGCACGGCGGGACCTAGGGCGCTGAGCGCAGCCGACGGGGAGGAAGGCATGGGCGAGTGGATGCTGGAGCTGCCGAATGCAGCCCCGCTATTTTGCGGGCTGGCTGGCGTGCAGGAAGTCCTGCAGCCAGGTCAGGCTGCCCGCCTGGGCATCCAGCCTTACGCGCAGGCCCAGCGGCAGTGGCCGGTTGGGCGTGCCGTGGCCACTGGGCCAGCCGGCCAGCACCGGTTTTCCCAGGTCGCCCAGCAACTCTTGCAGCAGAACGTTCGGCGAGGCCTCTTCGGTGAAGCTGCCCAGCACGAAACCCGCGGCCGCATCCAGCACGCCGGCCAGCCGCAGCTGCGTGAGCAGGCGGTCCACGCGGTAGGGTTCCTCGTTGACGTCTTCCAGGAACAGGATCGCACCGCGCACGTCCCAGGCCCAGGGTGTGCCCAGCAGGGCGGCCACCAGGCTCAGGTTGCCGCCGACCAGCGTTCCTTCGGCAACTCCGCCACGGCAAAGCGTCCGGGCTGCGGCGTCCAAACCGGGCGCCAGGGTCTGCCCGGCCAGCAGGCCCTGGCGCAGCAGGCCGAAGAAGGCATCGCGGTCGGCTTGCCGATCCGGCAGCAGCAGGTCCGACGCGGCCATCGGCGCGTGCAGGCTGGCCAGGCCCTGCCGGGCCCACAGCGCGTGCAGCGCGGTGATGTCGCTGTAGCCGATCAGCAGCTTGGCGGCGCGGCGCACCAGGCCGGCGTCGATGCGATCCAGGATGCGCATGCTGCCGTAGCCGCCGCGGATGCAATGGATGGCGGCCACCTCCGGGTCGGCCAGCGCGGCGTGCAGGTCGGCCAGCCGCGTGTCGTC
>DAORNK010000397.1:0-324 GCA_035440985.1 Rubrivivax sp. | reverse complement strand
GCCGGTGCACCGCGGCACCCAGTGCCGGTAGCCGCCAGGTCGTCGCGCAGCGTTCATGCGGCGCATAACGCTTGCCCAGGCTGCTGAGCAGCGCCACGATGTAGTGCGTTTCACCGCTGCGCACGATGCCGGCGTCGGCTGCGTAGTTGTCGGTGTTGCCCGTCTTGTGCGCAAACACCGGTGCGTCGGGCAGGCCCGGCACCCAGCCCGGCACGCCGCGCAGGCTGCCGGAAGACAGGATGTGGTCCAGCTGCTGGCGCGCCAGCACGCTGCGCAGGTGGTCGCGCGTGGCGGGCTGCAACAGCGTGGGGCCGCGCGGCAGCC
>DAORNK010000396.1:0-4021 GCA_035440985.1 Rubrivivax sp. | reverse complement strand
CTGCGCCCGTGCGACGTCGGCGGCCCGGCGAGCCTCGTCGAGGCGCGCCGCGCTGAGGAAACCCCTGGCCACCAGCGACTGCGTCCGCTGGAGATCGGCCAGTGCAACCGCCAGCACCGAATCGGCCTGCGCCACCGCGGCTTGCGCCGAACTCCGCCCGGTGCTGCGCAGCCCCGCCAGGCGGGCAGCGGCCTGACGCTCATTGGCCTGCGCCTGCGCCAGTGCGGCCCGCAGTTCGTCGGTTTCCAGGCGGATCAGGACATCACCCTGCCTGACTTGCGCTCCTTCATCCACCGCCACCAGCAGCACGCGACCGGTCAGCGTACTGCCGACGTCCACGCGCGAGAGAGTCGCCACCCGCGCCGAGAATTGCAGCGTACGCACCAGCGGGGCGATCTGCAGGGTCACCGCGGGCACAGTGGGCGCGCGGGTCAACCACCAGGTGAGCAAGGCAGCGGCGAGGGTGGCGACAGCGGCGAGGACAAGGAGTGAACGGCGAGGCATGGGTCAGATTGTGGCGTTCCGGTCTATTGGGGCACCGCGGTCGGCCATCAGCTTGCGCGGCGCGACGCGTTGGCAGCGCGCGTCGCCGCGCATCATCCCATACTCAGCTCACCACATGCGCAAGGAATTGCCTGAGAAGCCTCTTCCGCCGGCAGTGCCGGTCAGGCGGCGTGCTGCTTGACCCAGGCAACGTAGTGGTCCATCCAGTTCTGCAGGAATTCCCGGGTGCTTTCACCAAAGTTGTCGGCGTCATCGAACACCCCCGCACTGGCATGGATGAACGCTTCGGGCTGAGCGAGCGTCCGCACGTCCAGATAAGCGAGGATGTTGCGCAGATGCTGTTGCGCCAGGGCCGTGCCGATGGCTCCGACCGAAGCTCCCAACACCCCGGCCGGCTTGCCCGCCCAGACGCTCTGCCCATACGGGCGTGATGCGTGATCGATCGCGTTCTTGAGCACGCCGGGGATCGAGCGATTGTACTCCGGGGTAACGAACAGCAGGCCGTGAGCAGCTGCGATTGCGGCCTTCAGCCGGAGGACCGGGTCAGCCTGGTTCTCGTCGTTGTCCTGGTTGTAGAGTGGCAGGTCGCCGATTTCCACTGGCTCGAACACGAAGTCCGACGGCGCCAGCTTGGCCATGGCGCGGCCAAGCTTGCGGTTCAACGAGTCGCGACGAAGACTGCCGACGATCACTGCGATCTGGTATTCGCTCATGGAGATCTCCCATAAAGGTGAAAGGAACTGTTGAGGGGGCCCACGGATGGATCTCGCGCGCGGGTAGCGGGTAGTGAACCCACCTCAGCGCACGAGTGCACGACTGCTCTGACTCAAACACCAGGCACGCCAGAAAGGCTGGCGTGCCCCAGGAGCAATCCGACTGGCCAGGATAGGCGTCGTTCCCTGCGCAGTCTGTGCGCTGGACAACTTAGCCTGATCCGGCCCATTTCGCCTGAGTGTTCGCTGGCGCACAGAACAACGTGCAGACAATCCGCTAGTCTGCCCCGAGAGCAATTCCGTGAACGAAGGAGTGGGTGTGACTGTCCGTTGGCAACACGCCCGCAATCAACTGCTCGCATCGGAGAAAAAATGCGCCATGGACTGATTGTGCTGTGGATGGTGGTTTGGTCGGTGACTTCGGCCGTGGCTCAGGTGAGCATCGGCATCGGGCTTCCCGGCGTAAGCATCGGGATCAACCTGCCGTTCTACCCTGACCTTGTCCGGGTGCCTGGTTACCCCGTTTACTATGCTCCACGACTGGATTCGAATTTCTTCTTCTACGATGGCATGTACTGGGTCTATCAGGAAGATGACTGGTACGCCAGCTCCTGGTACAGCGGGCCTTGGGCGCGCGTGGCGCCGGCGGTGGTGCCGCTGTTTATCCTGCGCGTCCCGGTAAGCTACTACCGCAATCCGCCGGCGTATTTTCGCGACTGGCGGCCGGATGCGCCGCCGCGCTGGGGTCAGCACTGGGGCAAAGGATGGGAGCAACAGCGAAGCGGGTGGAACCAATGGAATCGCCGTTCCACGCCAGCGGCCGCCCCGCTACCGGTTTACCAGCAGCGGTACGCGGGCGATCGCTATCCCCCGGTCGAGCAGCAACAGGCCCTGCACAACCGGAACTACCGATATCAGCCCCGTGACGCAGTGGTGCGACAGCATTATCAGGAACAAGGCCTGCAAGGAATCCCGTCGCAGCGCGGGCAGCAGCGACCACAGGGGGAGAAAGGTCGGGAGCAGGCTGTCCAGTCGAGCCCCCGGCTTCCTCACCAGCCGGCTGCGCCAGGGGCGCAAGGCTCAGCGCCGGAGCAGAGACACAGCCAGGAGGGTCAGAGGTCGGGCCCACCCCCAGCGTCTTCCGGGCAACGAAGCCGGCCAGACCAGGACCACCAGCGGCAAGCTCAGCAATCCCGGCAGCCCCAGCAGCAGGCGGTCCCGCATCAACAGACGAAGCCAAAGGCAAGCCGCGAAAACGCTCCGCATGGTGCCTCGCAGGAGCCGCGGCGTGGGCACGGACAGGACAAGGAGCGGGTGAAAGGCGAGGAGCACGGTCAGGATCGCAATCGGTAAGCGGCCCGACGATGAGTTGGTCGCGTTGAAAGTGGCCGCCGCCAGTGCAAAAACCCTTCACCCGACTTCAGTTACCGAACAGGCCCTTTATCGACTTGATGATGGCACCGCCGCCGGGGACAACCGAGTCCGCTGCAGCGTCGCCGGCCGCCTCCTTGGCCATGCTCTCCATGCCAAGCATCACGCTGTCAAAGCCGCTCACGCGTACTGTGGCTGCCCAGATCAGGGGCTGTTTCTGACCAGGCTTCTGCGGTGGGTAGGCAAAACCCCTGGTCGGGCCAACCGCCTCCGCCATCGCCATGGCACCCTGCGTCTTCTGAAAAATGCCGGCGGGGATGGTGCAGCTGTTCTGACTCCTGGGCAGCATCGGGTTCTTGTTCCTGGCCGCCATCCAGATGACCATTTCCTTCTCTCCCACCGCGCCGACAGCGTGCAGATTGTAGCCTCTGGCACGGCTGAGGGCATCCCACTGCAGCGGAACCGCGGCATTCAGGGCGGTGCTCGTGGCCTTGAAGTTGATCGGCTCGAGAAAGTCCATCTCCTTGTCCAGCGTGTAGCGGATTTCCTGCGGCATGAAACTCGCTTTGACCACATGCTCACCGACTGCCGATGAGTCGCCGGGAATGGCAGTGGCGCCGGAATCCCCATGCGGCCACCACAGGGTACGCGGCGGCAGGGTTTCACCTCCGGCGCCGTCTTTGCCTTGCCGGCTCTGCCGCGCCATGGCCGCCACTTCAGGCGACACGCGGCTACCGATAGCCTTGATGTCGATCACTTCGGGTTGGCCTGCCGACACCGTGGCGCTGCAGCCCCAGTAGATCAACACCTTGCCATCAGGATCCTCGCCGCTCCCCACGCCCTTGCCGCGCCGCTCGCCCTTGAGCGGCAGGACAGGCCCGAAACGCATCGTTTCCGGAACGATGTGTTCGGCGGTGTAGCCGCCCGGAATATCGCCGGGATTGGTCAGGCGTAGATCCATCATCTTGTTCGTCCTGCTGCCTTGACCCATCATCATGCCGAGCATGGCGCCGGCTCCGCCCGCGCCCATGCCGGAGTGGGTGCCCAGGTTCATTTCATAATTGACCGGCGCCGCGAGTGCGCCTGGCAGGATGCCGGCCAACGCGCCGGCCATGGCCAACTGCAGAGCATGCTTGTTCATCTTGACCTCCCAAATGGAATCAAAGCAAGGCCAGTGTATAGCACGCTTCGTGGACGACTGGAAGGGTAGCCTGGCAGCGTCGGGCGCCTGCCGAACCCCCTGTCCCTGCCGGCAATCGCCGCTCACCGCTGACCGTCGTGCCTCGGCAAGCTTCCAGGTGCCTCCGGCGATCCTCTTCCGCTTCATTGCACCCCCGGCTGGCGGCCTCGCATTTCCTCACGAGGATCGCCCCGCTTCTCGTTCGGCCGGCCACCACCCGGCACACGTTCGGCACCCGCCGGTCGCTCTCGCG
>DAORNK010000395.1:0-4026 GCA_035440985.1 Rubrivivax sp. | reverse complement strand
CCTGGGCTGGGCCCCCGGCGCCGGCAGCGGGCCCGCCCCGCCCGGCAGTGGGCTTGACGGCCGAGCGCGAGACCGCTTTGCTGGCAGCCTGGCGCGCGCGACCCTGAGCGGAACCCAGCGTCGTCGGTCATCCGCGCCCGACGAAGGGCATCTGGGTGGCCATCACGGTCATGAACAGCACGTTGGCCTGCAACGGCAGATTGGCCATGTGCAGCACCGAAGCCGCCACGTGGTCGACGTCCATCCGCGCTTCGGGGCGTTGGCTGCCATCGGCCTGGGTCATCCCGGTGGCCATCCCGGCGGTGATTTCGGTGACCGCATTGCCCACGTCGATCTGCCCGACGGCGATGTCGTGGGCGCGCCCATCCAGCGCGCTGCTGCGGGTCAGGCCGGTGATCGCGTGCTTGGTGGCCGTGTAGGCCACTGAGTGCGGGCGCGGCGAGTGAGCCGAGATCGATCCGTTGTTGATGATGCGGCCGCCTCTGGGTTCCTGCGCCCTCATCATGCGGAAGGCCTGCTGCGTGCACAGGAAGGCGCCGGTGAGATTGGTGTCCAGGGCGGCGCGCCAGTGCTCGACGGACAACTCTTCGGTGGGCACCCCGGGGGTGAAGACGCCGGCGTTGTTGAACAGCAGGTCCAGCCGGCCCAGCCGCGCCCGCACGAAGTCGAACATGGCCGCCACCGCGTCGGGCCGGGTCACGTCGGCCGGAACGGCGTAGGCGCGTTCGCGGATGTCGCCGAACGGGTTGCCGATCTGGGCGATGGTCCCGCGCAAGGCCTCCAGGCGGCGCCCGCTGAGCACCACGCGCCAGCCATCGTGTGCCAGCGCCTGCGCGGTGGCCCGCCCGATGCCGCTGCCGGCGCCGGTGATCAGAGCGATGCGGTTGTGCGGGGCGGGCATGGGTTTCCTCGGCAAATGGCGACGGCGCGCAGTCTATGCGCCCGGCGGTACCCCGCGATCCAAGGCTGCGGCGCAAGGCAGCAAGGCGCACCCTGTGCTAAACTTCGCACTCCAATCGCGGGGTGGAGCAGTCTGGTAGCTCGTTGGGCTCATAACCCAAAGGTCGCAAGTTCAAATCTTGCCCCCGCAACCAGTTTTTTCCGGGAAGCAGTTAGGGTAAGCGCAAAGCGGGCGCCGGTCGAAAGGCCGGCGCTTTGCTTTGTGGCGCGCCGCAGGGCGCGCCTGTCTATTGACGTGTCGCGCGCTCAGCGCGCAGCGCCCGCAAGAGCGCCCTTCGGTCCGGCAGTGGCGCGCCGGCGGAGATGCGGGCCGCAATCGCCTTGTCCAGCGCACCCTGCAGGCCGTGCCGCTCCACCGAATACCGCGTGCAGCGCGAGACGCCCTTGCGGTCGCGCCACGAGGCGACCACGTACAACACCGTGCTCTGCGCAAAGGTATGCCATTCGAAGCGCACCCCGGCCGATGGGGTCGGGCTCAGTCGCGTGCGGCGACCGCTGACGGATCCGCCGCGTGGGCCACCCAGCATGAGGCCGATCTCCTTGGCCGCCGCGCGGGCCGCGGCCAGGGCTTTGCGCATGCCGCCATGTTTGCCACAGCTGAACAGCCGGGTCTGGCCGGCGCCGCCAGTGCCGATGCGCAGCTGATAGGCCTCGATCTGATCGTTGCGCCGGATGGCCACGATGTGGCCGCGCTGCGGCGAGGTCGGGTTCAGTGTCGTGTTCATGGGATCAATGAGATGGCCATTGCCGGTTGCCGTGCGTTGGCGATGCGCCAGCGGCGGCATCCGCGATTCTGGGCCCATTCCGAAGCCCCGGGCGATCGTCACGCTCAGGCGGAACGGGCCCCGAGTTGCGCCGAGAGCTCGTCGGCACAGCGCTTGAGCGTTCGCGCCGGCTCCCCATCCGGGCGGGTGTCGAAGCCCGCCGTGGCGCCGATGGCCGTCAGGCTGAGCACCAGGGTACCCGTGCCATCGAAGACAGGGGCGGCCAGTCCGCTCACACCAGGTACGGCGGCGTCCACGGCATGGCTCAGGCCAGCGGCCCTGACGGCGGCCAGTTCGCGTTCGAAGGCCTTGTCGAAGATGCGCGCCTCAGCCGCCTCACGCACCACTTCGCGCGGCAGGTAAGCGGCAAAGAGGCGGCCCGACGCCGTGCCATGCAGGCTCATCACGGCCCCGTGGCGCATCGACACATGCACCGGCAGCGGCGCGTCATGGGTGTGCACGATGGTCGGGCCATGGGTCCCCCACACCGCGATCGCCACCGTCTGTCCCAGGCGCTGCGCCAGCTCGGCCAGGCGGGCGGCGGCCAGGCGCACCGGATCGAACTGCTGCAGGCTGATCAGGCCGATCTGCATGGCCAGCGGGCCCAGTCCGTAGCGACCCGTGCCCGGCTCCTGCGTGATCAGGCCCAGCTTGCCGAAGCTGACGAGGTAGGGATGGGCCTTGGCCGGGGTCATGCCGGCGGCCTGGGCGAGATCCTTGAGCAGCAGCGGGCAACCCTGCCGTGCCAGCGCCAGCAGGAGCTGGCCGCCGACTTCGATGCTCTGGATGCCGCGTCGGGCATTGTGGGGCGGTGGCATGGGGTGAGGATCGGTGCGATGCGCCCATTTGTCTAAGGCGAACGGATTAGACAATATAAAACGTCCACGCTAGCATCGCCAACCTTCTTCAACCGCTGCCGCCATGTCCCAGACCCCCACCAAGGCCTTTGCCTCGCAAGCCGACCTGGAAGAGAAGACGGTCAGCTTCACCCGGCTCAGCGACAACGCCTACGCCTACACCGCCGAGGGCGACCCCAACACCGGCATCATCATCGGCGACGACGCGGTGCTGGTGCTGGACACGCAGGCCACGCCGGTGATGGCGCAGGACGTGATCCGCCGCATCCGCGAGGTCACCGACAAGCCGATCAGGTACGTGCTGCTCACGCACTACCACGCGGTACGGGTGCTGGGGGCTTCGGCCTACAAGGCCGAGCAGGTCATCGCCAGCCAGGACACGTATGACCTGATCGTCGAACGCGGCGAGCAGGACAAGGCCAGCGAGATCGGGCGCTTTCCCCGCCTGTTCCGCAACGTCGAGAGCGTGCCGCCGGGCCTGACCTGGCCCACGATGACCTTCACCGGAAAGATGACGCTCTGGCTGGGCAAGCTGGAGGTGCAACTGCTGCAACTGGGTCGTGGCCATACCAAGGGTGACACGGTGGCCTGGCTGCCGCAGCAGAAGATCCTGTTCAGCGGCGACCTGGTCGAATTCGACGCCACGCCCTATGCCGGCGACGCCTACTTCAAGGACTGGCCGCAGACGCTGGACAACATCAGCGCACTGCAGCCTGCCCAACTGGTGCCTGGGCGTGGCGCCGCGCTGACCACGCCCGAACAGGTGGCCGCCGGACTGGCCGGCACGCGCAGCTTCATCGCCGAGCTGCGCCAGAGCGTCGAATCCGGTGTGAAGGCCGGGCTGGATCTGAACGCCGTCTACAAGCAGACGATGGCCCGGATGTCGCCCCGCTATGGCCACTGGGTCATCTTCCAGCACTGCATGCCCTTCGACGTGACGCGCTGCTACGACGAGGTGACGCAGTACCCCGACCCCCGCATCTGGACCGCCGAGCGCGATGTGCAGATGTGGAAGACGCTCGAAGCCTGACGGCGCAGAAAAGGAGACAGACCATGGGCATCCAACGCATCCACCACGTCGCCTATCGCTGCCGCGACGCCCGGCAGACCGTCCACTGGTACCGCCAGCATCTGGGCATGGATTTCGTGCTGGCCATCGCCGAGAACCAGGTGCCATCGACGCACGCACCCGACCCCTACATGCACGTCTTCATGGACGCCGGCGGTGGCAACGTGCTGGCCTTCTTCGAATTGCCCAACGCACCCGAGATGGGGCGCGACACCAACACGCCGGACTGGGTGCAGCACATCGCCTTCAAGGTCGAATCGGTGGCCGAACTCGAGGCCACGAAGGCCAGGCTCGAAGCCGCAGGCATCCCGGTGGTGGGCATCACCGACCACACCATCTTCAAGTCGATCTACTTCTTCGACCCCAACGGCCACCG
>DAORNK010000394.1:2521-4052 GCA_035440985.1 Rubrivivax sp. | reverse complement strand
AGTTGAAAGTGACACACGGCGAGCGGGTCGTCGATGCCGCCACCGGCCTGACCAAACTCGACCTCATCCGCTACTACGACAGCGTGGCCGAACGCATGCTGCCGCACCTGGCCGGCCGGCCGCTGGCGCTGGTGCGCGGGCCCGAAGGCGTGGCCGGCACGCTGTTCTTCCAGAAGCAGGACGAGGCCGGCAGCATCCCCGGGCTGAAGGCGCTCGATGCCAGGCTCTTCCCGGGCCACGCGCCGCTCCTCACCGTGCCCGATGCCCAAGCGCTGCTGTCGGCCGCACAGATGAACGTCATCGAGTTCCACCCGTGGAACTCCACGGCGAAGAAGATCAACCAGCCCGATCGCATCGTCTTCGACCTCGACCCCGGCGAGGGCCTGCCGTGGGAGCGCGTGAAGGAGGCGGCGTTGCTGGTGCGCACGCTACTCGACCAACTTGGCCTCGACAGCTGGCTCAAGACCAGCGGCGGCAAGGGCCTGCACGTGGTGGTGCCGATCGCGCCGCGCTGGCCTTACGACGTGGTGAAAGTCTCTTCGCAGGCCGCGGTGGAACACCTGGCGCGCACGATCCCTTCGCGCTTAGTGGCCAAGACGGGTGCGGCCAACCGCGTGGGCGAGGTGTTCGTCGACTACCTGCGCAACGGCCAGGGCGCCACCACGGCCGCAGCCTTTTCGGCACGCGCGCGGCCGGGACTGGGCGTGTCGATGCCGGTGGCGTGGGACGATCTGGCGTCGCTGAAGGGCGGCGCGCAATGGAACATCGCCACCGCGCGCGAGCACCTGTCGTTCGAGCAGGCCGACCCGTGGGCCGGGTTCTTCGAGGCGAAGCAGTCGCTGGCGGCGGCGCTGAAGGTGATGGGGGTGGGCTGACTGGGCTGGTGCATTGGTCCGCATTCGGCCATCAAGAGGCACTCGCGACCGTCTGCTGCCTGGTCACCCGGTCCGGTGCTGGCCAGCAGGCAGGCCCCATGGAAGACCTTCACCTTCCAAAGGTGAGGCCGAACGCACGTTGTCACTTGGCCGCACGCGGTGCTGGATCGACGCCCATGCAGGAGGACGGCCAAGCCGTCAGACGGCTGTATCAGTCTGCAGATGTACACCGTCACCCGCGGCGGGCCGGACCCGGGCCGCTTCATGGGGCTGTTCTGCTCGTGGCTGGCGGCCTCCAAGGCCAACAAGTGGAATGGCCGCAACGTCACGCGCTGGAGCAACGAAGGGTTCGACCGCACCTTCCGCGCCGCCGAGGTGGAGGTGGACCCGGTGAAACGCGCCGCGCTGCTGATCCGCCTGAACGACCGGGTCTGCAACGACCACACCGCGGTGCCCATCGTGATGCGGCCCAAGCCCGGCGCGCTGGTCAACAACCTGCACGCGCCCATCAGCGGCTGGGCCACGGAATCCAGCGGAATCCAGGACGGGTATCGGGCCTGAGGTAGCGGCTGAGTTGCCGCCGATCAGGCTTTGCCCAGCGGTGCGCGCCCCCACATCGCCGTGCGCCGGGTGATGACGCCCAGCTCGGTCGTCAC
>DAORNK010000394.1:0-2494 GCA_035440985.1 Rubrivivax sp. | reverse complement strand
CGCGTGCATGCGCGCCGTGCTCAGGCGTGTGCGCGGCCCGGCGATGCTGACCACACCGCTGGCCACGCCCTGGCGCAGGATGGGTGCGGCCATCGCCGTCATGCCGGGCGCGAAGACTTCGTCGATCATCGCGTAGCCGCGCGTGCGCGCGGCATGCAGGAAGCCCAGCAGCGCCCTCACGGTGGTCGGCGCCTTGGGGCCATAGTCCTTGGGGTCGCCGAAGCCCTGGCGGCTGACCAGCTCCAGCGCGCGCTCGTCGCTCAGCGTCAGCAGCCAGGCGTGGCCCGAAGCCGTGCACGACAGGCGTGCATCCATGCCCATGTCGGGGTCGTAGCGCACGCCCTTTCGTGCGCCCTGCGCCTTGGCCACCCAGGTGAGGCGGTCGTCGTCGATGATCGCCAGCCGCACCAGCTCGCCCGACTCGTTGGCCAGCCTCTCGAGCAGCGGCTCGGCGATGTCCACCACGCCGGCGCTGCTCAGGAAGGCCAGCCCCATCGAGGCGATCTTGGTCGTCAGCAGGTAGGGACCCCGAGCGCGCGCCTGGCGCACATAACCCAGTTGCGACAGTTGCGACAGCAACCGGTGGCAAGCGCTGTGCGGAATCAGCAGCTCATCGGCCAGCGCACCCAGCGCCATGCCATCGGGCTGCCCGGCCAGGCGCTCCATCAACGCCAGTCCGCGGTCCAGTGCGACGGACATCAGCAACAACCTTTCATATTGCGAAAGCAAATTCCGATCTGGAACGCCGGGCACGATGCCTGAGAAAAATCCCCCGAGAAGTGCCACCCTGCCGCGCCAAGCCTATCCTCTACCCCATGCGGCAGCAATCGCCGGATGCCAGGGCCGCCGGCGACGCCGATGAGCCGGGGCCCCTGCCCGGCCCTCACCCACACCGAAAGCCCGCTGCATGGCGCACCCGCTGTTTGTCCTGAATGGTTCCAACCTCAACATGCTGGGCAAGCGCGAGCCCGAGTTGTACGGCACCACCACGCTGGCCCAGATCCAGCAGCGCACCGAGAACCTGGCCGCCGAACTGGGGCTGGCCTGCGACTTTCGCCAGACCAACCACGAAGGCGTGATGGTCGACTGGATCCAGGAAGCCTTTGCCAAGGACGCCGCCGTCGTCATCAACCCGGCGGGCTTTTCCTTCGGCTGCGTGCCGGTGCTCGATGCGCTCAAGCTGCTTCGCCGCCCGCTGGTGGAAGTGCATCTGACCAATATCCACCAGCGCCCGCCGCCGTACAACCACTCGCTGGTCTCGCAGACCGCCGGCGGTGTCATCTGCGGGCTGGGGCCTGTCGGCTATCTGCTCGCGGTTCGCGCCGTGGCCGAACAACTGGCGCGCGCTTCTCCACAGGGCTGAAGCGCGCCAGCCGCGCCGCCGTACCGCGCCTTGTGCCTTCGGCCCGCAATCCTTACTCTGTCCAACCCGCTTTTCCGCTCCCGCATTTCCATTCCAACGAGGAGATCACCATGCCGTCCACCCTCCATCGCCGCCATCTGCTGCTGGCCGCCACCGCGCTGGCTGCCGCGCCGGCCTTGCCCACCTGGGCACAAGCCAAGCCCACGCTGCGCTTTGCCGCGGTGTTTTCCGACAAGGACATCCGCGCCGACATGGTGCGCCGCCTGGCGGCCGACGTGGCGGCCGATGCCACCATCGAGCCTTTCTACGGCGGCACGCTGTTCAAGCAGGGCACCGAGCTCGTCGCGCTGCAGCGCGACAACCTCGAGATCGGCAACATCGCGCCGCAAGACATCTCCAAGCAGCTGCCCGCCTGGTCCATCCTGACCTCGGCCTACTTGTTCCGCGACGCCAACCACCTCAATGCCTTCTTCGCCAGCGCCCTGGGCGCGGAGATGAAGCAGATGGCCGAGACCCAGCTGAAGGTGAAGATCCTCGCGCCCACCTTCTTCGGCACGCGCCAGGTGGGCCTGAAAGGCAAGAAGAAGATCAGCACACCGGCCGACCTGGCGGGAGTGAAGCTGCGCATGCCCCCGGGTGATGCCTGGCAGCTGCTGGGCAAGTCGCTCGGCGCCAATCCCACGCCCATGGCCTACGCCGAGACCTACACCGGCTTGCAGACCGGCGCCATCGACGGCCAGGATAACCCGCTGCCCAACGTGCAGAACATGAAGTTCTACGAGGTGATGCAGCAGATCGTGCTGACCTCGCACCTGGTGGGCTTCGACGTGCTGACGATGAACCTGAAGGCCTGGAATGCGATGAGCCCGGCCAGGCAGCAGGCCTTCCAGGCCGCGGTGGACAAGGCGGTGGCCTGGAGTGCGGCCGAACACCTGAAGCGCGAGGCCGAGCTGGCCGCAGGTTTCAAGAGCCAGGGCCTCGAGGTCTATGCGCCCGACGTGGCCGCCTTCCGTGCCCACGCGCAGAAGATCTATCTCGCTTCGGACGAGGCCAAGGCCTGGCCCGCGGGCCTGCTCGACAAGATCAATGCAATGAAGTGAGCGCGGCGCTCGTCCGGCCCGGCCTGCCCCC
>DAORNK010000393.1:0-4083 GCA_035440985.1 Rubrivivax sp. | reverse complement strand
CTGCAGCGCAGCGCCAGCACCGGCGTCACGAAGGCCTCGACCACGCGGCGCAGCGCGTCGCCGGGGGCTGCGGCGCGCGCCTCGCGCAGCCGCTGCAGACGCTGATCGATGGTGCCGCGCCAGTGGTGGAAGATGGCGATGAACAGCTCATGCTTCTGCCCGAAGTGGTAGTCCACGAGAGCCGGCGGCACGCCCGCTGCATCGGCAATCTGGCGGATCGAGACCGCGGCATACCCACGCTCGGCAAACAGGCGCTCGGCAGCCAGCAGGATGGCCTGGCGGCGGTCGGTGCGCTCACCGTCGACCGCACGGCGGCGAGCGGTCCTGCGGGTGGACACGGCTTGGGAGGCGGGGACGGTCATCGCTGGGTCCAGCGTTGCTGGACGATTGTCCAACCAGACTGGACGATCGTTCAACTACGGGCTTACCCGCAAGCTTGGGTGTTGCCTGCGGATCTCGGCCGCTAGCGCTGGCGAGGCAACCTCGCTGAGGTCGCGGAACGCGCGCGCGTGAGCTGGTCGATCAATTGGCCGTCGGCCCCGTGCGCCTCGAAGCACGTCTTCCACTGCTGCACCTCGCCTCAGACACGGTGCATGATGCCCGCCGCCATCGGCCGCTATGGCACGAAAGCAGCGTAGTGGTGGCGGTCAGATTCGTAGGAACCTGGCCGACTTGTAGAAAAGCCCCGACCAGCGAACCAGGCGGGGCGTACCTATGAAAAGGGTGGTGGGGCAAGCCTAACACGATGGGAACTGCACTACCCCCAGGTTCGGAGATGCGCGGCGATACTGCGTACTTCGCGGCCTTCAGCGGCGTCGAGACGGCTACCCGCATCCACCCGCATCGCGCCCCTGGCGGCCAGTACCGTTCGCTGCACCAGGCCCTGGCTTCGCTGCCGGCCTGATCCCTGCAGACAATGCACATGAATTGACATGGCAATGCATATGCATTACTCTGTGCGCGAAACTTTATCGCCGGAGAACTGCCATGTCCGCCACCATGCAAGTCGAATCGACGCTGACCGACCGCTACCAGACCACGGTACCCGAGACGGTGCGCCGGGCGCTGCGACTGGGCAAGCGCGACAAGATCCACTACACGATCCGTCCAGACGGTGAGGTCGTGCTCACGCGTGCGGCGGCCGGTGAAAGCGATGATCCTGGGCTGGCCCCGTTCCTGGGCTTCCTGGCTCGCGACCTCGCCGAGCACCCGGAGCGGCTACAGGCCGTGGACGCTGGTCTCGCGCAGCGCATCCAGGCGCTGGTCGGTGGTGTCGAGGTCGATCTGGACGCGCCGCTGTCGGCCGACGATGAATGAGCGGCAGCAAGCCACTGGTCGTCAACGGCTGGACCATCTTTGCCCACCCTATCTTCCACGATCAACTTGATTCCCTGACCGCACAAGTCGAGGCACTCAAGCGCAAGGACCCGACCGGCTACGTCAAGAAGAACGCCACCAAGCGCCTGACGGCCATCGCCAAGCTGGCGTTCGAGGTGATTCCGCAAGACCCCGCCAGGCCAGAGTACCGCCAGGGCAACACGCTCGGAGACGAGCACAAGCACTGGTTCCGGGCCAAGTTCTTCCAGCAGTACCGGCTGTTCTTCCGGTTCCATGTGCAGGCCAAGGTGATCGTCTTCGCATGGGTCAACGACGAGGATACGAAGCGGGCCTACGAGAGCGCCGACGACGCCTACCGCGTGTTCCGCCGGATGCTCGACAGCGGCCGTCCGCCGTCGGACTGGGCCCAGCTGCTGGCCGAAGCACGGGCCGAGTCGGAGCGTCTTGGCCGGCTGGCGTCAGGCGGCGCACGCGCAAGTCATTGATTCTTCGACCTGCCGGGCCACGCGGTTCGCTGTGTCGGACTGGGTAGGCAGGAGCAATGCTCGAACTGGATCCCTACCGACTCCTACCACTTCCTCGCAAACCCGCAGAAATGAAGTGGTGGCCTGGGGCGGAATCGAACCACCGACACGCGGATTTTCAATCCGCTGCTCTACCAACTGAGCTACCAGGCCAATCGAGCCGGTGATTATAGCCCGGCGCGCTTCAGGCGCCGCCGCGCTTGTTGCGCGACAGGTCCACGCCCAGTTGCTTGAGCTTGCGGTACAGATGGGTGCGTTCCAGGCCGGTCTTTTCGGCGACGCGGGTCATGCTGCCCCCTTCCTTGGCCAGGTGGAACTCGAAGTAGCTCTTCTCGAAGGCGTCGCGTGCTTCGCGCAGCGGGCGGTCCAGGTCGAAGCTCTGTTCGGCGTGCGGGCCTTCGTGCAGCGGCGCAGCGGGCGCTGTGCCCAGGTGGTGGAGGTGGCTGTTGTGCAGCGTGTCCAGCGGGCTGGTCACGATGTCGCTGCGTTGGCCGGGGGCGGCGTGGGCCGGGCGCTGGCCGGGCTTGGCCAGGGCCTGCTCCACGGCGCGCAGCAGCTTCTGCAGCGTGATGGGCTTTTCCAGGAAGGCGCTGGCGCCGTACTTGGTGGCTTCGACGGCCGTGTCGATGGTGCCGTGGCCGCTCATCATGATCACCGGCATCTGCAGCTGGCCGTTGGCGGACCATTCCTTGAGCAGCGTCACGCCGTCCACGTCGGGCATCCAGATGTCCAGCAACACCAGATCGGGGCGCAGCAGTTCGCGCACCTGGCGCGCCTGTGCGGCGTCTTCGGCCAACTCGACCGTATGGCCTTCGTCGGTGAGGATTTCCGACAGCAGGGCGCGGATGCCGAGCTCGTCATCGACTACCAGGATTGTTGCCATGCCCTCTAAGGATGCTGCGTTGTGTTGCCGGTAGCCGCCGGGGCGGGGCCGGCATGTGCGCCAGTCGCGGGTGCGGCGGGCGTGGCGGCAAAGTTCGAAAATGATAACGAAACCCGGGCTCCCGTCACAGGGCCATCGGGTTGGTCGCCGGCATGCAGGTTGGCCGCGCGCAGCCGGGCCCCGTGTTCATCGGCGATCTTCTTGACCACGGCCAGCCCCAGCCCCGTTCCTTTGGACTTGGTGGTGACATAGGGTTCGAAGGCCCGTTTGAGCACCTTGTCGGCGAAGCCCGGGCCGTTGTCGATGACCGTCAGACGCACGGCGCGCAGTTCGCCGTGCTCGCCGCGCGCGGTGGCGGTGATCAGTTCCACCTGGCCGTCGGGCCGGTCGGCCACCGCATCCAGGCCGTTCTGCACCAGGTTGTGGATGACCTGCCGCAGTTGCGTGGCATCGCCCAGGATACGGGGCAGGTTCGGTTCCAGCCTGGCCACCAGCAGCCCGTTGTCCGCAGCCTGGCCGTACAGCGCCAGCACCTCGGTGGCCAGCGCGTCCAGATCCAGCGGCAGCAGCTGGGCCGCCGGCAGCCGTGCGTAATCGCGAAACTCGTTGACCAGCCTCTGCATCGCCTGCACCTGGGTCACGATGGTGTGCACCGAACGCGTCAGCAGCGATTGGTCGGCGCCTTCCAGCTTGTGGCCCAGGCGGTGTTCCAGCCGCTCTGCCGAGAGCTGGATGGGCGTGAGCGGGTTCTTGATCTCGTGGGCCAGCCGGCGCGCCACTTCGGCCCAGGCCGCGCTGCGCTGGGCGGAGACGACCTCGGTGATGTCGTCGAAGACCATCAGCCTGGCATCGCGGGGCAGCGTGGCGCCGCGCACCAGCAGCGTCAGCGTGGCGCCATCACCGCGCTGGAGGTCGAAGGAATCCTGCCACTGATCACGCTCGCCGGCTTCGGGGCTGGTGGCCAGCAGTTCGAAACGCTGCTCGACGCTGCGCGCGAAGTCCTGCAACTCCGGCAGTTCCGACAGGCGCCGGCCGCGCCAGGCCGACAGCGGGCGCTGCAGGATGCGCGTGGCGCCGGGGTTGACGGTGTCGATGCGGCCTTCGCGGTCGAACACGATGACGCCGGCGGTCAGCGTGTCCAGGATGGTCTGCAGCCGGGTGCGCGCCGCCTCGAGCTGGCCCATGCCGCGCTGCACCTGGCTGCGCGCTTCGGCCACCTGGGCCGTCATGTCGGCAAAGCTGCGCGTCAGGCCGCCCAGTTCGTCGCCACTGGGGAAGACGGGCTTGGCCGTCAGGTCGCCGCGCGCCACCTGGCGCACGCCGTCGGCCAGCAGCAGC
>DAORNK010000392.1:0-4152 GCA_035440985.1 Rubrivivax sp. | reverse complement strand
CCCGGCCGAGGCGCTGGCGCTGGCGCTGACGAGGCCGCTGACCCCGTGGATACCACTGGCCTGGCGGCCGATCGCGGCACGCACCGTGGCGCGCGCGCTGCTGCGTGCGCTGGCGCAAGACGAAGCCGGCGTCGTCGTGCTCGAATCGGCACAACTGCAGGCACTGGGGCAGGCATGAAGATCCACTTCCTGGGTGCGGCCGACGGTGTCACCGGCTCGCGTCATCTCGTCGAATCGGCCGGCAGCCGCATCCTGCTGGACTGCGGCCTGTTCCAGGGCTGGAAGCTGCACCGTGAGCGCAACTGGGTGTTCCCGCCCGAACTGCGCGAACTCGACGCGGTGGTGATCAGCCATGCCCACCTGGATCACAGCGGCTGGCTGCCGGCGCTCGTCAAGCACGGTTACCGCGGCGCCATCCACGCCAGCCCCGCCACCTGCGAACTGGCGCGTGTGCTGCTGCTGGACAGCGCCCACCTGCAGGAGGAAGACGCGCGCCGCGCCAACCGCCACGGCTTCAGCCGCCATGCCAAGGCGCTGCCGCTGTACACGCGCGCGGACGCTGAGCGGGCGTTGGCGCAACTGGTACCACTGGCCCCGGGCCACGAAACCCAGGTCGGCCGCCACCGCCTGCGCCTTTCGCCGGTGGGGCACCTGCTGGGCGCCTGCGCGGTGCACCTGAGCGAACCGGGTCGCCAGGGCCTGCAGTTGGTCTTCTCGGGCGACGTGGGCCGCAGCCGCGACCTGCTGATGCCGCCGCCGCAGCCGGTCAAGCGGGCCGATGTGCTGATCGTCGAGAGCACCTACGGCAACCGCGACCACCCCGACGCGGACCCGCTGGAACGCCTGGCCGATGTCGTGCAGCGCACCGTGCAACGCGGGGGCTCGGTGCTGATGCCGGCCTTCGCGGTGGGCCGTGCGCAGGCCCTGCTCCTGCTGCTGCAGCGTCTGCGCCGCGCCGGCCGCATCGACACGCGCATCCCGATCTTCCTGGACAGCCCGATGGCCATCGAGGCCACCGCGCTGTACCGGCGCCACGCCAAGCTGCTGGCCGTGCCGGCTGGCGAGATGCGCGGCCTGTGCGACGGTGTACGCCTGGTGACCACGCTGCAGCAGTCGCAGCGGCTGGCGGGGTCACGCTATCCGGCCATCATCATCTCGGCCAGCGGAATGGCCACCGGCGGGCGAGTGCTGGGCCACCTCAAGGCGATGGCCCCCGAGCCACGGCACACGCTGCTGTTTGCCGGGTTCCAGGTGGGTGGCAGCCGCGGCGCACGGCTGCTGGCCGGCGAGCGCGAGATCAAGATCTTCGGCGAGATGGTGCCGGTGCGCTCGGAGGTGCAACAACTGCCCGGCATCTCCGGCCATGCCGACCGGCATGAACTGCTGACCTGGCTGCGCCACATCCACCAGCCGCCACGGCAGACCTTCGTGGTGCATGGCGAGCCCGATGCATCGGACACGCTGCGCGCGGCCATCCGCGATCACCTGGGCTGGCCGGCGCGCGTGCCGGCGCACGGGGAGTGTGCCGAGGTCTAGCCGTTGGGCATCAGCCGAAGCGGTTGGGCTCCTTCGAGTCCTGCACGCACCACCAGATCATGATGATCCAGCCGATGAAGGGGATCAGGCCGACGAGCTGCCACCAACCGCTCTTGTCGATGTCGTGCAGGCGGCGCGCTCCGACGGCGATGCTGGGCAACAGGGTGCCCAGCGACACCACCATCGATGGCAGGTTGCCCAGCCACTGCGCCATCAGGCTGGCCAGGAAGACGAAGAGCGCCCACCACCAGAACTCGGGGCGGCGCGCCCGCCCGTTGAAGTCCACGTACTTGGTGAAGCAGGTGCGAATGGATTCGGTGAAGTTCATGTGGTCCCCCTCCAGCGGGCCCCGGCAACTCGCCGGCAAGATGCAGTCTCCCGCATCCGATGGTAGGCCAGGTGCGGCCTGGTGGGCGCCATGCGGCGCCGCAAAGACTAGACGAAGACGCCTTCACGCATCCACTTCGTCGCCACCCACTTCTCGCCCGCGGTGACCGGTGCGCCCCCGTGCAGCGTGCGCGTGCTGGGATGCGGCCGGTCATAGCTGAAGAACACGGCGTTGCCGCGGATGGGTGCGACTTCCAGGCCCACATCGGGGAATGTGGTGGCGCCGCCGCCCTGCGGTGTGTTGAGGTACATCACCAGCGTACCCACACGCTGGCCGCCGCGCTGGAGCACGTGGGCGGTGCCGGGATGGGCCGGGTCGAAGTAGTCGTGGTGCGGGCGGTATTCGGCCCCGGGGCGGTAGCGCAGCACCTGGATGCCTTCGCCATGGGCCACGGGCCAGTTCAGCAGCGTGGCGATGCGCGCTTCGATGGCCTGTACCAGCGGGTGTTCGCCCCGCTCGAAGAACATGCCGTCGCTGGTGCGCGCAACGTTGACTTCGCTGCCGCCGGTGGCGTTGTCCACCGTTTCGCTGCGTGCCAGGCGTGGCGCCGCCAGCGCCATCAGCTGCGTGCACTCGTCGTCGGTGAGAAACCCGCCCAGCACCACCACGCGCGGGTGCCGCAGCGTCAGCAGCACGCGCACCTCGTGGCCGGCCACCTGCAGCACCGTGGGCGCGGCGCTGAGGTCGGGCTCGGGTACGGCGCAGGCGGGCACGGATTCCGCGGCCCGGCGGTCCAGTTCCTGCAGACGCTCGCGCAGCGTGTGCTCCATCGCCTCGGCGGCCAGGGTCTCTTCCCAGCCCGCCGTGCGCATGGCGGCGATGATCTCCTGCGGGCGGCAGCCCGCTTCGGCCTGGTCGACGATCCAGCGGCGCAGCTCAGCCGTGACGACTTGGCGGGTGCGTGTCATTGCCGTGATTCTGCCCAAGCGCCGTGGTGCCGAAGCGGTCAGGCCGCGCGGCGGAAGACCAGCCGGTCGGACGTGCTGGCACCGCGGTCGAAGGCATAGCCGTCTTCGGCAAAGGCCTGCAACTGTCGCACGCGGCACACGCGCTGCTGCACGGCGAAACGCGCCATCCGGCCACGCGCCCGCTTCGCAAAGAAGCTGACGACCCTGTAGCCGTCGGGCCGGGCTTCTTCGAACACGCAATCCACCACACGGGCACGCAGCACCGGGCGCAACGCCGCGCGGGCGTACTCCATCGAAGCGAGGTTGACGACCACCGGCTCGGACTCTTCGGACAGGCGCAGGTTCAGGTGCTCGGCCAGTGTGTCGCCCCAGAAGGCATACAAGTCCTTGCCACGCGGGTTGGCCAACGCCGTGCCCATCTCCAGCCGGTAGGGCTGCAGACGATCCAGCGGGCGCAGCACGCCGTACAGGCCCGACAGGATCAGCATATGCCGCTGCGCCCAGGTCAGGTCTGCCGTCTTGAGCGTGGCCGCTTGCAGGCCGTCGTAGACATCACCGTCGAAGGCCAGCACGGCGGGCTTGCTGTTGTGCGCGTCGGCCAACGGCTGCCAGGCGCCATAGCGTGCCACGTTGAGCTGAGCCAGCTTGTCCGACAGATCCATCAGCGTGGCCACCTGAGCCGGGGTCTGGCGACGCATCAGGCTGATCAGCTGGCCGGCCTGTTCGACGAAGAGGGGTTCGGTGGCCTTGCGGCGCAGCGCGGGTGGCACGGGAGTCTCATAGTCCAGGGCCTTGGACGGGGACAACAGGAACAGCATGGTGGTGACACGAAGGTGATTGCCATCCGGCCCTGGGGTGGCGAGGATGGGACACCGGCATTGTGGCCCGTGCCCTGACCGGCCGGCTTCAACGGAAGTTGCGGCTGCGCGAAGCCAGCCCCTGCAGCAGCGGCGAGTGGTCGACCAGGGTCTTGGCCACCAGATGGCGTACCTCGCCTTCGCACTGCCACACGCCGTACACCGTCAGCAGCGTGCTGGCCAGCAAGGGCCGGCGCTGGGCTTCGGCCACCGCCGGCCAGACGATGACGTTGACGGCACCGGTCTCGTCTTCCAGCGTCACGAAGACCACGCCCTTGGCCGTGCCCGGCCGCTGGCGGTGCGTGACGATGCCGCTGGCGCGCGCCAGGCGGCCGTTGGGGTAGCCGCGCAGCACGGCCGCAGGCTGCACCTTGAAGGCGGCGAGCTGTTCACGCAGCAGGGCCACCGGGTGCTGGGTCAGGCTCAGGCCCGTGGCGCGGTAGTCGGCCAGCACGGTGGCGGC
>DAORNK010000391.1:3927-4159 GCA_035440985.1 Rubrivivax sp. | reverse complement strand
CGCCGCCTTTGGTGCCGCCGCCGTGCTGGTAGGCATCGAAGGCGGCGCGCAACGAAACCCGCGCGAACTCCGGGTGCCGGCGGTAGCGCAGCAGATGTTCGCCCACGAACAGCAGCGCGGCAGCCAGCGGCGTGAGCAGGTTGCAGAACAGCGACCACCAGCTCCACGGGGCCAGCAGGTAGATCAGCGCCGAGAGCACCACCATGCCCAGGAAGTAGGCGGCCCACAGGAC
>DAORNK010000391.1:0-3759 GCA_035440985.1 Rubrivivax sp. | reverse complement strand
ATGTCGGTCACGCCGCCGCGCCAGACGATGGCCGCCAGCAGCGCCAGCAGCGCGGCACAGGCCGCCAGCGTGGCCCACTGCCGCCGGTGCCAGCCCATGCCGCCCACGGCCACCAGCAGGGGGCCGAACAACGCGGCCACGGCCCAGGGCTGGTTGGCGGCGTGCAGCATCAGCCAGTGCCCCAGCAGCGCGTAGCCCAGCAGGGACAGCGCGACGGCAGCGATCCGCCATCCGGGCATGGGTCGGGTGTGGCCCTACTTGGTGCGGTGCTGCGCCACGTGGGCCGCCAGGCTGCGCAGGTGCTGGAAGATCTTCTGGTTGTTCTGATCGTCGGAGCGCAACTGGAAGCCGTAGCGCTGGGAGATCTCGAGCGCCACTTCCAGGATGTCGATGGAATCCAGACCCAGGCCGTCACCGAACAGCGGCGTCGTGGGGTCGATGGATTCGGCGCTCATCTCCAGGTTCAGCGCCTGCACGAACAAGGCGGCCAGCTCGCGCTCCAGCGCGGCCGCGTCCTGCACGGGTGGGGTGCCGGTGGCGGGCGTGGCTGGGGGGGCGGAAGGCAAGGACACGGACGACTCCCTGGAGGCAGGCACCAAGCGGTGCGGTCAACCTGCGATTGTAGGCGGCGCCTGCCGGGGCTCTCACGAGCTTCACATGCCCTTGAAGAGGTGCGCGTACAGGCGGCTGGCGGTGAGCTTCTCGCTGCGCCCGCGCAGGCTCAGCGTGACCTTGCCGGTCTCCTCGCGCCGCGCACTGGTGATTGCCCGGGCCTGCACCACCGTGCCGCGGTGCACCTGCCAGAACTGCTGCGGGTCCAGCTGCGGCAGCAACTCGCGCAGCGACAGCCGGATCAGGTGCTCGCGATCGGCGGTGATCACGCGCACGTACTTGTCGGCGGCTTCGAAGTAGAGCACCTCGTCCACCGGGACCAATTGCACCAGGTTGCCGGTCTGGGCCTGGATGACGGCCAGGCGTGCGGGTGCCGCGCTGGCCGTGCCCGGCGCCGCGCCCAGCAGCAGCCGCAACTGGTCCAGCGCCTGCTGCAGGCCGGCCTCGGGGGTGCGGGCGAGCCGCTCGGCCAGCCGCGCCTGCAGCCGGGCCACGCAGGCGGCCAGCCGGTCGGGTTCCACCGGCTTGACGAGGTAGTCCACGGCCTGCGCTTCGAAGGCTTGCAGCGCATAGTCGTCGTAGGCGGTGACGAAGACGAGCAGCGGAAAGCCGCCGCCATCCGGCCAGTCTTCGGCCAGCGCCTGCGCGGTTTCCAGACCCGTGCAGCCCGGCATGCGGATGTCCAGGAAGCAGACGTCGGGCCGCAGCGCCAGCGTCTGCGTCAGCGCGCTGAGGCCGTCGCCCGTGACCGCGGCCACTTCAAGCTCGGGCCACAGGCGTCCCAGGTCCAGGCGCAGGGCCTGGGCGAGCAGGGGTTCGTCTTCGGCGATCAGGCAGCGTGGCATGGTCAGGGTGCGGTCGAGGTCGGCATGGGCAGGCGTACCAGGGCCAGCGTGCCGGCGCCTTCGTCGTTCGCGCCGTGCAGCGTCAGCGTGGCCTGTTCGCCATAAAGGGTGCTCAGCCGCTGGCGCACCTGGGCCAGACCGAACGGCGTGCCGGCCCTCTCGGTCGCCTGGCTGCCCAGGCCTGCGCCGGTGTCGCGCACCGTCAGGAGCAGGCGGGTGCCTTCGCGCTGTGCGGCCACCGTGATCAGGCCACCCTGCACGTGCGGCTCCAGGCCATGCTTGATGGCGTTTTCGACCAGCGGCTGCAGCAGCAGCGGTGGCACCGGCACCGTGCGCAGGTCGTCGGGCAGGTCCAGCTTCACCTGCAGCCGCGCGCCCATGCGCACGCCCATCAGCGCCAGGTAGTCGGCAATGCGTTCGAACTCGGTGGCCAGCGCATGGGTCTCGGTGCGTGACGCATGGAGCGTGGCGCGCAGAAAGTGGATCAGGTGGTCCAGCATGACCTGGGCGCGTGCCGGCTCCAGCCCGATGAGCACGCGCAGATTGGCCAGCGTGTTGAAGATCATGTGCGGCTCGAGCTGCGACTGCAGCAGCCGCAACTGGTTCTCGGCGGCCAGGCGCTGCGCGGCTTCGGCCTGCGCGCGCGCGGCCGACAGACGTTCCATGGTGCTGATCACCACCACCGCGAAGACCGTGCCCAGCACGCTGAAGGCGATGATGATGCGGGTGCTGCTCGACCCCAGATTGAGCATGTTCTCCGCCGGCTGACCGGTGATCAGCTCGACGAGCCACACGCCGGCGCCCGGCCCCAGCAGCACCGCGAGCACCGAGCCTGGCAGGGCACCGCGCCAGCCGTTCAGATCGTCGCAGGGGGGCAGGCCGCGGGATTGCCGCAGGCGGTCGCTCAACCAGGCTTCGGCCAGCCGCGTGAGATCAACGATCGACGTGCAGGCCACCCCGATGCACACCGAGTACAGCAGCTTCTTTGGGAAGTTGCCGTCCAGCAGCGTCAGGATGATGGCAATGGCCAGGCACAGCCCGCCCACCACCAGCAAATGCGTGCCCAGCCGGGCCCGCATGCGTGCCAGCGCGCCCTGCAGCGTGGTTCGGCCAACGGGTGAACCGGCGTCTGCTGTCGCGACGAGGGATTCAGGCAAGCTGGGCATGGCCATGACTGTGGATTGTCGGCCTCCAGGGCCAGGTCAAGGCCGGGTCAAGGCCGGCAGGTCCTGCAGCGCAGCGCGGCGCGTGCACCGCTGCGACGGGCCCAGGGTCAGCGGGATGGACGCCGGGCGCCAGACCCACAAGGGGGGTGTGCCTGAGCTTGTGCATCGCCATCCCGACTCTCCATGCCGTGCGGATCACCAGCGGCGTGGCACTGTGCCGTGCCCTGAAGCTCGCGGCCAGGCCCCTGCGACAGGGCGACAGCCTGCGGCGCGAAGCGGTGGCGCCGGGGCGCCAGATGCCGGGTCAGCCTGCGCCGAGCTGGGTGCGGATGGCCTCGACACGAGAACGGTTGGCATCGAAGTCGCGGCGGCCCATCCGCGAGGCCGAACGGACCTGCACCACGCCTGCAGCCGGGTCGAACCAGAATTCCACATCGTCGGTGTACTTCATCAGGCGCGTGGAGAAGGTGGCGTACAGGTAGTCGGGCCCCTCGGCGACCAGTTGGGCACCCGGCGTGCGGGCGATGATGGCCTTGATATGGGCCAGCGTGGCCGGCCCGTCGCCCACCAGGGCCAGCGGCGCGATGCGGGCATAGCCGGCCTGGGGATGACCCGGCCACAGGTCGGCCTGGCTGCTCACGCTGTTGGGCGTTTTCGAAGGTGACTTGAGCCTGCCGCCTTTGACGCCCAGGTCGCTCGGTGGCGTACCCCGCAGAAGTCCCATCTGGCCGGCCAGCACGGCCAGTACGGCCACCACGAGGCTGCCCACCACCAACCACTTCAGCATCACCATGCAAACCCCATTGCCGCCCCAACCGCCGGGCCCCGCATTGTGGTGCCGTGTGCAAAGCCGGCGTCAGCGCCGGCGCGAGCCACCCAGCAGCGAGCCCAGCACGCCACGGATGATTTCGCGACCCACCGCCGAGCCTATGCTGCGCACGGCCGAAGCCGCCGCCTTCTCGGCCAGGCCTTCGTGCCGCCCGCCGCGTGGGCCGGTGCTGCCGAAGATCGCGTCCTTCAGGCCACCCATCAGACCACCGCCGGACGCGGCAGGGGGTGCAGGGCTTGCGGTGCCGGTGGGCAGGCGAGTGCCCGCTGCGCCGGCAGTGCCCGCGGTGCCCGGCGTGGCGGGTTCC
>DAORNK010000390.1:0-4162 GCA_035440985.1 Rubrivivax sp. | reverse complement strand
AGGCATTCTCGGCCTGCAGGTGGCGCATCACCTCCGGCCGCTTGACCTTGGGCGCATCGTCGCGCAGCCAGTGGTATTCGTCCTCGCGATCGCCGTGCGGGCTGCTCACGACATGCGGCACGCGCTGCGCCACCGGCGGCACCGGGTGCGGCCCCGGGCCTGGCCAGGGCTCGGCACGCGTGGCCGGCGATAGCGGCAGCAGGACAAGAGCGATCCACAGGCTCAGGCGCATGGTGGCGATGATAGGCAGCGCGATGGCCCCGGCCTGGCGCCTGCATGCACCAGGCTCAGCTTGAGGCACGCGCCCGTCCGCAGGGACGGGCGCATGTCCTCAAGCTGCCATCGGGACGAGGAAGTCGCGGCTGATGCCTACGCCTAGGTCGTTGACGCGATCGAGAAACTGCGTCAGGTAGGCGTGCAGCCCGGTGGCCAGGATTTCGTCGATGCGGCCGTAGCGCAGATCGGACTGCAGCCGGCCGGCGCGGCGCAGGGTTTCGTCGCTCTGCTCGTTGGCGACCAGCTGCAGGTTGGCCACCGCTTCGTTCATGCAGGCAGCCAATGAGCGGGGCATGTCCGGGCGCAGGATCAGCAGTTCGGCCACCTTTTCGGGGTGGATGACATTGCGGTAGACCTTGCGGTAGATCTCGAAGGCGGACACCGAACGCAGGATCGCGCTCCAGTGGTAGAAATCCACTTCCTGCGTTTCCTTGGCAGCGTCCTGCACGGGGCCCTGGGTCGCACCTTGCGATGAAGCCTGGCTGGTGGGCTGCTGGCCACTTGACATGCCACCGTTGCCAGCGCCGGGACCGAAGTAGTCGGCACCCGCCAGGGCCTGGTACTTGACGTCGAGCAGACGCGCGGTGTTGTCGGCGCGCTCCAGGAAGGTGCCGATGCGCAGGAAGTGCAGGGCCTCGTCCTGCAGCATGGTGCCCACGGTCACGCCGCGGCTCAGGTGGCTGCGAAACTTGACCCATTCGAAGAAGTTGCCGGGGTCGCGTTCAAGGGCATCGTCCTTGAGCATGCGGTTGAACTCCAGCCAGGTTTGATTCTGCGTTTCCCAGACCTCGGTGGTCAGTGCGCCGCGCACGGCGCGCGCGTTCTCGCGTGCGGCGCGCAGGCAGGCCACGATGCTGGACGCGTTGGTCTCGTCGCGTACCATGAACTCCATGACACTGCGCGCGTTGACCTGGCGGTGTTTCTGCGAGAACAGGCCGGTGAGTTCGCTGATCGACAGCAGGCCGCTCCAGCCCTGTTCAGTCATCTGCGCGCTCTGGGGCAGCAGCGCCGTCTGGTAGTTGACATCGAGCATGCGCGCGGTGTTTTCGGCCCGCTCCATGTAGCGCGCCATCCAGAACAGGTGGTCGGCGGTTCTAGACAGCATCATCGATCTCCCGATGGCCGAAAACCCCGCCGCGCGTGGCCGCGCGTCGCCGTGTTGTGGCTTCGCCGCAAGCGCTCTGCGCTTGACCGGCCCGCTCCATGTAGCGCGCCATCCAGAACAGGTGGTCGGCGGTTCTTGACAGCATGCTCAGTCCTCCAGGACCCAGGTGTCCTTGGTGCCGCCGCCTTGCGACGAATTCACCACCAGCGAGCCCTCCTTGAGCGCCACCCGCGTCAGTCCGCCGGGCACCATCTGCACGTCCTTGCCGGACAGCACAAAAGGCCGCAGGTCGATGTGGCGCGGCGCGATCCCGCTGTCCACGTAAGTCGGGCAGCTGCTGAGCGCCAGCGTGGGCTGGGCGATGTAGTTGGCGGGGTTGGCCGCCAGCACGCGGCGGAAATCCTCGATCTCGGCCTGGCTGGCCGCCGGGCCCACCAGCATGCCGTAGCCGCCCGCCCCATGCACCTCCTTGACCACCAGTTCGTGCAGATGGGCCAGCACGTACTTCAGGTCTTCCGGCTCGCGGCACAGGTAGGTGGGCACGTTGTTCAGGATGGGCTTCTCGCCCAGGTAGAACTCGATCATCTTCGGCACGTAGGGATAGATGCTCTTGTCGTCGGCAATGCCGGTGCCGATGGCGTTGCTCAGGTTGATGTTGCCGGCGCGGTAGACGTCCATCAGCCCGGCACAGCCCAGCGTGCTGTCGGCGCGGAACGCCCGGGGGTCCATGAAGTCGTCGTCCACGCGGCGGTAGATCACGTCCACCCGCCGCGGGCCTTGCGTGGTGCGCATGTAGACGAAGCCATCGCGCACGAAGAGGTCCTGGCCTTCGACCAGCTCGACGCCCATCTGCTGCGCCAGGAAGGCGTGCTCGAAGTAGGCGCTGTTGTACATGCCGGGCGTCAACACCACCACGTTGGGCTCGTTGATGCCGGCCGGCGCCACGGCGCGCAGCGTCTCCAGTAGCAGGTCCGGGTAGTGCGCGACCGGCGCCACGCGGTGCAGGCGGAACAGTTCCGGAAACAGCCGCATCGTCATCTTGCGGTTCTCCAGCATGTAGCTCACGCCGCTGGGTACGCGCAGGTTGTCTTCCAGCACGTAGTACGCGCCGCTGCCGTCGGCCTGGCCGGCGCGCACGATGTCGATGCCGGCAATGTGCGAGTAGACATCGCCCGGCAGATCCACGCCGTGCATCGAGGCGCGGTACTGGGCGTTGTGCAACACCTGCTCGGCCGGCACGATGCCGGCCTTGAGGATCTCCTGGCCGTGGTAGACGTCGTGGATGAAGCGGTTGAGCGCCTTGACGCGCTGGCGCAGGCCGGCTTCCATCCGCGTCCATTCCTGCTTGGGGATGATGCGCGGGATGAGGTCGAAGGGGATCAGCCGCTCGGTACCCGCGCCGTCCTCGTCCTTGGCGCCATAGACCGCAAAGGTGATGCCCACGCGCCGGAAGATCACCTCCGCCTCGCTGCGGCGCGATTGCATGCTTTCGGTGCGCTGGCCTTGCAGCCACTGGTCGTAGACGCGGTAGTGTTCGCGCACCTGTCGATCGGCGCGATGCATCTCGTCAAAGGGCGTCTTCATGGTTCTGGGCCTGCTCCTGCCGACATCCCTAGCAACTCACGGGCCCGCCGTTGCCGGGCGGGTGCAGCACACGCGTGCTCACCCCCACGTTCAGCGTATGGTCGCCACTGCCGCGGATCACGCCGCGCAGCGGGGTCACGTCGCCGAAGTCGCGCCCGGTGGCCAGGCGCACGTGGCCGGCGCCCGGCACCAGGCAGTTGGTGGGGTCCAGATCCAGCCAGCCGGCCCCTGAGCCCTGGTCCGGCACGCCCGGCGTGCCGGGGCACCACACCTGCACCCAGGCGTGCGAGGCGTCCGCGCCCAGCAGGGTGGCGCCCGCTTCGGCCGGCTCGGTCAGCAGGTAGCCGCTGACATAACGCGCCGGCAGCCCCAGCATGCGCAGGCCGCCTGCCATCAGGTGAGCGAAGTCCTGGCACACGCCACGCCGCTGTGCCAGCACCTGCTGCAGCGGGGTGTCCACATCGGTGCTGCGGCTCTGGTAGCGAAAGTCCGCGTGCAGGCGTGTCATCAGATCGATGGCGGCTTCGGCCATCGGACGGCCCGGCGTGAAACTGGGTGCGGCGTAGGCGCGGAGCTCGCGCAGCCGCGGCACGTATGGCGAAGGCAGGGCAAACTCGACCGCGGCCTCGAACGGCGCGCGAGCCACGTAGCGCAGCCGGGCGGCCAGCGCCTCCCAGGGCGGTGATGCCGCCGGCTCCAGATCGGCGAATCGAGGCACCAGTCGCACCCGGCTGGCGGCACGCACGCTCAGGCGCTGGTGCGGCCGGGCCAGGCTGAAGTGGCGCTGGGCGTTGCCGAACACATCCAGGCTGTCGTCAAAGCGGTCGGGCGCCGGGACGATGTCCAGCGCGTGGGCCAGCACCTGCTGGTGAGCATCGTGCAGCGGCTGCAGATGCGCCAGGTGATGGGCCAGCGACACCGGCGCGGCGTAGTCGTAGCTGGTGTGGTGGACAACCTCCAGGTCCACGGTCAAACCCGCTGATCCATGCCGTGTGCCAAGGTGAAGTAGCGCTCGCCCACCTGGTCGGCCAGCTGGACGGCACGGTCCAGCAGGTGGGCCGAAACCGCCTGCAGGGCGCGCGCGACGGCAGCATCGTCGGCGCCGCGCAGTTCGTCCAGCGTCAGGCCGGGGCCCTGTGCCGGCAGCAGGGCCAGCAACGGTGCCAGGGCCTCGGGCTGGCCGGGCAGCTTGCCCAG
>DAORNK010000389.1:0-4171 GCA_035440985.1 Rubrivivax sp. | reverse complement strand
CAACTGGTGCAGCGGCGGGCCTACATCGACGCGGTGCTGCACGCCCAACCGGTGCCGGCCGCCTACGACGTGCGCCGCGAGATGCGCGAACGGGGCGATGCCCCATGAAAACGCGCTGGCTGCCACGGCTGGTGCCCTCACCCGCACTGAGTGCCGGCCTGTGGCTGTGCTGGCTGATGCTCAACCAGTCCGCCTCGGCGGGGCAGATGCTGCTGGGCGCAGTGCTGGCGCTGGCCGTGCCCTGGGCCACGCAGCGCTTCAGCGTCACGCCCCTTCGCCCGCACGCCTGGCGGGTCGCAGGGCGGCTGATGCTGCGCGTGCTGCTGGACATCGTGCTGTCCAACATCGACGTCGCACGCCGCGTGCTGGGCCCGCAGGCGGCCCTGCAACCGGCCTGGGTGTGGGTGCCGCTGCGCCTGCAAAGCCCGACGGGGATCGTGGCACTGGCCGGCATCGTGACGTTGACACCGGGCACGGTGAGCAGCGAGATCAGCGAAGACCGCCGTCACCTGCTGGTGCATGCCCTGCACTGCACCGACCCGGCCGCCCTGGTGGCCGACATCCAGGCGCGCTACGAAGCGCCCTTGCTGGAGATCCTGGGATGAGACTGCTGCCGATGCTGCTGCCTTGGATCGCGCTGGTGCTGGCCGTGGCAATGGCGCTCGCCGGCTGGCGGCTGCTGCGCGGCCCCACGCTGCCCGACCGTGTGCTGGCACTGGACGCGCTGTACGTCGACGCGCTGGCGCTGCTGGCGGTGCTGGGCCTTTGGCTGGGCAGTGGTGTTCACTTCGAACTGCTGCTGCTGATCGGTCTGCTGGGCTTCATCGGCACCGTGGCGTTGGCCAAGATGCTGATGCGCGGGGATCTGGTCGAATGAACGCGCTCCCCCTGCCGCTGTGGGCCGAAGGGCTGGTGGCCGCGCTGCTGGTGGTGGGCGCGGCGTTCGTGCTGATCGGCTCCTGGGCGCTGGTCAAGTTCAGCGACTTCTTCAAGCGCCTGCACGGCCCCAGCAAGGCCAGCACCTTGGGCGTGGGCTGCGTGCTGCTGGCCGCCGCGCTGGCTTCGTTCTGGCAAGGGCAGGCCAGCGGGCGCGAAGCCCTGGTGCTGTTGTTCCTGTTCGTCACCGCGCCGGTGTCGGCGCATCTGCTGGTGAAGGCGGCGCTGCGGTTGCAGCCCGGGGAGCGGCCGGCAGAGCCGCCAGGCGATCGCACTGAGAGCGACCAGCCCGTCAAACCGGCATCTGCCGCACCACCCGCTGCGGGAACGGGATCTCCACACCCATCTGATTGATGAGCTTGAGCAGCGCCAGGTTGACTTCCGAGCGCGGGCCAGCTGCGCCCCTGATAGGGTCTTCGATCCAGAAGGCGACCGTGAGCTCCAGGCCATCGGCTGCGAAGTTGCTCAGCAGCACGCCGGGTGGCGGGTCGGCGATGACCCGCGGCACTTTCGAGACCACCTCCAGCATGCGCGGCATCAGCAGGTCCAGGTCGGTGCCATAGGCCACCTGCAGCACCGTGGTAATGGCCACCTTGGGGTCGGCCAGCGAGGAGTTCTCGATGCGCTGCGTGATCATCATTTCGTTGGGCACGATGGACTCGCGCCCGTTGAGCGCACGGATCACCGTGTAGCGCGTGCTGATGTCGGTGATGGTGCCTTCGAAGCCATCGACCTTGACCACGTCGCCGATGTTCATGCTGCGTTCGGCCAGGATGACGAAGCCGCTGACGTAATTGGCCGCCAGTTTCTGCAGGCCCAGGCCGATGCCCACCCCCAGCGCGCCGCCCAGCACGCCCAGCGCGGTGAGATCGATACCCGCGGCCGACAGCGCGAACATCAAACCCACCAGCAGCAGCAGGGCACGCAGCGCGTTGGCCGCCATCTTGCGGATGGACAGGTTGTCGGTCGCCCCCCTGAGCAGCTTGGCTTCGAGCGCGGCCGACAGCCACAGCGTCAGCACCAGCACCAGCACGGCGGAGATCGCGCCTTCGATCAGGTTGCGCACCGTGATGTGGGTGCCGCCGATCTTCCAGCCGATGCCGTCCAGTTCGGCCAGGATCAGCGGCAGCAGGCCGGTGACCCACAGCGCCATCGCCACCCAGGCCAGCCAGGAGACACTGCGCTCCACCACGCGCATCAGACCCGAATTCGGAAACGCCTGGTGCAGCACGCGCACCGTCAGCCGGATCACCACCAGCGCCACGAGCAGCGGCACCATCAGCTTGAACAGCGCCACCGGATGGCCCAGCACATGCAGGCCCCAGCGCACCAGCAGGGCCAGCAGCAGCAGCAGCACCGGGAAGAAGACGCCGTCGACGACGCGGCGGCCGAACCAGATGGAGTCCTCGCTGGCCGGCGCAGCACCCCGCAGCAGACGCACCAGCAACCAGGCCACTGCAGCGCTGGCCAGCACCACGCCCAGTTCGACCAGGGCCTGCGGCCGCTGCAGGGCGTGGATCAGATGGCCGAAGTCACCGGCCTGCAACACGGAAGCGACGTCCACCCTGATCGGCTCGTCAGGCCACGTCGGCCAGCACGCGCACGTGCGCGGCCACGCTGCGCGCCAGCGCGCTGAGGCAGTAGCCGCCCTCCAGGCACGACACGATGCGATTGTCCGAGTGGCGCTGCGCCACGCCGACGAGCTGCCGCGTGATCCACTCGTAGTCGGCTTCCACCAGGCCCAGCTGGCCCAGGTCGTCCTCGCGGTGGGCGTCGAAGCCCGCCGAGATGAAGATCATCTGCGGCCGGAATTCCTCCAGCGCCGGCATCCACATGGCTTCGATGGTCTCGCGGATGGCCGGGCCGCGCGTGTAGGCGGCCACCGGCACGTTGACCATGTTCGTGCCCTTGGGCACGGCGCCGTTGTAGGGGTACAGCGGATGCTGGAAGAAGCTGCACATCAGCACCCGGTCGTCCCCGGCGATGATGTCCTCGGTGCCGTTGCCGTGGTGCACGTCGAAATCGATGATGGCCACGCGCTGCAGCCCATGCACGTCCAGCGCATGCCGTGCGGCAATGGCCACGTTGTTGAAGAAGCAGAAGCCCATCGCCTCGTCGCGCGTGGCATGGTGGCCGGGCGGACGCACGGCGCAGAAGGCATTGCGGGCGCGGCCGGCGATCACATCGTCGGTGGCCGCCACGGCGGCGCCGGCGCTGCGCAACGCGGCAGCCAGGGTCTGCGGGCAGGCGATGGTGTCGGGGTCCAGCGCCTTGGTCGTGCCACCCAGGCGAACCTGCTCCAGCAGGTCCTGGATCTCCGTCACGTAGTGCGCGCTGTGGGCCCGTTCGATCTGCTCGACGGTGGCCGGTGGAGCGTCCTTGAACTGCAGCGCGATGTCCAGCCCGGTGGCCAGCAGGTGGTCCGAAATGGCGTCCAGGCGCTGCGGGCATTCGGGGTGGCCGGCACCCATGTCGTGCAGGCGGCAGTCCGGATGGCTATAGAACACGGTGCTCATCGTGGGATCTTGTCTCCGTAGATCGAGTATGGTGCCGCGGATGGACGACAGCCTTACACGCCAGCTCTCCAGGCTGGTAGACCAGATTAGCACGATCGTGGTGGGCAAGCGCCCCCAGATCGAGGACTGCATGGCCTGCCTGCTGGCCGGTGGGCACCTGCTCATCGAGGACGTGCCCGGCGTGGGAAAAACCACGCTGGCACATGCCTTGGCCGTTTCACTGGGGCTGGACTTCCGCCGTGTCCAGTTCACGGCGGACCTGATGCCCAGCGACCTCATTGGCGTGAGTGTGTTCGAACGCGCCAAGGATGCCTTTGTCTTCCATCAAGGCCCGGTGTTCGCGCAGGTGCTGCTGGCCGATGAAATCAACCGTGCCGGCCCCAAGACACAGAGCGCGCTGCTGGAGGCGATGGAAGAGCAGCAGGTTTCGGTCGAGAACGAAACGCGCCCCCTGCCCCGGCCCTTCTTCGTGATCGCCACGCAAAACCCCAGTGACCAGTTGGGTACCTACCCCTTGCCGGAGAGCCAGCTCGACCGTTTCCTGCTGCGCATCACCCTGGGCTACCCCGACCGCGCGGCCGAACGCGCGCTGCTCACCGGCAGCGACCGGCGCGTCGCCGCGCTGGCCCTGCAGCCGGTGATGCGCCCGGCCGAGCTGTTGGCCGCGCAACAGGCCGTGCTGGCCGTGCGCGCCGCCGAACCGCTGCTGGACTACCTGC
>DAORNK010000388.1:0-4172 GCA_035440985.1 Rubrivivax sp. | reverse complement strand
CGTCGCACGGCCGCCTTGAGTGCCGGCCGCTGGGCGCTGGTGAGGCGGCGCAGCGCCGGGTCGGCGATGGCATTCGGCACGCTGGTCTGCTGGATGCGCGCCAGCACGGTTTCGGCGGCACCCAGCCGTATGCGTGAGGCGGCCGGCCCGGCCACGGCCAGCAAGCGGTCGTCCGGCAGCTTTTTGAGCCGGCCATGCAGCACGCGGCCTACTTCCTTGGCCATCGCCGCCAATGCCAGGGCACGTTCGGTGCGCAGCACTTCGCCCACCTGGCCCCAGCAGGCGTCCATGAAGACTTCCTGGTGCTCCTGCACGACCCGCGTGCCCATGCCTGCCGCGGCCCGGGGCCGCGGGTCGCGGTTCAGGTCGTTGAGCCAGCGCCCGCCCAGGTTGGTCACGACATGCTTGCGGGCGTGCCAGGCGCCGTAGATGGGCGGTGCGACGGTGGGTGCGCGTGCCGGCAGGGCAGCGCCGGTGAGCAGGTTCTGCGGCGCGTTGACGACGGTCTGCAGCTTGTCGGCCACCCCGCCGGGCAAGGCCGCGCGCACGAAGTTCAGCGAGGTCAGAGCGCCTTCATACAGCGTCGGCGTGGGCTGGTTGATGAGCAGGCGGTCGGCGTCCAGCGCCATCGGCACCGTACCCAGCGTGCTCAGGCGCTGGCTCAGCGCCTGCACCGCAGCCGGGTCGCCCTGCGCGTAGGTCCTGGGCGTCTGGATGCGGCGCGCCAGGGTCTCGAAATCGCCCGCCGGGCCGGTGGAGAACTCCCAGTGGAAGTACACCGGCAGCGTCACCGCGCCGACGAAGGGGCGCGTCCAGGCCGGCTGCAGCGTGAGCGGATCACCGGGTGCGGCGGTGAGCGCTTCGCCCAGGCCGCGCCGGCGGCCCACCTCGAAGGCCGGCACCAGGCAGGCGAAGTAGTCCGACGAAGGTTCCAGGCGGCGCGTGCTGAGCAGGCGCGACACGTTGCGTTCCGGGCGCTGCAGCAGTTCACCTTCCAGTTCACCCTTGCTGGCGGCGGCCGAGGTGGCCTGGGCGTGGGCCCACATCCAGCTGTCGGCCAGGTCCGGCAGTTCGGCATCGGCCACCGGCTGGCCTTGTGCATCCTGCAGCGGCAGCACCACCGATGGCAGCGGCGCACCGCTGCGCAGGCGCGGCAGCGCCACCTTGCGGCGGTCGAACACCAGCAGCACCAGCCAGGGCCGCAGCCGCTGGCCTGGCGTGGCCTGGGCCGGCGTGAACATCCAGGGAAAGTCGGGCGGGTCGAAGTCGACCAGCGCCAGGTAGTTGGGCTCGAAGCTGGTGGCGTGCGGCTTGGGGTCGGTGCGCAGGATCAACCGGGTGTCGATGCCCATCACGTCGGCCGGCCCGAACAGGCGCAGACCGACATTGCCGCTGACGGCCGCCGCCGGGGTGCCGTCCTGGTCGGCCGTGATGTTCAGGCTGACCTGGATGGCCGGGCGGGCGTCCGCGCCAGGCGCGTCCACGGTCTGCACGGCGCGTGTCAGGCCACGCCGGGCCCAGGGGATGAAGCGGTAGTCGATGGCCATGGCGTGGTTTCCTAGATCAGCGCTTCAAAGGCTTCCGCCACCTGGAACTCGGCGCGGCCGAGCGCGGCCGCCTGAGCCTTGGCCTGCGTGTAGGTGGCGCCGGCCGTCGCGGCCTGCGCGGTGCTGCGTGAAGTGACTCGGTAGGCCGGCGCGGCCACCTCCACCGTGGCCAGCACCTTGGGCTTGAGCCGCTGGCGCAGCTCGCTGCGGGCCGCGCCGCCAAAGGCATACAGCCACTGCCCGTTGGCCAGCTGGCCCAGATGCAGGCCGCTGATGCGCTTGGGCTCGGGGCTGGACAGGTTGACCTCTTCGAAATCGAAGCTCTCGCTGACCATGGGCCCGGTGTCAAAGCTGTCCACCGCCACCGTCATGCCGGCGTCGTAGGACTCGAAGCTGGGGCCCTGCAGGCGGTCCTGCTCGCTGACGTCGAAGAACTGCGCCGAAGCAAAGTGGTCCTTCACCGCGGTGGCCGGGAAGCCGGTGGCGCCACCGGGCAGGCCCAGCGTCGGTGCGCTGAAGCGGTTGGGGCCGGCCGGCCGCTTGGTGCCCAGCCGCTTGAGCGTGGCGCCCAGCGGGATGTACTTCTGCCGGAAGGTCAGCGGGCTGCGCGGATGGGCCAGGATGTCGGTGCTGCCTTCGACCTTGGCCAGCGTGACGAAGGCGTCGTCGGGCTTGGGCAGCTGGGCCGACCAGTTGTCGCGCTTGGCGATCTCCAGCGCCAGTTGCTGCTCGACCGGCTCGGTGATGACCGGCGTGTCGGCGGCACTGCCCCAGCGCTCGTCGAAGTCCACACTGTGCTCGCCGAGCAGGCCCAGGTCCACCGTGGCCAGACCGGCGGCGCGCCAGCGGCCCGGGCCTTCGAGCGTGCCCTCGATGCGCGCGCCCAGCGTGAAGCCCAGGATCTGCAGCTTGGCCCAGATGCGCATGTCGGCCTCGAAGTGCATGCGCGGCTCGAGGTAGACGATGACGTCGTAGCCGAAGCCGCCTTCGAAGCTGGCTACGCCCACATCGGCCCAGACGCGCAGTTCGCTGCCGCCTTGCACAGTGGCCGAGGTGACGGCGAAATAGCCCTCGAACTTGACCCCGACGATGCCGATCGAAAAGCCGGCGCCGACACGCTTCATCGGCGGCACGTCTTCAGGGATGTCCTTGAAGCGCGGATGAAAGCCCCCGGCGCTGAGCAGGAAGCTGGGCTTGGCACCGAAGCTGGCGCGGAAGGCGAAGCTGCCGGTCAGCGTGATGAACAGTACGCGCGAATCGCGCAGCTCGCCCTGGAAGCCGATCTTGAACGGGTCGAAGATGATGTAGCCGAAGAAGTCGATCTGCAGCCGCAGGATGGCCAGGTCCTTGCTGACCAGCGGCGGAATCTGGATCACCGCCTGGCCGACGATGGCGATCTGCGAGGCTTCGATCAGCACGCCCGCGCGGATGCTCACCAGGCTGGGCGTGCCCCAGCCCACCTCCAGCATCGGCCCGATGACGAAGCCGCCGCGCTTGGTGGGGAACACCGTGCGCAGCGTGTGGATGATCTGCGGCGCATCGGCCACCGGGTTGGGCGGAAACAGGATGGCGTCCAGCGCGCCGGTGCCGATGCCGCGCGCCAGCGCGTCGGCGTCCAGCGTGTGCTGCAGGCCGATCAGGCCGCCGATGCCGGTCAGCGTGAAACCGAAGCTCAGCTGGATGGCCGGGAAGTTGCCGAAGATCAGCAGCAGCAGCGACCAGCCCGCATCGGGCACCTTGGTGTTGAGGATGGCGATGGCCTTGATGCCGATGCCCGCCAGCTTGAGCTCCAGCACGCCGGCGTATTCGCCCTTGTCCGGATCCAGGTAGACGTAGCCACCGCCCTTGACCACGCCGGCGTCCAGGCTCAGCCCGGCGCCGTTGGGCGGCTTGAGCGCGAAGGCCACGTCGGGGTCGTTGCCGAACAGGCCACGCAGCCGGGTGATCACGCCCAGCCGGTCCACCGAGCCCTTGAACGGCCCCAGTTCGATGCCGAAGCTGGCCGACAGCTCGGCGTCGATGTCGGCAAAGCTGCCCTGCAGCGGCTGGATACCCAGGTTGATGAGCATCAGCTTGAGCGGCCCGCTGGGGATCTTGGGCACCGGCAGCGACACCGCCAGGCCGGTGCCGTCCTTCAAGTGCAGCTTGCCCTGGTTGTCGACCTGCGCTTCGATGTCGAAGTCCACCGTCACGTCGCCGGACAGCACTTCCTTGAGCAGCTTGTCCTCGATCACCAGCTTGACCTGGCCTTCGCGCAGGAAGACATCGAACTTCGGCTGCAGCGCCGCACCCTTCAATGCCACCTGGATGCCGGCACCGATCTCCTTGATCTGCAGCTGCGCCGAGCCAAAGCCCCCCAGCGCCACCGGGCCGATCAGCAGCGCCTGGCCGGCGGTCTGCTTCTTGGACACCTGCACGCCGATGGACGGTGCCGCACCTTCGACGCTGGCCCGCCCCGGCGGCAGCAGCGGCTGGTAGACGTGCAGCGCTGCGCTGCCGATGATGCGCAGGTTGGCCGCGCCGACGGCCTGCGCGGCGTCGAGGTTGAAGCCGGCGTCGAACTGCACGCCGGCCGGCAGCGGCTCGGGCACGAAGCTCAGGCCCAGCTTGGGCTTGGCCGGGCCG
>DAORNK010000387.1:0-4185 GCA_035440985.1 Rubrivivax sp. | reverse complement strand
GGCCGGCGTCTCGGGCAACGGGCAGAGCGAGCTGCTGGACGTGCTCTCGGGCCTGCAGGCGCCGCATCAGGGCAGCCTCGTGGTGGGCAGCGCCCGCTTCGGCCCGCACGACTGGCTGGACACCCGCACGGCGCGCGAATTGCGCATCGCCCATGTGCCCGAAGACCGCCATCGCCGCGGCCTGGTGCTGCCTTTCGACGCCTGGGAATCGGCCGTGCTGGGCTACCAGAACCGCCCGCGCTACAGCCGCGCGGGCTGGATGCGCCAGGGCCACATGCGCGAAGACTGCGCGACCATGATGGAGCGCTTCGACGTGCGGCCGCGCAACCCCGCGCTGCGCTCGTCCAAGTTCAGCGGCGGCAACCAGCAGAAGCTGGTGCTGGCGCGCGAAGCATCGCTGCAGCCGCAGATCCTGCTGGTCGGCCAGCCGACGCGTGGCGTGGACATCGGCGCCATCGAATTCATCCATGGCCGGCTGCGTGCCATGCGCGATGCCGGCGGCGCGGTGCTGGTGGTCTCTTCCGAACTGGACGAGATCCTGGCGCTGAGCGACCGCGTGCTGGTGATGAACGCCGGGCGCATCACGGGCGAGTTGCCGATCGAGCAGTGCTCCGAGGCCGCGCTAGGCCTCCTCATGGGAGGCGCAACGTGACCCAACCCGTCGAACTCCCGCGCTGGCTGGACGTGGTCGTGCTGCCCGCCGTCAACCTGGCCTTCGCACTGCTGGTGGCCGGCATCGTGGTGGCCCTGGTGGGTTTCGAGCCGGGCCAGGTGCTGGCGCTGCTGATCAAGGGCGCCTTCGGCTCGCAGGCGGGCATCAGCTACACGCTGTACTACGCCACCACCTTCGTCTTCACCGGGCTGGCGGTGGCGGTGGCCTTCCACGGTGGCCTGTTCAACATCGGCGGCGAAGGCCAGGCCATGATGGGCGGGCTGGGCGCCGGGCTGATGGCGCTGGCCTTTTCCGATGCACTGCCGGCCTGGCTGATGCTGCCGCTGATGGTGCTCTCGGCCATGCTGATGGGCCTGCTCTGGGCCGCGGTGCCGGGTGCGCTGCAGGCCTGGCGCGGCAGCCACACGGTGATCACCACCATCATGTTCAACTTCATTGCCGCGGCGCTGCTGAGCTACCTGCTGGTCAACACGCTCAAGGAGCCCGGCAACATGACGCCCGAAAGCCGCGCCTTCGGCGCTTCGGCCCGCGTGCCGGGCGTGCACGAAGCGCTGGCCTGGCTGGGCGTGGCCTGGCCACGCACACCGTTGAACCTGAGCCTGCTGCTGGCCATCGGCGCCGCGGTGCTGACCTGGCTGGCGCTGTGGAAGACCCAGGGCGGCTATGCGCTGCGCGCGGTGGGTTTTGCGCCCGATGCCTCGCTTTACGCCGGCATCCGGCCCAAGCGCCTGATCGTGGCCTCGATGGCCGCCTCGGGTGCGCTGGCCGGGCTGGTGGGCGTCAATGAGATCGCCGGCGTGCACGGCCGCTTGCTGCCCGACTTCGTCGCTGGCGCCGGTTTTGCCGGCATTGCCGTCAGCCTGATCGGCCGCAACCACCCGGCGGGCATCGTGCTCGCATCACTGCTCTTCGGCGCGCTCTACCAGGGCGGGTCGGAACTGGCCTTCGAGATCACCGGTTTCAGCCGCGACATGGTTTTCATGCTGCAGGGCCTGATCGTGCTGTTCGCCGGCGCGATGGCCTATGTGGCCGCGCCGGCGCTGTACCGTGTCTGGCGCGCGCTGGGCGGCGGCCGGGAAGCCCGGCATGGATGAGGTCTTCGTCGGCACCATCGTGGCCAGCACGCTGCGCGTGAGCGTGCCGCTGATCCTGTGCGCGCTGGCCGGTGTGCTGAGCGAACGCTCCGGCGTCATCGACCTGGGGCTGGAAGGCAAGATGCTGCTCACCGCCTTCGCCACCGCCAGCGTGGGTGTGGCCACGGGTTCGATGCCGCTGGCACTGGCCGCGGCCTTGGCGGTGGGGCTGGCGCTGAGCCTGCTGCACGGTTATGCCTGCGTCACCCACCGCGGCGACCAGGTCGTGCTGGGCATGGCCATCACGATGACGGCCGCCGGTCTGAGCGTGGTGCTGGGCATCGCCTGGTTCGCACAGGGCGGGCAGACCCCGCCGGTGCCTGAGCCGGTGCGGCTGGCCGACTGGTTCAGCGGCGCCGGCGCTGCGGTGGCGCAGGTGCCGGTGCTGGGCAAGGCCTTGTCGCTGGCGCTGTTCGGCCACAACCTGATGGTCTACGCCTCGCTGGCCCTGGTGGCTGCCGTGTGGTGGCTGCTGTTCCGCACGCGCTTCGGCCTGCGGCTGCGTGCGGCCGGCGAAAACCCCACGATGGTGGACGCGGCCGGTGTCTCGGTCCAGGCGCTGCGCTACCAGGCGCTGGCGCTCAACGGCGTGCTCTCGGCGCTGGCCGGCGCCTATCTCGTGATGGCGCAGAACCCCAGCTTCATCCCCAACATGACGGCCGGGCGCGGCTACATGGCGCTGGCTGCGATGATCTTCGGCAAGTGGCACCCGGTGGGTGCGCTGTGGGCCTGTCTGCTGTTCGGCTTCCTGGATGCCGTCTCCATCCGCATGCAGGGCGCCGCGCTGCCGTTGATCGGTGCCGTGCCGGTGCAGGCCATCCAGGCCCTGCCCTACATCCTGACGGTGGTGCTGCTGGCCGGCTTCATCGGCAACGCGATCGCACCCAAGGCGCTGGGCCGGCCCTACGTCAAGGAACGTTGAGATGGACATCGAGGGCCGACGCGACGAACTGCTGGCTGCCGCGCGCGCCGTGCGCGAGCGGGCCTACGCTCCGTACTCGCGCTTCGCGGTGGGTGCCGCGGTGCTGGACGAGCAGGGCCGCATCCACGCCGGCTGCAATGTCGAGAACGCCGCCTACCCGCAGGGCTGGTGCGCCGAAGCCTCAGCCCTGGCGGTGATGGTGGCCGCCGGCGGTCGGCGTGTGCTGGCCGTGGCCGTGTGCGGCGTGGCGGCAGACCCCGTCACACCCTGCGGCGGCTGCCGGCAGAAGCTGCGCGAATTTGCGGCCGACGACTGCCCCGTCTGGATCACCGACCTGACTCAACTGCGCGCCCGGCACACCCTGGGTGAACTGCTGCCCGGCAGCTTCGGCCCCCAACACCTGAATCCATGAACAACGACACCGTCACCGCCACCGTGGCCACGCTGCGCCACCGGCTGGGCCACCTGCAGCCGCAGGTGGCTGTGCTGCTGGGTTCGGGCTGGGGCCCTTTTGCCGAGCAGGTGCAAGGCGCGGTGGCGGTGCCCTATGCCGATCTGCCGGCCTTCCCGGCGCTGGCCCAGGGCCTGGGCGTGGGCGGCCACGCCGGCGTCCTGCATGCCGGGCACATCGGCCGCGTGCCGGTGGCTGTGCTGGCCGGCCGCCGGCACGCCTACGAAACGGGTGAGCCCGATGGCATGAAGGGCGCCATCCGCAGCCTGGCTGCCCTGGGCGTGCAGGTGCTGGTGCAGACCAATGCCGCCGGCAGCATGGACCCGGCCATGCCCCCCGGCTCGCTGATGCTGATCAGCGATCACCTCAACCTCGTGCAGCGCTCACCGCTGTTCCACGAGCCGGGCGACAAGCGCTTCGTCGACATGTCGGCAGCCTATTGCCCGCAGTTGCGGGCGCAGGCAGCGGCCGCCGCCGCCGCCGCCGGCACGCCGCTGACCGAAGGCATCTACGCCTGGGTGATGGGACCGCAGTTCGAGACCCCGGCCGAGATCCGCATGCTGCGCACCTTCGGCGCCCGGGCGGTGGGCATGAGCACGGTGCCCGAAACCATCCTGGCACGCCACGCCGGGCTGCGCGTGCTGGCGCTGTCGATGATGACCAACATGGCCGCCGGCATGGATGCCCAGACCCTGAGCCACGCCCACACGCTGGCCACCGCCGGCGCCACGAGTGCACGTGCCGTGACCACGCTGACCGCCGTGGTGCAGGCACTGGAGTTGCCACGATGAACCGCGATCAGGCCCCCACGACCCCCGCAGCCATCGCCCGCGTGGCGCTGGCCTGCCTGGACCTGACCAGCCTCAACGACGGGCAGGACCTGCAGGGCGGCGAAGCCGATGTCGAAGCCCTGTGCGCCAGGGCCGTGGGCCCGACCGGCCGCGGCTCCACCGCCGCCGTCTGCGTCTGGCCGCGTCTGGCCGGCCTGGCGCGCTCGCTGCTGCCG
>DAORNK010000386.1:0-4191 GCA_035440985.1 Rubrivivax sp. | reverse complement strand
GCGCAATGGCCGCCAGCTGGGCCAGGAACGCGTGCCAGGGGTGGCGCTGGTGGGGCCGCAGCGCCGGGAAGTCGCGCACGGTGTCGGCCACCATGGCGGCCAGCAGCCCGGGCAGGCTGCCGCGGTGCAACTCGCCATCGGCCACGCTGCGCCAGCGGATCAGCGCCTCGTCCAGCAGGTTCCAGCCCACTCCCGTGGGCGCCAGTTCATGCGGCATCGTCGTCGTGCCTTCCCTTGGTGTCGATGCGTTCCACGCCCCACCGGCTGTAGCGGAACAGGGTCGCGCCCAGTTCGAACGTGAAGCCGGTGCCATCAGGCAGCGGCACGGGCGTCGAGGCCTGTGCGTCCAGCGGCAGCCCGCGCGGCAGTTGATGGTGTCGAAGAGCCAGTTGCGTCACGGTCTGGCCGAACGGGCCGGCCACGGGCGGGTCGAAGCCGACGATGCGGTCGGCAGCGCCCAGGCGACTGCCGATGCGGCCTTCGTCGTCCGGAAACTGCTCCCCGTATGGCCTGTCGAAGGGTAGCGCGTGCAGGTTGGCCACGGCCTGGTTCGCAGCCAGTGCGCCTTCGTACTCCATGCCGAAGCGCTGCCAGGCGTCGCCCAGTTCGCGCGCAATGGCGTCCAGCGCCTCGGGGTGCGTGGCCTGTTCGACCAGCACGCGATTGTCGGCCGGAAGCTGGCGCATCGGCTGCGCCATCACCAGGCGACGCGTCGCCTCCAGCACGCGCAGGTCCACGTAGACGCCGGCCATGGGCTCATTGCGCATGCGGATCGGCCCCAGGCCGTGGCTCTGCCGCTGCAGCAGCGGCGCCAGATCGTGACCCGGCGGCGTGAGCACCCATGCGCGAGCCGCCTCGAAGCCCGGTGGCCGCAGGTCGTCGGGCGCCTGCGCGCTGGGGCGCGCATGGCGGTGCAGCCGGCCCAGGCGCTGCAGCAGCACGTCCATCGGGCACAGGTCGGTGATCAGAAGGTCGGCGTCGATGTCCAGGCTCTGTTCCAGCGTCTGGGTGCCGATGACCACCAGGCCCGGTCGCGCCGAACGTTGCTTGCCGATCTTGGCCTGCACTTCGGCGTCCAGCAGCGGTCGGTCCTGGCGGCTGAAGCGGCTGTGGTGCAGCGTGCTGACGCCTGCCACCCTGAAGAGGCAGTCCAGACCGCGCGCCGCTGCCAGAGCCTCGACGGACTTCAGCGTGGCGACGGCGGCCGGCACCGTGTTGCGCACGACCAGCACGCGGGCTCCTGCCACAGCGGCATCCACGGCCAGGGCCGCAATCTGCTGCGGCTGGTCGATGATGTCCCGGGCTTCCCAGTGAACCGTCTTGTCGCGTGGGTTGCCCTCCACCGGGCGCAGAGCCGGGCCATCGGCTGACAGGTGTCCGATGGTGGGATAGGGCATGGCTTCGGCCGCAGCCAGTGCGGACAAGGCCTTCTTGCTGCGCGAGCCGATGGACAGGTATCGCGTGCGCGCCGCGGCGCCCAGCGTGGCCGACAGCAGCAGCGCCTGGCCACCGCAGGCCACGTGCGCGCGCAGTAGATGTTCCAGCAAGCGCGTCATGTAGGCGTCGGACGCATGCACCTCGTCCACCACCAGCAGGCTGCGGGCCAGCATGGCCTGCCGCAGATGCGCATGCTTGACCTGCAGCGCGCCCAGCAAGGCTTGGTCGACGGTGCCGACCGCGATCATCGCAGCCAGGTAGCGCTTGGGTGATTCGGCCGCCCAGCGACGTTCGGCGTCGGCATCGGCCGGGTTGTCGGACCACAGAACCTGGAACTCAGGCAGCGCCTTAGCGGTCTGGCCGTCGGCCGACGCGTAGCCCGGCAAGGCACGCACGGCCACCGGCGGGTCGGCGGGCCAGACGCGGTGCACGAAGGCGAGCACCCGCTCATAGAGTTGCGTGGCGGCCACGCGTGTAGGCAGCGCGAGGTACAGCGCGTCGACCTGCCCGTGGCGCCACAGGTGCAGGAATCGCCAGAGGGCTGCCTCGGTCTTGCCGCTGCCGGTCTCGGCTTCGAGCACGACCACCGGCCCGAGTGCGTCATCAGCCATAGCGGCCTGCATCGGACGCGGCGCCGGGACGCCGAAGGCGCGGGCGAAGTCACACCGGGCCACGGCTCGCCGGGTCGCCGCATCACCCACGTCCAGCCCCACCGTGCGCAGCGCGTGGCGCGCACGCGCAGGAGCCGTATCAGCGCGGCGCTCGCCGGGCTCCGAATACGGAAAGAACCCCACCCGCGTGTCCGATCCCATCCAGTCGGCCAGCTGCACCAGGCCCGCAAAGAGGTGCGCGAACGCAGGGGAATCCGGCAACTCTGGCGCATCCGTGACAAAGGCGTCCGGGAAGAGCTCCTGAACCTTCCGGCCCATGGCGGCAATGGCATCGGCCGGGTCATAAAAGAGTTGGTCGCCACGGAGCACCGGCTCCCAAATCGCGGCAGCCGAGTCAGCGGCGACAGGTCGGCCATGGTGGCTGATGCTGGCGTGAAGCAGCGGCGCAACTGCATCACCCCAGCCGCCCATCTCGTCCAGTGGCAGCCCGGCAAGAAGACGTGAGGCGCCATGCAGGCTTCCATCGAATAAGGCCCATCCCTGTGGGCCGTGGCCGCATTCGACGGCCGGCCACCCTTTCGGGCGACTCGTGGGCTTCTCCCAATACCGCCCCTGAAATCCTACGTTGGCCTTGCCGATGTCATGCAGAAAGGCCAATGCCGCGAGCCGAGCGAGATCGGACGCCAGCAGCGGCCTGTCTGCCGATGTTTCGGCGGCACGCCGGATTCCATGAACGCCCAACACCGAGCGCATCAAGAGCGCCACATCGGTCATATGGTCCACCAACGAGAGCGTGCGTGGATCTCCGACCGAACGGCGGCACAACTTTCCCCAGGGCTGCCACATGAAATGATCGCCTGAAGTGTCTAGGCTTCATGCGCCTAACTACGAGGTCCGGTGTCTCGCTCCCAAGGATTCGCTGTCATACTTGCTGAAGCCTGGCACACATCGAAGATCGGACACTTGCTCTGTCCACTTTCCCTGCCACCGCCAGTTCGACAGGCACTATCCCATTGCATTCTCGGCTTCCCGTTGTTTTGCGCGAAGTATCCATCAATCCCAATGCTTGCTGCGAGCCAAGCGGTGCCCTAAACGTCGCGCTGTGGCGCCGCTGGAGCGGTCTCTTGCTCGTGTATTCCGTGGCAACTATGAACCGGTCATGAGCACAACCATGGGCGAAGAACGGGGCAGGCTTGGGGAGGACGGTCCTGAGGCTCACACTCCGAATCAAGCGGACGACGAGTGATAGGGCACCATCGCGGCCCCGTGGCCAATTCGAACTGTCGAAACCCGCGATCGCGGCCCGAGTCTTCATGGCTGCGTCACCTGCAACGAACCGCTGCGCGTACAAGACAGGTAGGCAGGCGTGAACTCGATCGCCTCCTGCGTACACTGTGTCACGCGGAGTCCCCGGTCGCCACCGCCGTGAGCACCCTCCGCAACGGCCTCAGCTACGAGGCTGCCGACCGTTCCCCGATGGCCTTTCCGGCCTGACATCATCGAGACCCCTGCATGTCGCCCATCCCGCCCGCCACCAGCAGCCAACGGCTGCGCTCACTGCCCAAGGCCGAAGTGCATGCGCACCTTGAAGGCTGCTTCGATCCGGCGGTGCTCGAACAATGGGCCACGCAGGCGGGCGTGCCGATGCCCAGGCCTCGTGCCCGTCTGCTGCAGTTCCAGGGCCTGGCCGATTTCCTGCACTTCCTGGACTGGGCCTGCGGCCTGGCTTCGACGCGGGAACGGCTGGCTGAACTGAGCTACGGCTACTGCCGCCGGCTGGCCGACAGTGGCGCGGGCTATGCCGACGTGATCGTCAATCCGACCCACTGGCCGGCCTGGCACGGCCGGCTGCCGGCGATGATCGACGCCTTCGACGCCGGCTTCACGGCCGCCGAGCAGGACGGCCTGCCGTCCGTCGGTCTGTGTGTGAGCCTGCTGCGCACGCAGTCGGCGGATGCCGCGGCCGAACTGGTAGACCTGCTGGTGGCCATCCGGCACCCGCGTGTGGTGGCCCTGTCCATCGACGGCAACGAGGCGGCAGCGGGCCGCACCGGGCCACGTTTTGCGCAGGCCTTCCGACGGGCCGGCGCGGCGGGCCTCAGGCGCACCGTGCACGCCGGCGAGTCGAGCGGGCCCGAGGGCG
>DAORNK010000385.1:0-4260 GCA_035440985.1 Rubrivivax sp. | reverse complement strand
GCCCGGCCCGTTGCCTCGTCAGCGCCACCGGAACTGCGCCCGCTGCCGCCGCCGCCGCGCGGCGCTCCGGATGCCCTGGTGCGCTTCGTCAACCTGGTCGCGCCGGAATACCAGCTCTCGCCGCACCTGGTGCTGACCTTCATTGCCACGGAAAGCAACTTCGACGCATCGGCCGTCTCGCCCAAGAACGCCCAGGGCCTGATGCAGCTGATCCCGGAAACGGCGGTCCGCTTCGGCGTGCGCAAGATCCTGGACCCGGCGCAGAACGTGCGCGGCGGCATGGCGTACCTGCGCTGGCTGATGGCGCGCTTCCAGGGTGATGTGGTGCTCGTCGCCGCGGCCTACAACGCCGGTGAAGCGGCGGTGGAACGCTACCTGGGTGTGCCGCCCTATGCTGAAACGCGGCAATACGTGTGGAAGATCCTCAAGGGCATGGGCGGCCAGGTCAGCCAGCCCTTCGATGCCAGCGTGACACAGGTGTCGACCGTGATGCCCCTGATGCGCACGCCCTGGCGCGCGCGCTGAAATCCAGCGCCTGCCAGGCGCGGCTGCTGGGTGCGAAATCAGCCGCAGCTGCCGCCACCACATCCGGCGGCGGACGTGGCATCCAGCGTCATCGGGCGGGCGATGGTGCCGGTTTCGGGGTCCAGGCCGCAGTACTTCATGGTCTCCGCCAGCGGCGCATCCATGTTCTGCGCGTGCGAAGGGAACCACTGGGCCAGTTCGGGCACCAGCAGGCGCACGGTGGCTACGTCGTCGTCTTCCACGAGGCGGCGCTGCACCTCGCGCAGCACCTGCATCACGTGGCTGTGCTGGAAGCTGTGGCAATTTTCGGCTCCGAAGCCGCAGCTCGTCATCCAGCGCTCTTCCTGGGCGAAATGGGCGTCCGTGTGGTCGACAAAGGCGGCCAGCCTAACGCCCAGCGCGGCCGGGTCGCCATCGAGCGCGGCTTCCACCTCACACAGCAGATCCACGAACTCACGGTGGGTCTGGTCCATGCGCGGCTGATGCAGGGCCAGGGAATCGTTCCAGGTGATGACGGCCATGGGGCAGGGGGTGGCTGGGGCAAGGCGCGCAGTGTGCCAAGGCGCAGCATCGCCGGCCTTGTGCCAGAGCAAGAAACCCGCGCTCGGCGCAATCGCCCGCAGGCCGTGCGCCCGAGCGTCCTGCCCGGCCGCACGGGCTGTCAGTGGGTCTGCCCGTCGGCTGTGCCCGGCGCGACCATCCTGGGGGCCGTCTTCAGGCTCCAGACCATGGTCACCGCCAGAATGGCCACCACCACACCCAGCGACACCAGCACCGGGATCTTGTACAGGTCGATGAGCAGCATCTTGGTGCCGATGAACACCAGTACGACGGCCAAGCCGTAGCTCAGCAGGTGGAACTTGGCGGCCACCGCGGCCAGCAGGAAGTACATCGCGCGCAGGCCCAGGATGGCGAAGATGTTGCTCGTCAGCACGATGAAGGGGTCCATCGTGATGGCAAAGATGGCCGGAATGCTGTCCACCGCGAAGATCACGTCGGTCAGGCCCACCAGGCAGATCACCAGGAACAGCGGCGTGGCCAGCCGCTTGCCGTTCTCGACGGTGAAGAACTTCTCGCCTTCGAATCGCTTGCCCACGGGCATGATCCTGCGCAGCAGCTTCAGCGCCGGGTTGCTCTCGAGGTCGGGCTCCTTGTCGGCGGCCCACCACATCTTGATGCCGGTAAGCACCAGGAAGGCGCCGAACAGGTAGAGCACCCAGTGGAACTGCGCGATCAGCCAGGCGCCCAGCAGGATCATCACGGTGCGCAGCACGATGGCGCCGATGATGCCGATCATCAGCACGCGCTTCTGGAACTGCGGCGGCACCGCGAAGTAGGTGAAGATCATCAGGAACACGAAGATGTTGTCCACCGCCAGGCTCTTCTCGATGAGATAGCCGGTGAGGAATTCCATGCTCCTGGTGTTGGCGATCTCGGCGCCGTGGTCCTGGTAGACGGCCCACCAGAACAGGCCGTTGAAGGCGAAGCTCAGCGCCACCCAGACGATCGACCAGTTGATCGCCTCCTTGACGGTGACGCTGTGGGCGCCCTGCTTGTTCAGCACAACGAAGTCGATGATCAGCGCGGCGAGCACCGCGCAGACGAAGAAGATCCAGAGCCAGAGCGGCGCGACGGTGTCCATCGACACTCCCGAATGAAGGGTTGCGGTACGCGCCGAAAGGTCTTGCGGGAGATGAATCCTGCGGTCCCGGGCCGCCGGCAGAGCGCCGGTGGCCGTATTGACGGGATGACGCGACAGCGGGCGCCGTCTGCTACTCCCCCTTCGACGGGCGGATCTTATGCGGGCCGGAATAGCCCCGAACGCAGCGGGCCCACCCGTGATGCAATGGGGGTGCCCGGCTTTGCCGCGCGAACCCAACCAAGGAGAACGGAGATGAACTTGCCGATGAAGCGCCTGCTGACCAGCGCGGCGCTGAGCATCCTGACGCTTGCGGCCGGCGCCCAGCCGGTGGAGATCGAGGGCGTGAAGCTCGAAGGCAGCGCCCAGGTGGGCGGCACGGCGCTGCAGCTCAATGGTGCCGGTGTGCGCACGCGCGCCTTCTTCAAGGTCTATGTGGCCGGCCTGTACGTGCCGCAGAAGGCCGGCGACGCCGGCGCCCTGCTGGCGCAGAAGGGTGCGCGCCGCATCGTCATCGCCATGCTGCGCAGCGTCGACGCCGAGACCTTCGCGGGCGCGCTCAACGATGGCCTGAAGGCCAACCACAGCGAAGCGCAGCTGGCCGGCTGGAAGGCGCAGATCGACGCGCTGAACGCCAACCTCAAGGCGGTGGGCGAAGCCAAGAAGGGCGACGTGATCCACTTCGAGTACGCCCCCGAAGCGGGTACCCGCGTGATGGTGGGCGGCCAGGCGCGGGGCACCGTGATCCCGGGGGAGGACTTCTTCACCGCGGTGCTGCGCATCTGGATTGGCGACAAGCCGGTCGATGCCGGCCTCAAGAAGGGCATGCTCGGCGGTTGAGGCCCGTCGCGGGCGCTGCCGCCGGTCAGGTCCGCGCCAGCTCGCGCACCCGCTGCAGTGCCATGCTGGCCGCCGCGGTGCGCGTCTCCACGCCCAGCTTCTCGTAGACCCGCTCCAGGTGCTTCTTCACGGTGGCCGGGCTGCTGCCCAGGATGTCGCCGATGTCGCGGTTGGTCTTGCCCTTGGCCACCCAGTACAGAACCTCGCTTTCGCGCAGCGTGAGCCCGAAGACCTGCATCGTGGCCTGCACCGTGGCGGCGTCGCTGACCTCGCGCAGCACCACCAGCCAGTCGTCGTCCACGGTGCGGCCCTGCAACGTGGCCACCAGCTGGCTGTGGCTGCCGGCGTCCACGCGCTGGGTGCTTAGCGGCCGCACGTCGCGGCCGGCGGCTGCGCTGTGCAGCCAGGTCTCCAGTCCCTCGGGCATGGCGTCCGGCGGGCTGCCGAAGTAGCGCGGCAGCCATTGCCTTGCCAGCGGGGTCTGCCACACCAGGCGCGCGCCGCGCTCGTCCAGGCGCACGGCCAGCGTGGCGTGGCCGTAGGCGTCCAAGGCGTTGCGGGCCTGCCGGGCCTGCCGCGCGGCCTGCATGTGCGCGGCCATGCGGGCCAGCACCTCGGGTGCGCGAATGGGCTTGGTCACGTAGTCCACCCCACCCGCTTCGAAGGCGGCCAGCACGTGTTCGGTCTCGGTCAGGCCGGTCATGAAGATGATCGGGATGTGCGCCGTCTCGGGCCCGGCCTTCAGGCGGCGCGCCACTTCGAAACCGTCGATGCCGGGCATCACCGCGTCCAGCAGCACGATGTCCGGGCCGGCCTGCGCCGCGCGCTGCAACGCGCTGTGGCCTTCGGTGGCCACCAGCACGGTGTAGCCGGCTTCGTCCAGCGCGTCGTGCAGCACGGCCAGGTTGTCGGGAACGTCGTCGACGATCAGCACCAGGCCCGCCCGTGGGTCGAGGCCGCTGGCACCGGTGCGGGAGCCTTCAGGCGGTTTGGGCGCGGTCGATGGCATCTTGGATGAGCGGGGTCATGCGGTCGAATTCGAAGCGCTGGGCCAGGCCGCGCAAGGGGGCCAGCCAGGCGGCGCAGTGCGGGCTTTGGGCTTCGATCCGGTCCAGCAGTTGCTGCACGCCTCGCGGGTAGCCCAGATCCACCACGGCGCGCAGCGCGTGCAGTTGCGCGGCGTCGGGGCGCGGGGTGTCGGCCGGCGCGGCGCCGGGGGCGGGTGTTGCCGGCGGCGCGGCCAGCCAGCGCAGGCC
>DAORNK010000384.1:0-4293 GCA_035440985.1 Rubrivivax sp. | reverse complement strand
TCGGACCGCCACAGCGCCCTGCCGGGCGTCGCCGACGAGCTGGCGGCGCTGCGGGGCGTGTCGGGCGCCGATGTGCAACTGGCGCTGGACCAGCGCTTCACGCGCGACCGGCTGCAGGACGCCTTGCAGCAAAGGCCGCAGGTGGTCCATCTGGCCAGCCACTTCGTCCTCTCGCCAGCCAGCGAGGAAGACTCCTACCTGCTGCTGGGCGACGACGTGCAGCTGTCGCTGCGCGAGCTGCGGCAGCTGCCCTGGCGGGGCGTGGAGCTGGCAGTGCTGTCGGCCTGTGACAGTGCGCTGCCCCTGGACCTGCAGGCCGTCGGCCCGGGCCGCGAATGGGCAGGCTTTGCGGCGGCCCTTCAGCGTGCGGGCGTGAAGGAAGTGATGGCGACCCTGTGGCGGATCGACGACGCCAGCGTGGCGCCGTTGATGAAGACCTTCTACGCGCAGTGGTCGCGGCGCGGGCGCGCAGGCCTGCCCGGCGTGTCGCTGCTGGCGCGCACCCAGCGTCTGTGGTTGCAGCGCCATGGCGGCGGGCCGCTGGCACATCCGCGCCATTGGGCGGGTTTCGTCTGGATCGAGCCCACGACGACGCTGGCGTCGGCCCGGTGAGAGGCAGACTCAGCGCTCGGTGACGATGGCGCGGGGCCAGTCCTGGGCAGCACGGGCAGTGCCCACACGGGCTGCGTGTACGCTTGCCTCGGTTTGCCACTTGTGTGGGCCGCCATGAAGAACGTCGCCCGCAGCGCCGACGAAGCCCTGATCGAAACCGCCCGCAGCCGTGCGCCGACCGGGAACACCCCGTTGAACCCGGCGCCTCGCCACTGGCGGGCGGTTCACGCATCACGCATCAGGCGCCAGCAAGCTCGACAAACGCGGTCGTGGCGCATTCGTGCATTGCCTGGCCAAGACAGTCTTGCGGCCGGATGAGGCGTGACCCCAGAAAGCCACCAAATGCCTTGGCGCCCGAAAGCCTCCGAGTTGTTGACAACAGATGTCGGGTGGTTATCCTACCCACCAAGCGCAGCGCCGACGTGATCAAGCTGCTCGAGGCTGATGGCTGGATGCTGCGCTATGTGGCCGGCAGCCATCATGTGTCCCGACATGCGGTCAAGCCGGGGCACGTGAGCGTGCCGCACCCGAAGAAGGACCTCGGCGCAGGCCTCGTGCACAAGGTGCTGAATCAAGCCGGCTTGAGGTGAAGGAGAACGGCCCATGAAGTTCCTGATCGCGATCGAACCCGGCACGGAGACAACCGCCTGGGGTGTGGTGGTGCCCGACCTGCCGGGGTGCTTCTCTGCTGGCGACACGCTGGAAGAGGCTTTCGACAACGCCCGCGAAGCCATCGAGGCGCATTGCGAGCTGCTCGCCCGAGACGGCGATGGGTTGCCCGTGCCTCGACCGATGGCCGAACGCCAAGCAGACCCCGAGTTTGCCGGCTGGACATGGGCCCTGGTGGACGTGCCGGTGGAGCGCTACTTCGGGCCGGCCGAAAAGATCAACATCACGGTGCCGGCGCGGGTGCTGGCGCGCATCGACGACTATGCGCGCAGGCACGGCGAGTCTCGCTCGGGCTTCCTGGTGCGCGCGGCACAGGCGGCGATGGGCAACTGATCGGGGCGCCGCTGACACCGTGGAGGGCGTGACCATCCCCAAGCCCATTTCGCACCGCGGAGGCCCTGCCCGCTCCGGCCGCATGGCCTGAGCCAGCGTGAATTCCAGCGTCCGTAAGCGACTTTGCGACCTGAGTCAGCGCAGCCACTTGGGAATCGCGTGACCCCAGGTTCGCTCGGCCCCCCCCGCAGGCCTAATGGGGTCATGCAGGTGAGGGGTTAAAACCAAAGACCTGACCCCGACCTCGCTGACCCCGACCTCGCCCTAGTGGCCACTGAAACGGGGCTGGGCCGAACACGCCCTTGCTGCGCACTCCGGCGCCGCGTGATCGCCCGTCTTGGAAGCGTGGCGGCTTTCAATCACCGACAATTCAGCGATGCGCCCCTCCGAACGCCTGAGCCAGCAGCGCGAGCACGTGCTGGCGCTGGCCCGCGCCCGTGGCGTGACCGAGATCCGCGTGTTCGGCTCGGCCGCGCGCGGTACCGATCGCGACGACAGCGACCTTGACCTGTTGGTGACCTGGCCCGGCAAGCAGTCCCTGGTGGCCCTGGTGGGCCTGCAACTGGACCTGGAGGATGCATTGGGCGTCAAGGTCGATCTGGCCACCGAACGTGAATTGCACCCGTTGCTTCGCGAGCGCATATTGGCTGAGGCCAGGGCGCTGTGAAAGAGCGCGACCTTCTGTATCTGAGCCACATGGCGGCAGCCATTGCGGCCGTGCGGGACTTCACGTCAGAGGGGCAAGCGGTGTTCATGGCCGACTTGAAGACCCAGAGCGCAGTGATCCGCCAGATCGAGATCATTGGCGAGGCGGTCAAACAACTCAGTGACAACGCCAAGGCGGCAGAACCAGGAACCCCTTGGCGCTTGATCGCGGGCACCCGCGACCGCCTCATCCACGCGTACTTCCAGGTGGACCTCGCCGCCGTCTGGGCGATGGTCGAGCAGGACTTGCCACCATTGCAGGCGGCCATTGATCGTATGCGGTCCGGCTGACTGGGTGCGCCGGCAGACTCGATGCGCACGCAACGGTCGGGCCATGGGTCCTCCTCCAGCGGATTGGTCGTGATCTGTGAATGGACTCGGACTTTGAACTAACGACCTGACCTCAATACCCCTGACCCCTACCTTGTGCAGCCAATTGGGATCAACGTGACCCCAGGTTCGCTCGGCCCCCCAGGCCGATTTCGAGGTCAGCTGTTCTGGCGCGTTCTTGACCTGTCCGGCTTGCGGTGCCGCCTCGCAGCCCGTGCACGACCGTTTGCGCCGCAAGTGGCGGCACCTGGACTTCTTCCAGTTCGAGGCTTGGCTGCACGCTGACGTGCCGCGCGTGGCCCGGGCCTGCGGCGGCTGCGGCAAGACCACCCAGCTCAGCGTGCCTTGGGCACGACCGGGATCGGACTTCACGGCAGCGTTCGAGGCCCTGGCGCTGGCCCTGTGCCGAGAGTTGCCGGTGCGCCAGGCGGCTTCGCTGCTGCGCTGCAAGGACAAGCGACTGTGACGCCGCATCGAGTTCTACGTCGACCAGGCGCGTGCCCTGAAGAGCTTCAAAGGCGTGCAGATCGTGGGCATCGACGAGACCAGCCTGCGCCGTGGCCAGCACTACATCACCGTCGTGCACGACCTGGATGCCAAGCGGCTGCTGTTCGCCACCGAAGGCCGGGACCACCAGACGGTGCTGGACTTCGCCGCAGACCTCCAGGCCCACGGTGGTGACCCGGCCGAGGTGCGTCACGTCTGCATGGACATGAGCGCGGCGTATGCCAAGGGCGCGGGCATGGCGCTGCCGCAGGCTGACATCAGCTACGACCGCTTCCACGTCATCGCGATGGCCATCCAAGCGATGGACGACGTGCGGCGGGAGGAGCTGCGCACCGAACCCGAGGAGGTGGCCGCAGCGCTGCTGGGCGCGGACCCCAGGACGCGGCGAAACCTGCTGTGGGGTATGCGCAAGAACCCGGCCGGATGGACCGGCCCACAGACCACCGCCATGCATTGGTTGCAGCGCTCGGCGCTCAAGAGCTAACGCGCGTGGCGGCTGCGCATGGCGCTGCGCGAGGTCTACGCACGCGCCCGCCAGCACAACAACGCCGTGTAGGCCGCAGGCGACTTGGCCGCCTGGACGAGTTGGGCCCGGCGCTGCCGGCTGGAGCCGTTCAAGAAGCTGGCTGCCACGATCAAGGAGCGCTTCGACGCGGTCGTGCGTGGCATGCTCGATCACCGCAGCAACGCCTTTGTCGAGTCAATGAACGGGCAGCTTCAGCAGGCCAAGCGCGCAGCGCGCGGATACCGCACGGCCAAGAACTTCATCGCCGTAGCCTACCTGCGCCTGTCGCGCCTGAAGACCTTGCCGGCTCACCCGTTCAGCGCCGCCGCGACCATCGGGTGACGCGGTCGCGTTCCACACGAAACGGCATAGAGCCGAGCGCGTTCCAGATTTAGAAAGATACTTATCTGCAGGCCAAGAGGACTGGCGTACTTGTCTACAGGCGGACGCCATAAAAGCGAACGGCCGGTGACGATACCGGCCGCTCATCGCGGTTCAAGGCTCCGAGCGATTCGTCCGCCTTCCCAATTCCCGCGACGCCAGTACACCGCTTCGTCTGATCACCCGAACGCCGCGCACACCACCAGCTCCGCCGTCGCCCCGCGCCACACCCCTGCAGGCGTGGTCACCCT
>DAORNK010000383.1:0-4298 GCA_035440985.1 Rubrivivax sp. | reverse complement strand
TAAAGCGTTCGATCGCCAGGCCCGGCGTGGCGCCGGCCAGGCTGACCGTGCCCACCCAGGCCGTCTGCCGGTAATCGGCGGCGACGGCCTTGCGTGCCTGCCCGGCAAAGACCCCGCCTTCGGCGATCACCGCCAGGTCGTGCGCCTCCGCGATGCCGGTGTCGATCTCCACGCCGGCCGGCAAGGCCTTGATGGCCGCCACCGGTGTGCCGAAACGCGAGCGCAGCCGCTGCGGCTGCGCCGCCGTCGCCGCTGCCCAGGCCTGCTGCAGGGTGTGCACGAGGTCACCATAAGCCAGCACGGCGCCCAGTTGCGGCACGGCCAGGTCGGCCGCACGGAGGCACACGACCGCCTCGCCGCGCCGTGTATTCAACGTGGGCGGCATCTGCGAGACCTGCACCTCGGTGATGGCCGCGGCGGCGCCGGCGGGCCAGGCTTGCAGACGCCGCAGGAACTGCACGCTGCCCAGGGACAGCGCCAAGGTACGGGGGTCGCCGCGGCAATCGCGGTCAGCCGGCTGGGCGTCGAACAGCGTGATCTGCGCGTGCGGCAACAGACGGCTGGCATGCAGGGCCAGCGCCAGTCCGGCCGGGCCGGCACCCACCACCGCCAATCGCCAAGCTGTCTGCATCACGGGTCGCCTTTTGCGAAGTGAGCTTTATTATTCGCTGCGCTCCAGCCCCGGGGTGTCTACCAGGAGAACGTCATGGCATTGATGGACTTCATCAAGAAACAGTTCATCGACATCCTCGAATGGACCGAGTCCGGCGACGGCACGCTGGCCTGGCGCTACCCGATGGCCGGCAACGAGATCCAGTACGGCGGCAGCCTGACGGTGCGCGAAAGCCAGATGGCGGTCTTCGTCAACGAAGGCAAGGTGGCCGATGTCTTCGGCCCCGGCATGTACAAGCTCACGACGCAGACGCTGCCGGTGCTGACCTACCTGAAGAACTGGGACAAGCTGTTCCAGAGCCCCTTCAAGAGCGACGTCTACTTCTTCAGCACACGCCAGCAGATCGACCGCCGCTGGGGCACGACCCAGCCGGTCACCATCCGCGACAAGGACTTCGGCGCCGTGCGGCTGCGCGCCTTCGGCAACTACGCCTTCCACATCGCGGACCCCAAGCTCTTCCACACCAGCATCAGCGGCACGCGCGACCGCTACACGGTGGAAGACCTGGACGGCCAGTTGCGCGGCCTGATGCTGCAGCACATCAGCGACGCGGTGGCGCAAAGCGGCGTGCCTTTCCTGGACCTGGCGGCCAATCAGGTCGAGTTTGCCAAGCAGTTGCAGGAAGCCACCGGCACCGAATTCGCCAAGCTCGGCCTGGCGCTGGACAGCGTGACGGTGCAGAACGTGAGCCTGCCCGAAGAGCTGCAAAAGATCATGGACCAGAAGATCGGCATGGGCATGGTCGGCGGCGACATGGGCAAGTTCATGCAGTACCAGACGGCGCAGGCCATCCCCGAGTTCGCCAAGGGCGCGGCCGGTGGTGGCGGCGGCGTGGTGGGCGACGCGATGGGCCTGGGTGCCGGCGTGGCGCTGGGGCAGGTGATGGCGCAGCAGCTCAACCAGGGGCTGCAAGGTGGGGGCGCCGCGGCTGCCGCAGCGGCCGCAGCCGCATCCTCGGCCGCCGCGGGCATCAAGCCTGATGACGTGATGGCCACGCTGGAAAAGCTGGGCGACCTGAAGGCCAAGGGCATCCTCACGGAGGAAGAGTTCACGGCCAAGAAGGCTGAACTGCTGAAGAAGCTGGTCTAGTTTGGCTACGTCACCGCAGCGCGCCTATCGCGCTGCGTGCCCCAACTGCGGTGCGCCGGTCGAATTTGCTTCGGCCGCGTCGGCCAGCGCCGTCTGCAGCTTCTGCCGCAGCACGCTGGTTCGCGATGGCGACGCGCTGCGCCGCATTGGCGTCAGCGCCGAATTGTTTGACGACCACACGCCCCTGCAATTGGGCGTGCAGGGCAAGCGGCAGGGCATGCCCTTCACGTTGGTGGGGCGCCTGCAATACAGCTATGAAGGCGGCACCTGGAACGAATGGCACGCGCTGTTCGACAACGGCCGCAGTGCCTGGCTGAGCGAGGACAACGGCGCCTACGTCGTCGCCTTCGACGCACCGCTGCCGGCCGATGCACCGGCGCTGGAGGGCTTGCAGGCCGGCCAGCGCGTGATGGCCGACGGCCGCGTCTGGGACGTGGCCAGCGTGACGCGCGCCAGGCTGCTGGCGGCGCAGGGTGAACTGCCGCGGCCGCCGCAACTGCAAGGTGAATTCGATGTGGCCGACCTGCGCAACAGCGCCGGCGAGGTGGCCACGCTGGACAACAGCGACCGGGCGCAACGTTCCTGGAGCGTGGGCCGCAGCGTGGCCTTGAGCGAACTGGCGCTGGCCGGCCTGCGCGAGACCAGCGAAACGACCCTGGGTTCACGTTCGCTGCAATGCCCGCACTGCGGCACCGCGCTGGAGGTCAAGCTCGCGACCACGCAGAGCATCACCTGCCCGCAATGCGCCAGCGTGGTGGACATCTCCGCCGGCGTGGGCGGCGAGCTCAAGCACTATCAGCAGAACAACGCCGGCAGTGACGGCGCCGAACCGCTGATCCCGCTGGGGCGCAGCGGACGGTTGGCGCTGGGTGGCGAGCTGGCCGACTGGCAGGTCGTCGGCTACCAGGAGCGCTGCGACATCCCCGACAGCAGCGAGGACGAAACCACCTTCTGGCGCGAGTACCTGCTCTACAACCGCCTGCAGGGCTTTGCCTTCCTGGTCGACACCAATGAAGGCTGGAGTTGGGTCAAACCCCTGACCGGCGTGCCCGCGGTGCGTGGCGACAAGGCCCAGGTCCAGGGCGTGGACTACCAGAAGAAGTGGGCCTACAACGCCAAGGTCACCTGGGTGCAGGGCGAGTTCTACTGGCGCGTGAGGCGCGACGAACGCGCCCACGTCACCGACTACGAAGGCCGTGGCGGCAAGCCCGGTGCCCGGCTGTCGCGCGAGCAGACGGGCCAGGAAGTCACCTGGTCCGCGGGTGAAACCATGGCCGCCTCGGTGGTGGCCCAGGCCTTCGGCATCCAGCCCAGCGGCCAGGTGGCCCTGCAGCGCGATGTGGCGCCCACCGGCAGCGGCATGGGTCTGGCCAAGGTGATCATCATCATCGTGGTGGTGCTCCTCCTCGTCGTCATCCTCAGCCAGTGTGGCGGTGATCGCTGCGACAGCGTGCGCCAGACGTTCGGCCCGGCCAGCGCCGAATACCAGCAATGCCAGCGCAGCAGCACCAGCAGCAGCCGCACCAGCGGCGGCAGCTACGGCGGCTGGTCCAGCGGTGGCGGCGGCCACAAATAGGTCAGTTCAACTCACAGGAGGCCCGACATGATGGGTATCGAATGGCTCAAACCCGGCGTCTTCTTCGGATCGCTGCTCTTTGCGCTGCTGGGCGTGCTGATCTTCTGGCTGTGCTTCATCATCATCGACAAGCTCACGCCCTACGACCTGTGGGGCGAGATCATCGAGAAGAAGAACCTGGCGCTGGCCATCGTGGTGGGCAGCATGTGCATCGCGATCGGGTTGATCGTTTCCGCGGCGGTGCACGGGTAGCGGCTCAGCTGTAGGTCACCCAATCGCGCCGTGCCGCGCCGTCCAGGTGCGGCACGTGGTTGTAGGCCACCAGCGCAAAGCGCCTGGGCGTGAAGGCCAGTTCCGTGAGCGCGCTGTTGCGGATGCGCATGTTCAGGTCGATGGTGGTCTCGGCCGGCGTGCCCAGCACCTGGCCCACGATGGTGGCGATGGGCCCGCCGCTGCTGACCACCAGCACGTCGCCGCTGTGCCGGCGGCGCACATGGTCCAGCGCGGCGGTGATGCCGGCCACCCAGTCGACGTAGGCGGGCATCCCTTCAGGCGCCGAGGTGCCGGCCATCCAGCGTTGCAGTCCGGCACGCAGCAGGCGGAAGTGTTCGCGGTAGCCCTCGGGCGTGTGCGCGTCCGGCGCCGGGCCGCTGTGGATGGCGCGCACCAGCGCCTCACCGTCGTATTCGTTCAGGCCCGGCCACTCCAGTGGGCAGGCAGCCCGCGATGGCCGGCAGCCAGCGCGTCCAGTGATTGCACATGGCGGCGCAGGCTGCCGCGCAGCACGGCTTCGAACTGCAGGCCGCGTTCGGCCAGGTAGGCGCCCAGCGCATGGCATTGGCGCGTGCCCAGCGGGCTGAGCTGGTCGTAGTCGGCGGCGCCGAAGCTGGCCTGGCCGTGGCGCACGAGGTACAGGGTTCCCATCGAGCCGATTGTGGCCAGTGTGTGGCGCTGGCGCTT
>DAORNK010000382.1:0-4324 GCA_035440985.1 Rubrivivax sp. | reverse complement strand
ACGGCGGGCCTTGCGGCCTGCGGGGCGCCTGGCGGCGTGAGGAAGCCGGCCGCCGCTTCTGCGCGGCGATCCCACCCGTACAGTCGGTGCCGGGCCATGGCGGCCCTCCTGCGCACTCGGCTATTCACCCTCTATCAACTAGACGCCAGGCGAACGTCGGGGTGATCTGTCCGCCCAGCGGTTTCTTCGAGACCGGCGCCGAAACGCGGTACGGCACCTTGACTGCGAAAGAGGATCCGGAGCTGCGGCTCGCCTGGCGAGGCCTGAAGCCATGGGCAGCGGCCGCTCAGGCGGGCAGCGCGCCGGGGGCCACTTCCAGCACCAGCTTGCCGAAATTGGCGCCGCTGAAGAGCATGGGCAGAGCGGCCGGGAAAGCCGCCACGCCCCCGCGCACCACGTCTTCGCGGCTCTTCATGCGGCCGTCCTTCAGGTAGCCCGCCATCTCGGCCACGGCCTCGCCGTAGCGCGCCGCGTAGTCGAAGACCACCAGGCCTTCCATGCGCGCCCGGTTGACGAGCAGGCTGAGGTAGTTCTTCGGCCCCTGCACGGGCGTGGTGCTGTTGTACTGGCTGATGGCGCCGCAGATCACGATGCGCGCCTTGCGGTTGATGCGCGCCAGCACTTCGTCGAGGATCTCGCCGCCGACGTTGTCGAAGTAGACGTCCACGCCTTGCGGGCAATGCTGCTTGAGCCCTTCCCGCACTGCGCCGGCCTTGTAATCGATGCAGGCGTCGAAACCCAGCTCACGCACCACCCAGTCGCACTTGGCTGCACCGCCGGCGATGCCCACCACGCGGCAGCCCTTGAGCCTGGCCAACTGCCCCACGGTCTGGCCGACAGCGCCGGCCGCGCCGGACACCACCACCGTCTGGCCGGGCTGCGGCTGGCCTACGTCCAGCAGGCCGAAGTAGGCGGTCATGCCAGGCATGCCCAGCACGTTGAGCCACTGGCTGAGCGTGCCCAGGCGCAGGTCGATGGGGGTCAGACCGCCGCGGCGCACCTGGTCGGCTGCGACGGCCCAGTATTCCTGCACGCCGGGGCCGCCGCTGACGTGCTGGCCGACGGCGAAGTCCGGGTGCCCGGACGCCACCACCACGCCCACACCGCCGGCGCGCATCACCTCGCCGATGCCGACGGGGGGGATGTAGCTCTTGCCTTCGTTCATCCAGCCGCGCATGGCCGGGTCCAGCGACAGTGCCAGGGTCTTGATCAGCACGCCACCGGGCCCGGGCTGGGGCAGGGCTTCCTGCGTGAACTGCCAGTCCCCCGCCTGCGGCAGGCCCTTGGGGCGCGCGGCCAGGCGCACCTGGTGGTTGACGAGGCCGCTGTCCATTGCGATCGGGCTGTTCATGGGTGCTCCGGGGTGTCTGGCATCAAAAGGGGCCCGCATGCTAGTCGGCCGGGCCGGCCAACGGCGTCGCGCAGGCGACGCCAGCCGGGTTTCAGCGGGTCTTGCTGAGTGCCGTGATGGTGAACTGCCCGTTGACCCTCTCGGCGACGAAGCGGACGCGGTCGCCCACGACCACGCCATCCAGCAGCCTGGGGTCCGCGACACGGAAGTTCATGGTCATCGGCGGCATGTCCAGGTTCTTGATTTCGCCGTGCTTGAGCGTGATGCGGCCACCGGGCTTGTCCAGCTTGGTGACTTCGCCGTTGGTCATCGCCGGCTGCGCCCAGGCCGCGGCGGCCAGCAGGCCGGCGGCGGCAAAGCTCACGAAAGCCTTCACGGGTTTCTCCTCGCGTCTGGGGCCCGCGGCGGCTGCAAATGGCCACGGCGCCAGGGTGAGAGTGTGCTGCAGGCGCGGGGTTCCCGCTTGGCAGTGCCCGCTTTCCTACAATCCGCGCCATTTCCCGCAACGGGCCCGCGCCATGAGCAACTCTCCGGACCACGACCTCGCCCACATCACGCCCCGCGACCAGGCCGAGATCCTGGCCCAGGCCCTGCCCTACATACGCAGGTTCCACGGCCGCACGCTGGTCATCAAGTACGGTGGCAACGCGATGACCGATCCGGCGCTGCAGCAGGACTTCGCCGAGGACGTGGTGTTGCTCAAGCTGGTGGGCATGAATCCCATCGTCGTGCACGGCGGCGGCCCGCAGATCGACGATGCGCTGGCCAAGATCGGCAAGAAAGGCACCTTCATCCAGGGCATGCGCGTCACCGACGAAGAGACGATGGAAGTCGTCGAATGGGTGCTGGCCGGCGAAGTGCAGCAGGACATCGTGGGCCTGATCAACGCGGCCGGCGGCAAGGCCGTGGGCCTGACGGGACGCGACGGAGGCCTGATCCGCGCACGCCAGATGAAGATCGCCGACAAGGACGATCCGACCAAGCAGCACGACATCGGCCAGGTCGGCGAGATCACGGCCATCGACCCCAGCGTGGTCAAGGCACTGCAGGACGACCAGTTCATCCCCGTCATCAGCCCCATCGGCTTTGGTGAAAAGAACGAGTCCTACAACATCAACGCCGACCTGGTGGCCGCCAAGCTGGCCACGGTGCTGAAGGCCGAGAAGCTGATCATGCTGACCAACATCAAGGGCGTGCTCGACAAGGCGGGCGAGCTGATCACCGAGCTCACGCCGCGCGAGATCGATGAACTGGTGGCCGACGGCACCATCAGCGGCGGCATGCTGCCCAAGCTGGCCGGCGCCATCGACGCCGCCAAGAGCGGCGTGAACGCGGTGCACGTGGTCGATGGACGCGTGCCGCACGCGATGCTGCTGGAGATCCTGACCGACCAGGCCTACGGCACGATGATCAAGTCACACTAGACACTGGGCGCGTGCCGATGGCACCACTGCGCAAGGTCTGGCTCTTCGATCTGGACGACACACTGCACGACGCCACGAACGCAGCAATGCGCCAGCTGACCCAGGCCATGGGCGAGTACATCGTGCGCGAGCTGCAGATCACCCCGGCCGAGTCCGACGCCCTGCGCCGCCGCTACTGGCAACGTTACGGTGCCACGCTGCTGGGCCTGGTGCGCCACCACGGGGTGAAGCCCGCGCACTTCCTGCACGAAACGCATCGCCTGCCCGGGCTCGAACAGCGGGTACGCGGGCATGCACACGATCTGGCCGCCTTGCGCCGCCTGCCGGGGCGCAAGCTCATCCTGACCAATGCGCCGGCGGCCTACGCCCGGCGCGTGCTGGGCGTGCTGGGCATCGCCGGCTGGTTCGACGACATCCTGTCCATCGAGGACATGCGCATGTTCGGCCACCTGCGCCCCAAACCGGACACCCGCATGCTGCGCTGGATGGCCGCGCGCCTGGGTGTGCGCCCGACCCGTTGCGTGCTCGTGGAAGACACGCTGGTGCACCAGAAGGCCGCGCGCAGCCTGGGCATGGGCACGGTGTGGATGCAACGCTGGATCGCTGCCGGCCCCACCTCGACCGTGCACAAACCGGCCCGCCTGCACCGGCGGCCGGCCTATGTGGACCGGCGCATCCGACGCCTGCGGGACCTGATCTAGGTCACCAGCCCCAGGTTGCGCGCCATCACCACCGCCTCGGTGCGGTTGCGGGCCTGCAGCGCGCGCAGGATGGCCGCGATGTGGATCTTCACCGTGCCCTCCGTCAGGCCCAGCTCACGCGCGATCAGCTTGTTGGGTTGCCCTTGCATCAGGCACTTCAGCACGTCCAGTTGGCGGGGCGTCAATGCCGCGGTGTCGGGGCGGGGCAGGGGCGCCCCGGGGCGCAGGTCGGCCAGCGCCTGGCTGGGCATGTAGGTGCCACCGCCCAGCACGATGCGGATGGCCTGCTGCAGCACCTCGGCCGTCTCGCTCTTGGGCAGGAAGCCCACCGCGCCGGCGGCGAAAGCGGCGCGCATGACGGCCGGGTCGTCTTCGCCCGAGACCACCACCAGTTTCAGCGTCGGTGCCAGACGCTGCAGCCGGCGCACGCCCTGCACGCCCTGCATGCCGGGCATGTGCAGGTCCAGCAGCACCAACGACGGCTCTTCAGCCAGCAACAGCGCCTCGGCGGTGTCCAGGTCGGCGGCCTGCAGGATCAGTGCGTCAGGCAGCACCGGCTGCAGCGTGCGGGCCAATGCATCCCGCACCAGCGGGTGGTCGTCGGCGATCAGCACCTTCATGGCGGCTCCTGGTCCAACGGCGAAGTTGTCGGTGCGCCCGTCGCGACGGACTCCAGCCAGCTGCGCAAACGGGCTGGCGACACCGGCTTGGCCAGCACCGGCTGGCCGACCTGGCGCAGGGCCTGCAGTCCGGCGTGGCCGGTCTCACCGCTGACCAGCAGCAGCGGCAATGATCGGCCCCAGGCGGCCGCCAGCGTGCGGGCCTCGTCCGGGCCCAGCCGGCCGTCG
>DAORNK010000381.1:4100-4334 GCA_035440985.1 Rubrivivax sp. | reverse complement strand
GCCAACACGCCGGAGGGCGAACGTGTCCGGCGCCTGGCCGCGGCCGATCCCTGGGTGCGGCGCACCGGCATCCGCTGCACCGCAGCGGCGGCCGGCTGCGTGGAGGTGCGCCTGACGCTGACCGACGAGCACCTCAACTTCAACCGCAGCTGCCATGGTGGCGTGATCTTCACGCTGGCCGATACGGCCTTCGGGCTGGCCACCAACTCGCGTGGTGTGGTGGCCGCCGGCATC
>DAORNK010000381.1:3624-3952 GCA_035440985.1 Rubrivivax sp. | reverse complement strand
CCGTGTTCATCACCGAACAGAGCCACCTCTGAGCGCCGCGCTTCGACCTTGGCAAACCCGTCATCATCGGGGTGCCCACGGCAACCACCACAGGAGCTGACACCCCATGAACCCCATTCGTTTCGACGGCCGCGTGGCCGTGATCACCGGCGCCGGCGGCGGGCTGGGCCGCGCCCATGCGCTGTTGCTGGCCGAACGCGGTGCCACGGTCGTGGTCAACGACCTCGGCGGCAGCCTGGCCGGTGTGGGTGGCGACGCCGCCGCCGCGCGCGAGGTGGTGGCCGAGATCGAAGCTGCCGGTGGGCGCGCAATGGCCAACTTCGACGAC
>DAORNK010000381.1:404-3614 GCA_035440985.1 Rubrivivax sp. | reverse complement strand
GGTGCGCAGCGGCTGATCGACGCCGCGGTGCAGGCCTATGGGCGCCTCGATGTGCTGATCAACAATGCCGGCATCCTGCGCGACAAGACCCTGCACAAGCTGGATCCGGCCGATTTCGAGGCCGTGGTCCGCGTGCACCTGCTGGGCTCGGCCTGGTGCTCGCGCGCGGCACTGGCGCCGATGCAGGCGCAGAACTACGGGCGCATCGTGATGACCACCTCGGCCGCCGGCCTGTACGGCAACTTCGGGCAGAGCAACTACGGTGCGGCCAAGCTCGGCGTGGTGGGCCTGATGAACACGCTGAAGGCCGAAGCCGCGAAGTACGGCATCGGCGTCAACACCATCGCGCCGGTGGCGCTGACGCGCATGACCGAGGGCCTGCCGTTCGCGCGCATGCTGGGCGAAGCCACACCCGACAAGGTGGCCGCCGGCGTGGCCTGGCTGGCCAGCGAAGCCTGCGAAGAAAGCGGCGTCATCCTGGCCGCCGGCGCAGGCTATTTCTCCACCGTGCGCATCGTCGAAGGCCTGGGCCTGCACGCCGATGCGGACGACGTGAGCCCGGAATTCGTCGCCGAGCACTGGTCGCAGATCAGCAGCGAAGCCGGTGCGCGGCCATTCGCCAATGCCGGCGTGGCCCTGATCGGTGCTTTCGCCCGCGGCGGCGCCAACTGACACTGCTGGAAAGCGCCAACGATGCTGAACGATCTGTACCCACCCACGGCTCCCTTGTCCGGCCCCGAGCACGACGCCTTCCGCGCGACCGTGCGCCGCTTCGTGCAGGACGAAATCGCCCCGCGGCACGCGCAGTGGGAGCGTGAGGGCCAGGTGCCCAAGGCGCTCTGGCGGCGTGCCGGTGAGCTGGGCCTGCTGTGCCTGACCATGCCCGAGGCCTATGGCGGTGCGGGGGTGGACTTCAGCTACAGCGCCATCGTGGTCGAGGAGATGATGCGTGTCGGGGCGACGGGCCCGCTGTTCTACCTGCACAGCGACATCATCGCCCCCTATCTTCTGCACTACGGCAGCGAAGCGCAGAAGCAGCAATGGCTGCCGCGCATGGCCAGCGGCGAGGTGATCAGTGCCATCGGCATGACCGAGCCGGGTGCCGGCAGCGATCTGGCCGGCATCCGCACCCGCGCCGAACCGCACGCTGGCGGCTGGCGCATCAACGGGCAGAAGATCTTCATCTCCAACGGTCAGATCGCCGACCTGGTACTGGTGGCCGTCAAGACCGATGCCAGCCAGGGTGCCAAGGGTGTGAGCCTGATGCTGGTGGACACGCAGACGCCCGGCTTCAGCCGCGGCCGCCGCCTGGAAAAGCTGGGTATGCACGCGCAGGACACGAGTGAACTCTATTTCACCGATGTCGATGTCGGGCCGCAGGCCCTGCTGGGCGAGGCCGGCGGTGGCTTCAAGGCCATGATGAAGGAACTGCCGCAGGAACGGCTGCTGGTGGCCATCTCCGCGGTGGCGGCAATGGAAGCCGGGGTGCAGTGGGCGCGCGAGCACGTGGCACAACGCGAGGCCTTCGGCGCACCGCTGTCGGACAAGCAGACCATCCGCCACCGCCTGGCCGAATGCCATGCCAACACCCTGGCGGCCCGCAGCTTCCTCAACGACTGCCTGCGCCGCCACCTGGTGGGCGAACTCGACACCGCCACCGCCAGCGCGGCCAAGTTCTGGTGCAGCGAGATGCAGTGCAAGGTGCTGGACGATTGCCTGCAGCTCTTCGGCGGCTACGGCTACATGCGCGAATACCCGATCGCCCGTGCCTGGGTCGATGCGCGTGTGCAGCGCATCTATGGCGGTACCACGGAGATCATGAAGGAGATCGTGGCCCGCTCGCTGTTCTGAAAAGGCTGGGTGCTCAGCGCGGCTTGCCCAGCACCATGGTCCAGTAGTTGCCGTAGCGGTTGCCGGCGCCGCCCTTGACGCAGGCCACGCCCACCTGCTGGAAGTTCGGCGCCATGATGTTGGCGCAGTGGCCGGGGCTGGCCATCCAGCCGGCCATCACGGCCGCCGTGCTGCCGTAGCCGGCGGCGATGTTCTCGCCCCAGCCGCTCCAGGCGTAGCCCGCCGCGGTGGCGCGGTCACCGGCATTGCGGCCGTCCGATCCGGTGTGGCTGAAGAAGTCGTGCGCGACCATGTCGCCGCTGTGCACCAGGGCCGCCGCGGCCAGTGCGTTGTTCCAGTCCAGCGTCGTGGTGGCGACGAAGCTGCCCTGGCTGCCGCAGTCGGCGCCTGCCTGGCGGACGGCATTGATGGCCAGCAGCAGGTCGGCCTGGAAGTTCGGCAGATCGCAGGTGGCACGCGAGGCGCTGCTCGGCGGTGCAGGGGTGGGTGCGGACGGCGTCGTGGCCGGGGCTTCACCACCGCCGCCACAGGCGGCCAGCAGCAGGGTCAGGCCAAGGCTTGTGGTGCGCTGGAGGTCGTTTCGCATGCCTTGCATCATGCCGGCAACCCGGTCACCGCGGTAACCGGAATTGGCGGCCGGTTACGGGCGCCAACGGCATCAAGGCTGGGCGGCCACCATCACCGAGTAGGCCTTGAAGACCGCGGTCGCGGCCACACCGACCTTCAGGTCCAGCGCCTCGACGCCTTCGTTTGTGACGCTGGCGCTGATGTGGGCGCCACCAGGCAGAGTCAGCACGACCAGCGAAGACACCGCACCGCGGTCTATGCGCGAGACCGTGCCGGCGAGCTGGTTGCGTGCCGAGAGCTGCCAGCCGGCAAAGTCGGTCACCAGCACCACCGCCGAAGCCTTGATCAGCGCCAGGGCTTCCTTGCCCTTCCTGAGCTTGAGCCGCCGGGCGGCATCCGCCGTCATCGTGGCGGTGATCGTGTCGCCGCTCTTGAGCTTGAGCATCACCTGGGCCGAAACCGGCCCCAGTTCGACCGCGCCGACGATGCCGGCGAATTGGTTGCGTGCCGTGGTCTTCATGGACATCCTTCGCAGCAGGCCGCTCAGGGCCGGCAGTTGGGCCAGGTGCGCCTCCTGGGCGCGCAGGAACTCGCGGTGTTCGGCCTGCAGGCCGTGCCAGGCCTGCAGCAAGCCGTGCGCCGCCGGTGTCAGGCGCGTGCCGCCGCCGCCTGCGCCGCCGGTGGCGGTTTCCAGCAGGGCTTCGTGCGCCAGGTTGCAGGCCGTCTCCAGCAGCAGCCATGCACCCTTGTAGCTGAGGCCGGCCGTGCGCGCCGCCTTGTTGATCGATCCGG
>DAORNK010000381.1:0-375 GCA_035440985.1 Rubrivivax sp. | reverse complement strand
CAGCAGCGCAAAGAAGCGCGCGTCCAGGCGGCCGGCGAGCCTGAGTTCGGCGGAAAGCAGGTTGCCGCTCATTCCAGCAGAGCCACCGTCTTGACCTGGGCCCACACGGGCATGCCCACGGCCAATCCCAGTGTGTGGGCCGAGCGGCGCGTCAGCCGTGCCACCAGAGGTGCGGAACCGACGCGCACGCGCACCAGGGCCAGTGCCGGGTGGGCATCGTCGGCGATCGCCTCCACCGTCGCCTGCAGCTGGTTGGCGATGCTGGTGCCGGTCTGTGGCGTGCGGGCCAGGCTGACATCGCGGGCCAGCACGCGCAGGCGCAAGCGGCGGCCCAGCGCGTGGCCGGCGTCCCGGGTCCACAGCCGGCAGGTGGGG
>DAORNK010000380.1:0-4366 GCA_035440985.1 Rubrivivax sp. | reverse complement strand
GTAGGTGTAGAGCGGCAGCCAGAACACCTCGCCCGAGATGCGGCTCAGCGCTTTCCTCCACAGCGCCGCACGCTGCACCGGGCCGGAGGCACAACGCCGCAGCAGCACGCCACCGCGCATCTGCTCCACGCCGCGCGGCGCGCGCCGGTTCTGCTCCTGCACCCAGGCCCAGCCGGCAGCCGTCCACAGCTCGGGGCGGTCGTAGCCCCCGTCCTCGGCAAACTCCAGGTACTGCGCCCAGTTCACGGCCTGGGCATCGATCTCGCAGGCCGGCACGTCCACCGTCTCTGCGCCACGCTCGTTGTGCGGCACCAGGCCGGCCTGGCCGGCCGGGGTGCCCAGACACCAGCGCTGGGCGGGCAACGCAATCGGATCGCGCAGGGCGCGGCCCACCGGGATGCCGAGCCCGGAGCGAACCGTCAGCGTTTCCGCGAGCCGGTCTTCGTGCAGCAGGCTGGCGCGGAAGTAATGCAGGGCCGCGTCCGATTCGGCCGTGCCCGCCAGCAGGTCCAGCGTCAGCTCCAGCGTCTCGGCCAGGTATCCGCGTACCGTCTCGGGTGACGGTGCGGGGCCATCGCCAGCCAGCCAGGCGGCCAGCCGGGGTTGGATGCTCGCCAGCCGGGGCGCTGCGGGGTCGCAAGCCTGGCCGCGCTGGCGTTGCAGGTGGCAGGTCAACCAGTATTCCTGGAAGTGGCCGGCTCGCGCGGCCAGGTGCAGGGCGGCTGCAGACTCGTCGTGTGCCAGGGCCGTGAGTAGCGCGTTGCGGCTGTCGATCAGCGCCAGCGACAGCAGCTCGCGCCCGGCCTGCCGGATCTGCAGCGGGTCTTCCAGGGCGGCCGGGGCCGGCGCGCCGTTACTGCCCCACCAGCCCGTTGCGGATGGCATAGACCGTGAGTTCGGAGTTGTTGGCCAGCTGCAGCTTTTCCAGCACGCGGGCCCGGTACACCGAGACGGTCTTGGGACTGAGCATCAGCTCTTCGGCGATGTCGGCCAGGCGCTTGCCGCTGGCAATCATCACCAGCGTCTGCAGTTCGCGGTCGCTGAGCTTGTTGTGCGCGTTCTCCGTGCTGGGTGCGGTCAGGCTTTCGACCAGCATCTGGGCGATTTCCGGCGTCACGTACTTGCGCCCCTGGGCCACCGTGCGCACGGCCTGCACCAGCAGCTGCGGGTCGCCGCCCTTGTTGACGTAGCCGTAGGCCCCGGCGCGCAGCGCCCGGATGGCGTACTGGTCTTCCGGGTACATGCTGACCACCAGCACCTTGACCGTCGAGCCTTCGTCCTTCAGCGCGTGCAGCGCGTCCAGGCCGCTGCGCCCGGGCAGGTTGATGTCCAGCACCAGCACGTCGCAGGGCACGGCCTTGCCGGGTGCGGCCGAGAGGTTGCGCATCAGCGCACGCAACTCGCCGTAGTCGCCGGCTTCGCCCACCACGCGGATGTCGGTGGCGTCGGACAGCGTGTCGCGGATGCCGCGGCGCACCAGCGCGTGGTCGTCGCAGAGGATGACTTCGATCATGGTTTTGTTCACCGGGTGGACCAGGCCACGGATTCGGGGTCGTCGGGGGCGTTCGGCACCGGCGCCGGTCTGTCCGGGTTGCCGGCCTCATGGCCTGCGACGGCGTGCGCCGCGTCCAGCGGCACCGACAGGATCAGCGTCGTGCCGCTGGCGTTGCTGCTCAGGTCGACCCAGCCACCCACCGTTGAAGCCCGTTCGTGCAGGCCGCGGATGCCGAAGCTGCGCGCCTTGGCCAGATCGGCGGCGGACAGCCCGCGCCCGTCGTCGCTTACTTCCAGCGACAGCACGCCGCCCGAGATGGACAGATCCACCACGACACGGGTTGCACCGGCGTGTTTGCTCACGTTGGTCAAGGCTTCCTGCGCGGTGCGGTAGGCCACCAGGGGCACGCCGGCCGGCAGGGCGCGGCGGTCGGGGCTCAGGCCGTTGGTGCGGAATTCACAGGCCACGCCGGTGCGCTTTTCGAAACGGCTGGTCATCCACTGCAGCGCGGCCACCAGGCCTTGTTCGAGGATGGCCGGGCGCAGGTTCTGCATGATGCGCTGGCTGGCCTCGATGGCGCTGGTCACGGTTTCCAGCGCCAGCGTGGCGCGTTGCTGCACGGCAGGCTCGGCAGCGTGGCGGCGGATCCAGTCCAGTTCGAACTTCAAGGCCGTCAGCGAGCCGCCGACGTCGTCGTGGATCTCGCGTGCGATGGCATGGCGTTCGGCCTCGACACTGGTCTGCAAGTGCTGGGCCAGCTCCTGCAGCCGGCGGCGGCTGAGCTCCAGTTCGCGGTCCGCAGCGCGGCGGGCGCGGTGGGCATCGCTGCTGGCGATGGCGTGTTCCACCGCCGGCGCCAGCCGCGTCAGGTTGTGCTTGAGCAGGTAGTCGCTGGCGCCGTTGCGCATGGCGGCAACCGCCGTGTCTTCACCGATCTGCCCGGAAACCAGGATGAAGGGCACCAGCCGCCCGGAAACGGCCAGCCGCGCCTGCAGCAGTTGCAGCGCATCCACGCCGCTGAAGCCGGGCAGGTTGTAGTCGGACAGCACCACGTCCCAGGGTTCGTCCAGCGCGGCTTCGAATTCGGCCCGGGTTTCGACCCGCCGGACATCCAGGTCCAGGCCGGCGCGGCGCAGGTGGGCGACGGCCAGCGCGTGGTCGGGTTCGGAGTCTTCCAGGTGCAACAGCCGGATCGGCCCGGCGACGGCGTTCATGCCGCCCAGTATCGCAAAGCGGAAGGCCGGCTGGCCCGGTTCGACCGGGGCACCGGGCCTGCGGGCCGGCCAGGCCAGCGCACAAATAGGGGCGGAATGCCGCGATCTTCCCCTCAATGTCGGGCACCTGCCTGCCGAAAATGCCCTGGAAGCCAGTCAAAAGCCGCCCAAAGCCAGGCACGTCGGCGCCTTTGTGGGCCGGATCGCCGCCCCGAAAAAGAGAACCTTGGAGCCCGGATGCTCTTGCAGGAAGACACACCACTACCGGAAGGCCCGGGCCTGCCCTTGATGGCCGCTGCCGATCTGCAGGACGACCTGATGGTCGTCTCCAACGACATGGAGCGGCTGCAAGGACTGCTCAGCGACGCCTGCGACTCGCTGTTGTCGCACTTCTATGGTGCGACCGACGAGATCAAGAACATGCTGCACCGCGCGGCACCCCACCCGGAGATCGATGCCGACGACCTGCACCGGGCGATGCAACACATGGCCGGTGCCATCACGGCGATGCAGTTCCAGGACATGGCTTCACAGTTGGTGGCCCATGCCACCCGGCGGCTGCGCAACTGCGCCGATCGCATCGCCCGCGACACCATGGGTGACGACGACGACGGCGAGACCGTCATCGAGGAAGCCCCGCTGCGCCCCAATCCCGTCACGCAGGACGAGATGGATGCCGGCTCCATCGAGCTCTTCTAGCCGCCCATCGCCCGCACGCACACACGAATCGCCCCGGAGAGACCCTTATGCACTCGATCCTTGCCGTAGACGACAGCGCGTCCATGCGCCAGATGGTTTCCTTCACGCTCAAGAACGCCGGCTTCAACGTCGTGGAGGCGGTGGATGGCCAGGACGCCTATGAAAAGGCCAACGGCCGGGAATTCAACCTCGTGCTGACGGACCAGAACATGCCCCGCCTGGACGGCATCGGGCTGACCAAGAAGCTGCGCGAGCACCCCAAGTTCAAGACCACGCCCATCCTCATCCTGACCACCGAGAGCGGTGACCAGATGAAGCAGGCTGGCCGCGCCGCTGGCGCCACCGGCTGGCTGGTCAAGCCCTTCGACCCGGCCAAGCTGGTCGAGGTGATCGGCAAGGTGATCCGCTGATCGACCTATCCCCGGCACGACAGACTTTCCAGGAGACCCGTCATGGGCGACACCAGCAACGAGAGCACCCACCTGTCCGCAGGCATCGATCTCACCCAGTTCTATCAGGTCTTCTTCGAAGAGGCCGGCGAAAACCTGGAGTCCATGGAGCAGATGCTGCTCAACCTGGACATCGCGAACGCCGACGAGGAAGAGCTCAACGCCATCTTCCGTTGTGCGCACTCGGTCAAGGGTGGTGCCGCGACCTTCGGTTTCGCCGACGTGGCCGAGCTGACGCACCAGATGGAGACGCTGCTGGACAAGCTGCGCCGGCATGAGTTGTCGCCCACCACGCCGATGGTGGATGTGCTGCTGGCCTCGGGCGATGCCCTGAAGGCGCAGCTCGGACGCCACCAGGGCAGCGGCGCCGACCCGGTGGACACCTCGGACCTCCTGCGTTCGATCCGGGCCCTGGTCGAAGGCGGCAGCGCGCCGGTGAGCGTGCCACGCCCCGCCGCGCCGCCACCGACCGCGCCGCCGGGCTGGCCGAAGGCTGGCAGGTGCTGGAT
>DAORNK010000379.1:2601-4367 GCA_035440985.1 Rubrivivax sp. | reverse complement strand
CCGCGACCACGGCGCGCCAGCGCGTCGATGGTCGCGCGTCCGGCGCCGCCGTTGTGGAACAGCAGCGCCGCATCGCGCCCGCCCGCTGCAAACCAGCCCGGCAGTCGCACCAGGGCGTGCAGGTTGATGAAGCGCTGCAGGCCGAAGTACAGCAGCACCCCGCCGGCCACGGCCACCGCGCTCATCAGCAGGGGCAGGTTCCAGCCGTGCCAGATGGCCAGCGTGTAGGCCGGCAGCGCCTGGCCCGGCGCACCATACAGCGCAGCCTGCGCGGCCACCGCCAGCAGCGGCCCGGCCACCACGCCAGGCGCCAACCCCACCGCAATGCACAGCAGCACCAGCAGCAGCACCGGCAGTCGCATGAAGAACGGCGCCTCGTGCGGGGCCTTGGGCAGGTCGCGCGGCTCGCCGTTGAAGAAGGTGTCGTGCACGAAGCGCAGGCTGTAGGCCACGCTGAAGATGCCCGCCAGCGTGGCCGCACCGGGCAGCAGCCAGGTCAGCGCGCCGCTGGTGTCCTTGGCCAGCGTCTCGGCAAAGAACATCTCCTTGCTCAGGAAACCGTTGAGCAGCGGCACGCCCGCCATCGCCGCGGCGGCGGTGATGCCCAGCGTGGCCGTGAAGGGCATGGCGCGCATCAGCCCGTTGATGCGCCGCAGGTCGCGCGTGCCGCACTCGTGGTCGATGATGCCGGCGCTCATGAACAGGCCCGCCTTGAAGGTGGCGTGGTTGATGATGTGAAAGACCCCGGCCACCACCGCCAGTGGTTCGCTCAGGCCGAACAGCAGCGTGATCAGGCCCAGGTGGCTGATCGTGCTGTAGGCCAGCAGGCCCTTCAGGTCATGCTGGAAGATGGCGGCATAGGCGCCGAAGAGCATGGTCATGCCGCCCACGCCGCTGACGATCCAGAACCAGGGTTCGCTGCCGCCCAGCGCCGGGTACAGGCGGGCCAGCAGGAACACGCCGCACTTGACCATCGTGGCCGAATGCAGATAGGCCGACACCGGCGTGGGCGCGGCCATCGCGTGCGGCAGCCAGAAGTGGAACGGGAACTGCGCACTCTTGGTGAACGCACCCAGCAGCACCAGCACCAGCGCGGTGACGTACAGCGGATGTGCGCGGATAAGCTCCCCGCTGGCCAGCACCACGTCGAGCTTGAAGCTGCCCACGATGTGGCCGATCAGCAGCACACCGGCCAGCAGGCACAGGCCGCCGGCGCCGGTGATGGTCAAGGCCATCCGCGCGCCCTGGCGCGCATCGGCGCGCGCGTGCCAGTAGCCGATGAGCAGGAAGCTGCTCAGGCTGGTCAGCTCCCAGGCCAGTACCAGCAGGATCAGGTTGTCGGCCAGCACCACGCCCAGCATGGCGCCCATGAAGAGCAGCAGGAAGATGAAGAAGCGGCGCGCCGGATCGCGGGAATCGAGGTACCAGGCCGCGTACAGCACCACCAGCGCACCGATGCCGGTGATGAGCAGCGCGAAGAGCCAGGCCAGGCCGTCCAGGCGCAACCCCAGGTCCAGGCCCAGCGCAGGCAGCCAGGCCACGCTCCAGCGCGGCACCTGGCCGGCAAAGACCGCTGGTGCCAGGCCCAGCACCAGGGCCAGCGCAAGCAGCGCCACTGCGCCGGCCAGTCCCGCCGCGCCGCGCCGCGCAGTGGCGGGCAGGCCGGCGAGCAGCAACGCCCCCATCCAGGGCAGCAGGGCCAGCAGGGGCAGCAGCGGCAAGGTCATCCGGCGGGCGGGGCCGGCTTGCGCATCAGCGTCACCACC
>DAORNK010000379.1:0-2573 GCA_035440985.1 Rubrivivax sp. | reverse complement strand
ACGTAGCTCAGCATCGCGCCGGCGTAGGCCGGCAGCGCCGGATGGTGTTGCGCCGCCAGCACCAGATAGGCCACGTAAGCGGCGTAGTAGAGCAGGAAGACACCACCCTCCCAGCGTGCGATCTCGCGGCCGGTGGTGAACACCGGCAGGCAGGCCAGCGCGACGGCCAGCATGACCCAGATGTCGAAGGCCATCACCGCCGGCGCCACGGCCAGCCCCGTCGAGCCGGACACCAGGCCCGAAAGACCCAGGCAACCCAGGATGTTGAAGGTGTTGCTGCCCACCACATTGCCTACCGCGATGTCTCGTTCGCCCTTGATGGCCGCCACGATGGACGCAGCAACCTCGGGCAGCGATGTCCCGGCGGCCACGATCGTCAAGCCGATCACCAGATCACTGACGCCCCAGGCCTTGGCAAAGGCCACCGCGGCGGCCACCAGCCACTCCGCGCCAAGCACCAGGCCCACCAGGCCAGCCACGATCTGCACCAACTGAACCCACAGCTTGCTGCCCCAGCTGCCGGGTGACGCGTCGCCGCCTTCGGGCCAGGCTTCGGCGCGGTCGGCGGCGGATTCGCGTCGGGATTGCACGATCAGAAACACCGTGTACACCAGCATCAGGGCGAAGAGCAGGGCCCCATCGGTCAGCGACAGGCCGCCATCCAGCGACAGCACCAGCAGCAGCAGCGCTGCACCCAGCATGATGGGCACCTCCTGCCGGATCAGTTGCTTGTGCACGACCAGAGGTGTGATCACGGCGCTGATGCCCAGGATGAACAGCACGTTGAAGATGTTGCTGCCTACGACGTTGCCAATGGAGAGGTCGCCCTTGCCGTCGAGCACGGCACTGACGGAGACTGCCATTTCCGGCGCGCTGGTGCCGAAGGCCACGATGGTCAGACCCACGACCAGTGGTGAGATGCCGAACGAAAGCGCCAGGCGCGAGGCGCCACGCACCAGCAGGTCAGCGCCCACCACCAGCGCCACCAGGCCTGCGCCGAACCAGAAGATGTTGCCCATGGACAGCGACTCTACCGGCTGCCGCGGTGCCGCGGCGGTGCGCCAGGGGATTGCCTCTCACATTCTGAGGTCGGGCTTGACGGGCCTGGGACGCTTGGCAGCGTGAAGCCCACCCTGCGCGCGCCGTTGTAGCCGGCGGTTACGGCGCCAGGCGCTCGCGGACCCAGTGGCCTTCCTGCAGGCGGTAACGCAGCCGGTCGTGCAGGCGGCTCTTGCGGCCCTGCCAGAACTCCCAGCTGTCCGGCCGCAACCGGTAGCCACCCCAGTGGTCCGGCCGTGGCGGGTGCAGCGCAAACCGTGCGGCGGCCTTGGCGGCGCCGGCCACCAGCACGGCACGCGAGCTGATGACCTGGCTTTGCGGCGATGCCCAGGCGCCCAGCCGCGAATCGAGCGGCCGCGTGGCGTAATAGGCATCGGACTCCGCGGCACTGGTCTTTTCGACGGCGCCTTCGATGCGCACGGTGCGCTCCAGCTCCACCCAATGGAACTGCAGCGCGGCATAGGGCAGGTGGGCCAGCTCATGGCCCTTGCGGCTTTCGTAGTTGGTGTACCAGACGATGCCCTGCTCGTCGAAGCCCTTGATGAGCACCACACGCGTCGATGGTCTGCCGTTCGCCCCGACCGTGGCCAGCGTCATCGCATTGGGCTCGGGCAGCTGCGCCGACAGGGCCTGATCGAACCAACGGCTGAACTGGGCCATTGGGTCGGCCGACGAAGCACTTTCATCCAGTTCGTCACGTTCGTAACTCTTGCGAAGATCGGCGATGTTCATGCGGGCAGTATAGGAAGCGCACCTGGGCTGTGCATGACCCCGCTCAAGAACCCGGTGCATCCCTTAAGTGGAACGCCGTAGGTGAACGTCCCACTACCTGCACCGGCGACGCGCCGCCATTCTCGGACGCAAGGAGGATGCAAACCAGCGCGTGCCGGTGACGTCAACGAAGATGAGATTCCGCCCCGCCATCATTGTCCTGGCTGCAGGCCGCGGCAGCCGCTTCGGCGGGCTGCTGCACAAGCTGGCGCAGCCCTTCGAGGACCTCACGGTGCTCGGCGCCACGCTGCGGCAGGCCACTCGCAGCCAGTTGCCGGTGGTGGTAGTGACGAACACCTTGCTGGCACCGATCGCACGCGCACAGATGGCGCTGCGCGACGTGGTGGTGCTCGACGATGCGGATGCCGATCGGGGCATGGGCTTTTCCATCGCCACCGGCGTGGCCGAACGCTCGGGTGCGCCCGGTTGGCTGGTGCTGCCGGGCGACATGCCCTTGGTGCAGTCCGGCACGCTGCTGTCGGTGGCCACCGCGCTGGAACAGTACCCGGTCGTCTACGCCCAGCACAAGGGCCGGCGTGGTCACCCGGTGGGTTTTGCGGCCGAGCTCTATTCCGAGCTGGTCCAGCTCAGCGGCGACGAAGGCGCGCGCCGCATCATGGCCCGCTACCCCGCCCACGGTCAGGAGGTGGCCGACCCCGGCGTGCTGCTGGATGTCGACACGCCCGCGGACCTGGCCCGCGCGCAGCAGGCGCCGGCGGTCGAGCCGGGCCCCCGTTGATCCG
>DAORNK010000378.1:0-4384 GCA_035440985.1 Rubrivivax sp. | reverse complement strand
CCGGCATCCAGCACGCACCGGCTGAACGCCGCGCTGACCTTCGACACCCTGGTGGCCGGCCGCGCCAACCAGATGGCCCGCACCGCCGCGCTGCACGTGGCCGGCGCGCCAGGCGTCATGTACAACCCGCTGTTCATCTACGGCGGCGTGGGCCTGGGCAAGACGCACCTGGTGCACGCCGTGGGCAACGCCCTGCTCAAGGACAAGCCCGACGCCCGCGTGCTGTACCTGCACGCCGAGCAGTTCATCAGCGACGTCGTCAAGAACTACCAGCGCAAGACCTTCGACGAACTGAAGGCCAAGTACCACAACCTGGACCTGCTGCTGATCGACGACGTGCAGTTCTTCGCCGGCAAGGACCGCACGCAGGAGGAGTTCTTCAACGCCTTCGAAGCCCTGCTGTCCAAACGGGCCCACATCATCATGACCAGCGACACCTACCCCAAGGGGCTGGTGGACATCGACGAACGGCTGACCAGCCGCTTCGACGCCGGGCTGACGGTGGCCATCGAACCCCCCGAGCTGGAAATGCGCGTGGCCATCCTGATGCGCAAGGCCGCGGCCGAGAACACCGAGATGCCCGAGGACGTCGCCTTCTTCATCGCCAAGAACGTGCGCGCCAACGTGCGCGAGCTCGAAGGCGCGCTGCGCAAGGTGCTGGCCTACAGCCGCTTCAGCCACAAGGACATCAACATCGCGCTGGCGCGCGAAGCGCTGAAGGACCTGCTGTCCATCCAGAACCGCCAGGTCGGCGTCGAGAACATCCAGAAGACGGTGGCCGATTTCTACAAGATCAAGGTCGCCGACATGTACAGCAAGAAGCGCCCGGCCAGCATCGCCCGGCCAAGGCAGATCGCGATGTACCTGGCCAAGGACATGACCAAGAAGAGCCTGCCCGAGATCGGTGAGCTTTTCGGCGGCCGCGACCACACGACCGTGCTGCACGCGGTGCGCAAGATCGCTGCCGAACGCACCACCAACCCCGAGCTCAACCAGCAGCTGCACGTGCTGGAACAGACGCTCAAGGGTTGAGCCGTGCCGTGCCCTCGCCCGCTGTCTGACAACCCTGTGGAAAGAACCGGCACAAGCGCGTGCTTGTCCACAGCGGGTGTGCAGCCCGCGCTCTTGTCCCCATTCCGCGAGCACCGGGACGCGAGCTGGCCGCACAAGCCTGTGCTTTTCGTAAATCGTTGATGGAAAAGGCGAAAATAGCCTTGTCCCCAGATTCGGTGATGCTCTACCAGCTACCACCACATCTACAAAGAGGAAGACAACAATGATCGTTCTCAAGGCGGCCCAGGCCAATCTGCTTGAAACGCTGCAGTCGGTGGCCGGCATCGTCGAACGCCGGCACACGCTGCCCATCCTGGCCAACGTGCTGCTGCGCAAGAACGGCGGGGCTATCGAATTCACGACCAGCGATCTGGAGATCCAGGTGCGCACGCATGCCGAGCTTGGCGGGGAAGCCGGCCAGCTCAGCACCACCGTGGGCGCACGCAAGCTCATCGACATCCTGCGCAGCCTGCCGGCCGATCAGGTGGTGACGCTCAGCAGCACGGCCAACAAGCTCACGCTGCAAGGCGGCAAGAGCCGTTTCACGCTGCAGACGCTGCCCAGCGACGACTTTCCGCTGGTCAACGAAAGCGTGGACTTCGGCCCCACCTTCGCCGTGCCGCAGAAGACGCTGCGTGCGCTGATCAACCAGGTGCACTTCGCGATGGCGGTGCACGACATCCGCTACTACCTCAACGGCATCCTCTTCATCGCCGAAGGCAAGACGCTGACGCTGGTGGCCACCGACGGCCACCGCCTGGCGCTGGGCCAGGCCCAGCTGGAGGCCGATGTGCCCAGCAAGCAGGAGGTCATCCTGCCGCGCAAGACCGTGCTCGAGCTGCAGCGCCTGCTGAAGGACGAAGAAACGCCCATCGAGATGCGCTTTGCCAACAACCAGGCCAAGTTCGTGTTCAGCGGCATGGAGTTCGTCACCAAGCTGGTCGAAGGCAAGTTCCCCGACTACAACCGCGTCATCCCCAAGAATCACAAGAACGCGGTGGTGCTGGGCCGTGCCCCGCTGCTGGCCAGTCTGCAACGCGCGGCCATCCTGACCAGCGAAAAGTTCAAGGGTGTGCGCATCAACATCGAGCCCGGGCTGCTGCGCATTGCCAGCAGCAACGCCGAGCAGGAAGAGGCCAAGGAAGAACTGGAAGTCGACTACAACGGTGACGCCATCGAGATCGGCTTCAACGTGACCTACCTGATCGACGTGCTGGCCAACAGCGGCGAAGAGATGGTCAAGCTCGAGCTGCAGGACAGCAGCGCCAGCGCGCTGTTCAGCCTGCCCGAACACCCGGGTTTCAAGTACGTCGTGATGCCGATGAGGATCTGACTTCTGTCAGATCCTCATCGGCATGCTGCACTTCCGTGGGCACCCCCCTGCCCCCCGCCGAGCGGGGGGTTCTGGTTTGAATGACGAGATTTTCGGCCGCAGCTACGGCCACCGAGAGCCTTGATGACCGACCCGAACAAGCCAACCGATCCCCCCACCCAGCCCGGCAACGGCGTGATCCAGCGCGCCGTGCCCGCTGCGGAAGGCCAGGCCGCCAGCACCGGCAGCGAAGCCAGTGCGGCCTATGGCGAAGGCGACATCCAGATCCTGGAAGGCCTGGAAGCGGTGCGCAAGCGCCCCGGCATGTACATCGGCGACACCTCCGACGGCACCGGGCTGCATCACCTCGTCTTCGAGGTCGTGGACAACGCCATCGACGAAGCGCTGGCCGGCCATTGCGACGACATCGTCGTCACCATCCACACCGACAACAGCATCAGCGTCACCGACAACGGCCGCGGCATCCCTACCGGCGTCAAGATGGACGACAAGCACGAGCCCAAGCGCAGTGCGGCCGAGATCGCGCTGACCGAGCTGCACGCCGGAGGCAAGTTCAATCAGAACAGCTACAAGGTCAGCGGCGGCCTGCACGGCGTGGGCGTGAGCTGCGTCAACGCGCTGAGCGTGTGGCTGCGCCTGACGGTGCGCCGTGAAGGCAAGGTGCACGCCATCGAGTTCAAGCGCGGCGTCACGCAGGACCGCGTGATCGAAGTGCGCGAGGGCTTCGAGACCAGCCCTATGAAGATCCTGGGCGACACCGAAAAGCGCGGCACCGAGGTGCATTTCCTGCCCGACGACACCATCTTCAGCCACATCGACTTCCACTACGACGTGCTGGCCAAGCGCCTGCGCGAGCTGAGCTTCCTGAACAACGGCGTCAAGATCAAGCTGGTCGACGAACGCCACGCCAAGGAAGACAACTTCGCCTTTGCCGGTGGCGTCAAGGGTTTTGTCGGTTTCATCAACACCGGCAAGAAGACCCTGCACCCGAACATCTTCCACGCGATGGGCGAAAAGGGCAGCGAGCAGGGCACCACCATCGGCGTCGAGGTGGCGATGCAGTGGAACGACGGCTATGCCGAAAACGTCCTGTGCTTCACCAACAACATCCCGCAGCGCGACGGCGGCACGCACCTGACGGGCCTGCGCGCGGCGATGACGCGCGTCATCAACAACTACATCGCCGAGAACAAGATCGCCGAGAAGGCCAAGGTCGAGATCGCCGGTGACGACATGCGCGAAGGCCTGGCCTGCGTGGTCAGCGTCAAGGTGCCCGAGCCCAAGTTCAGCAGCCAGACCAAGGACAAGCTGGTCAGCAGCGAAGTGCGCGGCCCGGTGGAAGACATCGTCAGCAAGCTGCTGCACGACTGGCTGCAGGAGAACCCGGGCGACGCCAAGATCATCTGCGGCAAGATCGTCGACGCTGCAAGAGCCAGAGAAGCGGCCCGCAAAGCCAGGGAGATGACACGCCGCAAGGGCGTGCTCGACGGCCTGGGCCTGCCCGGCAAGCTGGCCGATTGCCAGGAGAAGGACCCGGCGCTGTGCGAGATCTACATCGTCGAGGGTGACAGTGCCGGCGGCAGCGCCAAGCAGGGGCGTGACCGCAAGTTCCAGGCGATCCTGCCGCTGCGCGGCAAGATTCTCAACGTGGAACGTGCGCGCATGGAGCGGCTGCTGTCCAGCGACGCCATCGTCACGCTGATCACGGCCTTGGGCACCGGCATCAGCGCCGTGCCCGGCGGCAGCAACAGCGCGCCGGGCAGCGACGACTTCAACATCGACAAGCTGCGCTACCACCGCATCATCATCATGACCGACGCCGACGTCGACGGTTCGCACATCCGCACGCTGCTGCTGACGTTCTTCTACCGGCAGATGCCCGAGTTGATCGAGCGCGGCCACGTCTACATCGGCCAGCCGCCGCTGTACAAGCTCAAGCAGGGCAAGCAGGAGCTGTATCTGAAGGACGACGCGGCGCTCAACGCGTACCTCATCTCG
>DAORNK010000377.1:0-4401 GCA_035440985.1 Rubrivivax sp. | reverse complement strand
CGACTCGGCCTCGACGGCCGGCGAGCCGGACTCGGGATGGCTGCCGCCGCAGCCTGCCAGCACCAGCGCCGAGGCCGTCACGCCAGCCAGGGGGGAGCGGCGCCGCCACATCAGCCAGACCATGCAGCCCAGGCCAGCGGCCCACAGCAGCGCAGCCGAGGGTTCCGGCACGGCACTCAGCGTGATGTCGATGCGGTCGATCACGAAGCCCTGCAACTGATCCGGCTGCAGGTGATCGAAGCGGATCGAACTGAAGCCCGCCGCTCCGTTGGCGGTGAAGGTCAGCACGCCGTAGCTGTCTTCCTCCAGCGGTCTGAGCACCCCGGCGGCCCAGCTGAGGGTGCCATCGGCCGCGCTGAGCACGCCCACGCTGGGGACGCTGCTGACGAAGCCGGACAGGCTCTCGAAGGGGCTGGGCGCAAACGCCGTCAGGCCGACGAAGGACAGCGCGATCGACTGGATCGGTGCGTTGAAGCTGAAGGTGTAGCGCCCACCGGTGCCGTCCGACCCCAGCCACAGGCCGGAATAGCCGAACAGATCGGACCCGACCATGGTCTGCGTGCTGGTCTCCTGCACCGTCAGCACGGTGCCCGGGGCGTCCGGCGTCGTGTAGACGGCCGTGCCGCTGTTCGGGGGCAGCAGCGAAAGGATCAGGTCACTGAAGGTGGCAGCCTGTGCGGAAAGACCCGCCAGCGCCAGCAGTGCCCCGCCGCCTACCCGGCCCCACCCCGCCTTCGTGCGCTTTGCCCACGGCTTTCCCATCGCTGCCCCCTGGTGATTGCGGCCGATGCTAGGAGGGCACCTCTGCAGTAGGCGCAACCACGCGTAAACGATGGCAACCAATCGCCCTGCCGAGTGGCCGAGGGAATGGCCGATCGAACGTCCGATGGAACGGCCGATGGAACGCGGCCGATCGCGTAAACTCGCGCCCGTTCGCGGGTGTAGTTCAATGGCAGAACGGCAGCTTCCCAAGCTTCATACGAGGGTTCGATTCCCTTCACCCGCTCCAGATCCGCAACGCTGAACTGCTGCAGCGACATGCCAGACGGCCCCGACTCTGACCGAGCGGGGCCGTTTTTCCTGTTGTCGGCAGCCGCAGGCGGCGGCGCCCGTCAGTGCAGCATCGAATCCAGCCCGCGGCTGAGGTCTTCCAGGGGCGGCATCGGCGGAGTCAATGCCGGGTGGTCACCACCGAGCGTGGCCGCTTCCGGCAGCCAGACGACCGGCACGGCCAGCGTGCCGGCCACACGGGCTGGCCAGGTCGGGGCGGCGTCCTGGGGCGTGAAGCGCAAGGCTTCGACGCGGGTGCGCCAGGTGGCCAGGTGGATGATCGCCGCCAGCGGGTCGATCGGGCCGCCTTCGGGTGGCAGCGGTGCCTGGGCCAGCGGGCCGGCGACTTCGGCCGGGAACTTCCAGCGCCGGGCCATTTCCGCGCTCACGGTGCCGTGGTGGTAACCCAGCTCGGCCTGTTCCAGCGCGGCCCTTTCGCCAGCCAGGGGGTTGCAGGCCTTGTCCAGCGGCTTCATCGTCGCCGGTGCGGCCACGTGCATCAGCAGTTGCCCCAGGCCGTGCATCAGCCCCACGGTGAAGGCCAGGTCGGCGTTGTGCCCGCTCGCCTGGGCCAGCCAGCGCGCCGTGCAGGCGGTGTTGAGGCTGTAGCGCCAGAACTGCGGCAGGTCCATGCCCGGCACGGACTTGAAGGCCCCGGTCATGCCGCAGCCCACCACCAGGTTGCGCACCATCACGAAACCCAGCATGCGCAGCGCATCGTCGACCGTGCTGATGCTGCGCGAGACGTGAAAGTAGGCCGAATTGGCCAGCCGCAGCGTCTTTGCGCTGAGCACCGGGTCGGCCGCCAGCTTGGAGGCGATGTCGTCCACCGAGACATCGTCGCGGCTGAAGCTCTGGATGAGCTGCTGCACGACCTTGGGAATGGTGGGCAGGTTGGCGGGGACTGCGAACAGTGCGTCGAGTGACACGACCAGGCTCCAGAAGGGCGCCTCGCGGCGCAATGCCCCGATCATCCGGCTGTCGGGTTGCTGCCAAAGGACGGAGATGGCCGGTATTCGCCCCGTCTTTGCCTCACCACGGGCTTTTCCGTTCAAGTGCAATCGTTTTCTGCCGATGTGTGTGGGGTAACCCCTACCGGCCAGAACCATGGATCTGAATCGATTGGCGATGCCCTTTTCCAGCCCGCTCGGCGACGTCTGGACGCAATGGCCTGGGATGGCCTACGCCGTCGACGCCTTCGAGCGCGGAGTGCTGTTCATGGACACCATGCGCGAGCGCGGCAACAGCTACGCCGAGCATGTGCGGGCCGGCGAGCCACCGCTGCTGAAGTTCAAGCATGAACTGGTGCTCGATGGACGCGACCTGCCACGGCCCTGCAACTACGCGCTCCTGCACGTGTTGCCGCCGGCCGACGTGCCAACCTCGACTTGTGCCCGCCCGCTGGTGGTGGTGGACCCGCGCGCCGGGCATGGCCCGGGGATCGGCGGCTTCAAGAAGGACTCCGAGGTGGGTGTCGCGCTGCGCGCCGGGCACCCGGTCTACTTCGTGACGTTCCGACCGCAGCCCGAGGAGGGCCAGACCCTGGCCGACGTGATGCACGCCGAAGCGCGATTCATGGAGGAAGTCATCGCCCGCCACCCGGCGGCGGCCAAGCCGGTAGTCGTGGGCAACTGCCAGGCGGGCTGGGCGACCGCCATGCTGGCGGCGGTGCGGCCCGAACTCTTTGGCCCGCTGATGGTGGTGGGCTCGCCGCTTTCGTACTGGGCCGGTGGGTCCAAGCTGAACCCCATGCGCTACAGCGGGGCCCCGCTGGGCGGCGCCTGGTTGGCGGGCATGACGGCGGACCTGTCGGGCGGCCTGTTCGACGGCGCGCACCTGGTGGAGAACTTCGAGAAGCTCAACCCGGCCAACACCTGGTGGAGCCGCTACTACCGCCTGTGGTCGCAGATCGACACCGAGGCCGAACGCTTCCTGGAATTCGAGCGCTGGTGGGGTGGCTACTTCCGCATGACCGGTGAGGAGATCACGACCATCGTCGAGAACCTGTTCGTGGGCAACAAGCTGGCCAGCGGCAAGATGATGCTGGGTGGGTCGCACATCGATCTGCGCAACATTGCCTCACCGGTCGTGGTTTTCGCATCGTGGGGCGACAACATCACGCCGCCGCCACAGGCCCTGAACTGGATCATCGACGCCTGGGGCAGCGAACGCGCCATCGCTGCCGCCGGGCGGGTCATCGTCTACGTGCTGCACGAGAGCGTGGGCCACCTGGGCATCTTCGTGGGCGCGGACATCGCCCGCAAGGAACACGACCAGATCGTCACCTCGCTGGATGTCATCGATCACCTGCCGCCCGGCCTCTACGAGATGAAGGTGATGCTCAAGGGCGAAGGCGACCAAGCGCAGGCCGTGCAGCGCTGGGACGACCTGGAGCCTGGCAGCTACACCGTGCACTTCGAGCACCGAACCATGGACGACTTGCGCGCCGTCAACCCCGAAGGGCGCGACGAGGAGCAGACTTTCTCCACCGTGGCCAAGTTGAGTGAGATCAACAGCTCGCTGTACAACACTTGGCTGAAGCCCTGGCTGGGCAGCGCCTGGGCGCAGGCTGCCCTGCGCCCAGTTGGTGACGCCATGGCCCGGATGCACCCCCTGCGTTTGCAGCGGGAAGGCTTCTCCGACACGCACCCGGCGGCAGCGTCCGTGGCGCAGCTGGCACAGCATGTGCGTGCCAACCGCCATGCCCTGCCCGAAGACCATTCGGCCCGGCAGTGGGAGAAGTCCTGCTCGACCTGGATCGAAACCATGCTCAACCTGTACCGCGATCAACGTGACCAGTCCCTCGTGGACTGGACGCGCCTGGTCTACGGCCCGCAGGGCATTGGTGCCTGGCTGCCGCCGGATGTGCCGGCTGAAGCCGTGGCTGCCGCACGCGCGCACGGGGAGATCGAGAACCAGCGTCGCGAGCTGCTGCCGCACATTGCCGAAGGCGGTTTCGGTCAGGCGGTGTGCCGCATCGTGCTGGCGGGCATGGTCTCGATCGGCTCGTTCGAGCGGCGCAGCTTCCGCCTGGCGCGGCTGCTGGCCGATCTGCAGGCCCATGGCGGCGATGCCCGGTACCCGGCCATCGACTGGATTCGCATGCTGCGCGATGAAGCCCGGTTGGCGGCCGTGGCCCCGGTGGAAGCGCTCAATGCCCTGGGCAGCATGTTGCCCGACACCGCTTCGCGCGAACAGGCGCTGGCGGTGGCCGCTGCCGTGATGATGATCGAGCCCACGCTGGACAATCCGCGCTCGGAGATCATCGAACTGCTGATCAACACGCTGGACGTGCAGCCCGAACGCGTGATGGATCTGGCCTGCCGCCTGACCAGCCCGGTCCAGACCCAG
>DAORNK010000376.1:0-4401 GCA_035440985.1 Rubrivivax sp. | reverse complement strand
GGCCACGGCCACCGGGGGCGCCAGGACGGCCGTCCGGACGCGGGCCCCGACGGTCACGCCTATCGTTGTCGCCTTCGGTCTTGGGCAACTGCGGTGCCTCGCCGTTGGCCAGGCGGTCACCGCGGTAGACCCACACCTTCACGCCGATGATGCCGTAGGTGGTCTTGGCTTCGGAGAGCCCGTAGTCGATGTCCGCGCGCAGCGTGTGAAGCGGCACGCGGCCTTCGCGGTACCACTCGCAGCGCGCGATCTCGATGCCGTTCAGGCGGCCCGAGCTCATGATCTTGATGCCCTGCGCGCCCAGGCGCATCGCGTTCTGCATCGCGCGCTTCATGGCGCGACGGAACATGATGCGCTTCTCCAACTGCTGCGTGATGCTGTCGGCGATCAGCTGTGCATCGACTTCAGGCTTGCGGATTTCTTCGATGTTGACGGCCACCGGCACGCCGAGCCGGCGGCTCAGTTCGGCCTTCAGGTTCTCGATGTCCTCGCCCTTCTTGCCGATCACCACGCCCGGACGCGCCGAGAAGATCGTGATGCGTGCGTTCTTGGCAGGGCGCTCGATCAGGATGCGCGAAACGGCAGCGCTCTTGAGCTTGGTCTTGAGGTAGTCGCGAACCTGCAGGTCTTCGGCCAGCATGCCGGCGAAGTTCTTGTGGTTGGCAAACCAGCGCGACTGCCAGGCACGGGTGACGGACAGCCGGAAGCCGGTCGGGTGGATTTTTTGTCCCATGTTCTTTCCAGCTCCTCAGTTGCCGACCGTCACGTAGATGTGACAGGTGCCCTTGCTGATGCGGGCTCCGCGGCCCTTGGCGCGGGCCGAAAAGCGCTTGAGCACCGTGCCTTGCTCGACGTAGATCGACTTGATCTTCAGTTCGTCGATGTCGGCGCCGTCGTTGTGCTCGGCATTGGCCACCGCGGACTCGACGACCTTCTTGATGATGCCGGCAGCCTTCTTCTGGGTGAAGCTCAGGATGTTGATGGCCTGATCCACCTTCTTGCCGCGGATCATGTCGGCCACCAGGCGCCCCTTGTCCGAGGACAGGCGCACGCCCCGCGCGATTGCTTTGGTTTCCATCGCTGATCGCTCCTTACTTCTTGGCCTTCTTGTCCGCGGGGTGACCCTTGAACAAGCGGGTGAGGGCGAACTCGCCGAGCTTGTGGCCGACCATCTGGTCGGTCACGTACACGGGCACGTGCTGCTTGCCGTTGTGCACGGCCACCGTCAGACCGATGAACTCCGGCAGGATGGTGCTGCGGCGCGACCAGGTCTTGATCGGCTTCTTGTCCTTGGTGGCAGAGGCCTTCTCGACCTTGGCCAGCAGGTGATGGTCCACGAAGGGACCCTTCTTGAGCGAACGGGTCATGTTCTACGACCTCACTTCTTGCGACGCGAGACGATCATCGTCTGCGTGCGCTTGTTGCTGCGCGTGCGATAGCCCTTGGTCAGCGTGTTCCACGGCGACACCTGCGGCTTGCCTTCACCGGTGCGGCCTTCGCCGCCGCCGTGCGGGTGATCGACCGGGTTCATCGCCACACCGCGGACGGTCGGACGGATGCCCTTCCAGCGGATCACACCGGCCTTGCCGTACTGGCGCAGGCTGTGTTCCTCGTTGCTCACTTCGCCGATGGTGGCGCGGCAATCGATGTGGATCTTGCGGACTTCACCGGAGCGCAGGCGCACCTGCGCGTAGATGCCTTCGCGTGCCATCAGCGTGACGCTGGTGCCGGCCGAGCGCGCAATCTGCGCCCCCTTGCCTGGCATCATCTCGACGCAGTGGATGATCGAGCCCACGGGAATGTTGCGGATGGGCAGTGTATTGCCGGCCTTGATGGGGGCCTCGGCACCGCTGAGCAGCGTGGCGCCGGTTTCCACGCCGCGCGGCGCGATGATGTAGCGACGCTCGCCGTCGGCGTAACACAGCAACGCGATGTGCGCCGTGCGGTTGGGGTCGTACTCGATGCGCTCGACCTTGCCCGGGATGCCGTCCTTGTTGCGCAGGAAGTCCACCACGCGATAGTGGTGCTTGTGACCGCCACCCTTGTGGCGCATCGTGACATGGCCGTTGTTGTTGCGGCCGGACTTCTGTTTCTGCGGCTCCAGCAGCGAGGCTTCCGGCGCACCCTTGTGCAGATGCTTGTGCACCACCTTGACCACGGCACGGCGGCCGGGTGAGGTTGGCTTGACTTTGACGACTGCCATTTAAGCGGCCTCCCCGGAGAAATTGAGCTCCTGGCCCGGCTTGAGCGCGACGAACGCCTTCTTGAGGTGGTCGCGGCGACCGATGCTGCGGCCGAAGCGCTTGACCTTGCCCTTCTGCACCGATGTGCTGACCGAAGCGACCTCGACCTTGAACATCAATTCGACGGCAGCCTTGATCTCGGGCTTGGTGGCGTCGCGCAGGACCTTGAACATCACCTGGTTCTGCTTCTCGCCCAGGCGCGTGGCCTTTTCCGAGATGATCGGTGCGACCAGCACCGTGGCCAGGCGACCTTCGGCGAACTTGCGCTGCTCGGGGGTGGGGTTGATCCGGCTCATGCGAACATCTCCTTGAGCTGCTCGATCGCGCCCTTGGTCACCAGCACCTTCTTGTAGTAGACCAGCGACAGCGGATCGGCGTAGCGAGGCTCGATCACCAGCACGTTGGCCAGGTTGCGCGAAGCCAGCGCCAGGTTGTCGTCGATCTGGTCGGCGATCACCAGCACGGAATCCAGGCCCATGGCCTTGAACTTGGCAGCCAGCAGTTTGGTCTTCGGGGCGTCCACGCTGATGGAGTCCACCACCGCCAGACGGCCATCGCGGGCCAGCTGGCTCAGGATGCTGGCCATGCCGGCGCGATACATCTTCTTGTTGACCTTGTGCGAGAAGTTCTCGTCCGGTCGGTTCGGGAAGATGCGGCCACCCCCGCGCCAAAGCGGCGACGAGGTCATGCCCGCACGGGCGCGACCGGTGCCCTTCTGGCGGAACGGCTTCTTGGTGGAGTGCTTGACTTCGCCGCGATCCAGCTGGGCGCGCGTGCCCTGCCGTGCGTTGGCCTGGAAGGCCACGACGATCTGGTGCACCAGCGCCTCGTTGTAGTCGCGGGCGAACACGGTGTCGGGCGCGTCCACCTTGGACGTGGCCTGGCCTTGTTCGTTCAGGAGCTCGAGTTGCATCTTCAGGCCCCCTTCTGCAGCTTGGCCTTGATGGCCGGGCGCACGACCACGTGGCCGTTCTTGGAGCCCGGCACGGCGCCACGCACGAGCAGCAGCGAGCGCGCTTCGTCGACACGGATGACGTCCAGGTTCTGCGTGGTGACGGTTTCGTCGCCCAGGTGACCGGTCATCTTCTTGCCGGGGAACACACGGCCCGGGTCCTGCGCCATCGAGATCGAGCCCGGCACGTTGTGGCTGCGGCTGTTGCCGTGCGACGCGCGTTGCGAGCTGAAGTTGTGGCGCTTGATGGTGCCCGCGAAGCCCTTGCCGATGGAGGTGCCCTGCACGTCCACCTTCTGACCGGCGGCGAACAGGCTCACCGGCACCACGGCGCCCGGCTTGTACTGGCCCACGATCTCTTCGGTGACGCGGAATTCCTTGAGCACCGTACCGGCTTGCACACCGGCCTTGGCCAGGTGCCCGGCTTCGGGCTTGGTGACGCGGCTGGCCTTGCGCTCGCCGAACGCGACTTGCAGCGCGTTGTAGCCGTCGGTGGCTGCCGTCTTGACTTGCGTGACGCGATTGTTGGACACGTCCAGCACCGTCACGGGGATGGCGTCGCCATCGTCCGTGAAGATGCGCATCATGCCCACCTTGCGGCCCAGCAAGCCGAGCTTTTCGCTCAGACTCATGGTTTTCTCCAGCCCCGCGCGATGCGGAGCCTTTGTTCACGATCCCGACATCGATTGGTCGGGGCGGTTTCCATCCCGCAGCCCGCAAGGGCTTGGGAAGGTTTCCGGGCCGACTCTGAAGCCGGGCCCGGGAAAGCCGATGATTGTAGCAGTTGCTGTCAGGCTCGCAACCGCTGTCCCCGGCAGGAACGGCTACTGCAGCTTGATCTCGACGTCCACGCCGGCGGGCAGATCGAGTTTCATCAGCGCGTCGACGGTCTTGTCGGTGGGGTCGACGATGTCCATCAGACGCTGGTGCGTGCGGATCTCGAACTGATCGCGGCTGGACTTGTTCACATGCGGCGAGCGCAGGATGTCGAAGCGCTGCATACGCGTCGGCAGGGGCACCGGGCCCTTGACGATGGCGCCGGTGCGCTTGGCGGTTTCGACGATCTCGAGCGCGCTCTGGTCGATGAGCTTGTAGTCAAACGCCTTCAGGCGGATGCGGATCTTTTGCTTGGACATGGTCGCTCCGCTCATTCGATGATCTTGGCCACGACGCCGGCACCGACGGTGCGGCCGCCTTCACGGATGG
>DAORNK010000375.1:869-4411 GCA_035440985.1 Rubrivivax sp. | reverse complement strand
GTACGGCCGGGCGCCGTGGTCTGTGAACTGCGCCAGGCCCGGGTGGCCGACCGCCTGCGCAACGTGGACCTGAGCCTGCGTGCCGGCGAGGTGCTGGCCGTGGCGGGCGTGTCGGGCAATGGTCAGGCCACGCTGGCCGAAGTGTTGTGCGGCGAACGCGCACTGGACGGCGGCAGCCTGCACGTCGAAGGCCGTGCGCTGCCGGCGCGCACGCGCGCGTTCGTCGATGCCGGTGTGGCGCGGGTGCCCGAGGACCGGCATGCCGTGGGCGTGGTGGGTGACCTGACGCTGTGGGAGAACGCCATGCTCGAGCGCTACCACCTGCCGGCCTTCTCGCGCCGCGGGCTGGCCCGACGCGGTGCGGCAGTGGCCCATGCCGACGGGCTGATCTCGCGCTTCGACGTGCGCGGCACCGAAGACAGCGGCGTGCACACGACGACGCGACGCCTGTCCGGCGGCAACATGCAAAAGCTCATCCTCGGCCGCGTGCTGGGCCATGCGCAGGGCGCGCCGCCGCTGATCGTCGCCAACCAGCCGACCTGGGGCCTGGACATCGGCGCCGTGGCCTATGTGCACCAGCAATTGCTGGACGCGGCAGCGGCGGGCAGCGCGGTGCTGCTCATCAGCGAGGACCTGGACGAGGTCTTCGCGCTGGCCGACCGCATCGCCGTGATGCACCACGGCCGCCTGAGCGCCGCGCGCCCCAGCCGCGAATGGACGCTGGCCGCGATCGGCCTGGCGATGGCCGGTGCCCAAGCCACGCCGGCGGCAACGGAAGGCGGCCATGCTGCGGTTTGAGCTGCGCATCGCCCCTTCGCGTGCGCTGCTGCTGGGCGCGCCGCTGCTGGCCATGGCCTTCACGCTGGCCGTGAGCTCGCTGCTGGTGGCCTGGGCCGGTGCACCGGTGGGCCGGGCCTATGCGCTGCTGCTGCAGGGTGGCTTCGGTTCGCGCTTTGCGCTGACCGAAACCTTCACGCGGGCCACACCGCTGATCTTCACCGGGTTGGCCGCGGCGGTGGCCTTCCGGGCGCGGCTGTTCAACATCGGCGCCGAAGGCCAGCTCTACCTGGGCGCGCTGGCCGCCGTCGCGGTGGGTGGCCTGCATGGCGGCAGCGGCCTTGCGGGGCCCGCCTGGCTGCTGCTGCCCTTGATGCTGCTGGCCGCTGCCCTGGCCGGTGCGTTGCTGCTGCTGTTGCCAGCGCTGCTGAAGAGCCGATACGCGGTGGACGAGGTGGTGACGACGCTGCTGCTGAACTTCATCGTGCTGCTCTTCGTCGGTGCCATGCTCGACGGGCCGATGAAGGATCCAACCGCCATGGGCTGGCCGCAGAGTGTGGCCGTTCAGGAGGGTCTGCAACTGAGCCCCCTGCTCGAGCGCAGCCGCGTGCACACCGGCCTGCTGATGGCCTTGGGCTGCGCCCTGCTGCTGTGGGCGCTGCTGAAGTACACGACACACGGTTTCGAGATCCGGGCCGTGGGCTCGGGGCCGCGCGCGGCGGCCTTTGCCGGCATGCCGGTGGGCTGGGTCACGGTCAAGGTGGCCCTGCTGTCGGGCGCACTGGCCGGCCTGGCCGGCGCGGTGGAGGTGGCCGGCCGCGCCGGCTACGTCACGCTGGACATGAGCCCGGGCTACGGCTACAGCGGCATCGTCATTGCGATGCTGGCGGCCCTGCACCCGCTGGGCGTGGTGGCCGCGGCGATCTTCGTCGCCGGCATCCTGGTCGGTGCCGACAGCATGAGCCGCGCCGTGGGCGTGCCCACCTACATCGCCGACGTGATCGTCGCCGTGGCCCTGATCAGCATGCTCGTGGCCACCATGCTCACCCAGTACCAGCCGCGCTGGACGCGGCGCGCGGTGCGATGAACGAACTGCTGGATCTGCTCACCGCGGCGCCCTTCTGGGTCAGCGTGCTGCGTGTGGCCACGCCGCTGATCCTGGGCACGCTGGGCGTGCTGCTGTGCGAGCGCGCCGGCGTGCTCAACCTGGGCATCGAGGGCATCATGGTGGCGGGGGCCTTCACCGGCTGGCTGGCCGTGCATGCCGGCCTGCCGCTGTGGGGTGGCGTCGCGGTGGCCGCCGGCACCGGTCTGCTGCTGGGCCTGCTGCACGGTGTGCTGACGGTGACGCTGGCACTGTCGCAGCACGTGGCGGGGCTGGGCCTCACGCTGCTGGCCACCAGCCTGGCCAGCTATGCCTATCGTGTGAGCTTTCCCAAGGTGGACACACCGCCCACCATCGAAGCCTTCGCGCCGATGAGCGGGCTGCCCGTGCCCATCCTCAACGCGCAGACGCCGCTCACGCTGCTGGCCTTGGCGCTGGTGCCCCTGGTCGCCTGGGTGCTGTACCGCACACCGCTGGGCCTGGCGATCCGCACCGTAGGCGAAAACCCGGCCGCGGTCGAGGGCCAGGGCCTGAGCGTGGCCGGGCTGCGCATAGGCGCGGTGATGGCGGGCTCGGCGCTGATGGCCGTGGCGGGTTGCTTCCTCACGCTGTCGGCCTTCAACGCGTTCTTCTTCAACATGGTCAACGGCCGCGGCTGGGTCTGCGTGGCGTTGGTGGTGTTCGCCAGCTGGCGGCCGGGCAAGGCCTTGTTCGGTGCGCTGCTGTTTGCCTTCTTCGATGCGCTGCAGCTGCGCCTGCAGCAGGCGGGCAGCGGGGTGCTGGGGCTGGAACTGCCCTATCAGGTCTACCTGATGCTGCCGTACGCGATGGCCATCGTGGCGCTGGTGCTGATGGCCCGCCGCGCGCAGGTGCCGCAAGCCCTGATGAAGCCCTACCGCGCGGGCGAGCGTTAGTGCGTTGGGAACCTGGGCGGCGCCCGCTCAGTTGCAGCTGGCCAGGGCCGCGCCAGCGGTGGCCGGGAACAAGGTCAGCGGGCCTAGCAGCTTCAGGCCGGTCGCGTCGCGCAGTTCCACCTGCAGGCCGTTGGCGAGCGCCGGCACCGTGACCAATGAAGCCAGCGCGGTGCCGCTGCCGCTGGTCACCGTGCCATAGAAGCGCGGCGGCTGGTCGCCCACCACCGCCCAGTCGCCCCTGAACTTCAGCCCCGCGCAGGGAGCCTGCAGTTCAAGATGACTGTCCAGCACTTGCGCCGTCACGCGCGGCAGCGTGCTGCTGTCGGCGTACGACAGGGACTGGCCGCGGACGCAGCTGGCCAGTTGCGGCGACAGAGGATTGCCGCAGACGGGCAGGGCGGTAGCGCCGAACTGCTGCAGCGGGTCATCGGTGGCGCCGGTGCCGGAGCCGCCCACGCCGGGGCCGCAGGCCGCCAGCCAGCCGGCCAGCAGCAGCACCAGGGCCTGCCCACGGGCGCTCTGAAGCCGCGAGGGGGGTTTCACGGGGGAGTTCATCGCGTCATTCCTCACGCTCGCTGTAGAAGTACACGCCAAAGCGTGCGCGGTGTCCCCGCTCGGCCGGGGGCAGCGGGGCGTCGCCGTCGAAGCGTTCCTGTGCCTGCTGCATCACCTGGTGAAAGGCCTGCTTCCAGGCGGCCTTGGCCGTGCGCTGCAGCAGCAGGGCCGACTCGGCACTGATCTGGTCC
>DAORNK010000375.1:400-859 GCA_035440985.1 Rubrivivax sp. | reverse complement strand
AGACAGCCTGTTCCAGGAAGTTGGCTTCGCCTTGCAGATTGGCCACGGCGGCAGCGGCGTGGTCGTGCAGGTTGGCCGCCGTCAACCAGGAGACCTCCTCGAAGCCTGCGCGAGGTGCGAAGCCGGAATCCTCCAGCGCGATGCCGGTGGCCGTCTCCTGCACCACGCCCAGGCGCAGCAGTTCAGCCAGCACCGCGCGCGGGCGCACGTCGCGGCTCACACCGGCCACCAGCGTGTCGAAACTGGCGCCCTCGCCAGCCCGGGGCAGCACGCGCGTGTGCCCGTCTGCGGTCTGGAAGGCGGGGTCGTGCATCCAGCGCGCCACCACTTGCGCGGCCATGCCCAGCGGCCCGGGTTCGGCCGGGGCCGTGGCGCTGACGGGGCCGCGGGTGAGTTCGCGCACGTCGCGCCGGTGCACGCCCGACAGCAGGCTCATCGCGCTGTCGGTCTGCGGCATCT
>DAORNK010000375.1:0-206 GCA_035440985.1 Rubrivivax sp. | reverse complement strand
GTGTTGACAAGGGTGCGCGACGTGGGATATTGTCCCACACATCGAACGACCCGATCAACCCCTGGATGAAGAAGGCACCGCATCATGAAGTCAAGCCAAGCAGGCAGGTGGCCGCTGGTCGCCGCCGTGATCGTGACCATGCTCGCCGGTTGCGGGGGCGGCGGTGGCGGCAGCGCCGAGCCGCCTGCGCAGCCGCCGCCGCCCAG
>DAORNK010000374.1:0-4423 GCA_035440985.1 Rubrivivax sp. | reverse complement strand
GCCTGCGGATAGGGGGCCGACGACGCCGTCACCCGGCCGATGGCCAGCCCGGCCAGGCGATCCGCGTCGGGCCGGTAGGTCAGCGCGCCACCGACCAGGCGCGTGCCCGAGTCGCTGTCGGGGTTCTCGTTGGGGTCCAGGTAGAACAGCTCGGCCGTCGTCGCGTCGCTGGCGAGGCGGGCCACGGCGGTGCGCTCGAAGGCCTTGCGCGGACCGAGCTTGAGCGCGCCGCGGGCGAAGCCGTTGGACGCGCCATTCGCGATCAGCATGCCGGTGCCCACGGAAAAGGCCTGCGCACCGAAGGACAGGTCGGCATGCCAATCCGACCCGGCCAGCGGCAGGCGCACGCCAGCCATCGCGGTCTCCAGCGACAGGCGCCCGGTGTCGCCGGCGTCGAACGGATCCTTCCTGAGCGTCCCCGAGCCGACGGCCGACAACTGGCTGTACAGCGTGGCGCCGCCGGCCAACGCCTTCTGGCCGCGCAGGCCCGGCTTGATGTAGGCCTCCCACCAATGGCGGCTGGTGTCGTAGCCCGCGCTCGGCGCGAACGTGGCCGGCAGGTTCCAGAAGAGGTTGCGTTCGCCCGCGAGCTGCAGCCCCGCTTCGACGCTGGTCTCGACCGTGAGATCCGGCGCCGCAGCCGGCTCGGCAGCTCCTGCCGATGCCCACAGCAATCCGATCAGACAGGCACCCGAGACCCTTCGCACGAACATCCTCCCTTGTTGCCGATCACCAGATCCGGCGCAGCCCGACCAGCAGGCCCCAGCGACGCGAACTGTCCATGCCCGACGTGCCTACGCACCCAGGCCCCCAGGTCGGATGCCAGCATGGCGCCGCCCTCGAACTCCAGATCGAGCGATTCGGACCGGTCGCCCTTGAGTGCCTTCGTGTACTTCAGGTCGGCCAGCGCCCAGTATCCCTGCTCCCACACGCGCGCCAGCAGCGCGCGCGGCTGCATGTCGCTGATGTCGGGTCGGTGGTCGTCGCCGGCAATCGAGAAGAAGTGCTTGTATCCGATGAAGGCGAAGCTCGTCGGCGTCAGCGCGTAGACCACCCCGGCCACGGGGTTGAGCTGCCACTTGCCGCGCCCGAACTCGTCCCGGCTCGCCGTCGGCAGCACCGCCTCCGCCGCGACGATCACCGACCAGGGTCCGGAGGTCCCGACGCGGCGGACACGCAGCGCGACATCGCCCAGGCCGCTGACAGCGGGGCCCGGCGCGTTGAGTCGGATCAGCGGCAGCTCGATGTTGCCGCCGGTCGTGGCGTCGAACGCTCGGTCGTACTTGACGGCCACAGCCTGCAGCGACCCGCCGCCATCGAGGCGGTCGAACTTGACGAAAGCCTCGCCTTTCGTGAGGTTGTCCTTCGGGTTGACGCCGGGGGCACCGGAACCAGCGGGTTGTGCCATCGCACAGGCCCACGCGAGTGCCGTCGCAGCCCCCAGGCCGGTCCTTCGCACCCCCCACAGCGTGAGCCCACCCGGACGACTCGCCATCAATGCCCTCGCCGGATCTTGCCGCGACCGGTTCATGCATCTTATGCCGGCTTCGCGGCGGCGAGATCAGGTCCACGTGCGGCTCGTCAGGGTCGGTTCTTGCCAGTCGCGTGCGCGCATCCCACCGGTGATCAACCGCTGCTTTTCGGGCCGCGAGTCCGGGGCGCCTGCCGCCCTGGGGCTGTTCTTGCCTGCAGGCGGTGCAGGTGATGCTGGCTTGCGGGCTGCCGACCGCCGCCGCTATGCTCGCGCCCTTTCCCACGGCCAGCGTGTGGTTGCCTTGAGAGCGTTTCTTTTCAGCGCGTGTCTGTTCTGGAGTCTGGGCTGTGCTTCGCTGGCGCAGGCTGGCGAAGTCTTCCTGCAGCGCTTGCACTCCGCCACCCTCGGCCGCGACTATGCCTACACCGTCTACCTGCCCGATGCCTACCGGGACAGCGCGCTGAAGTTCCCCGTGCTGTACCTGCTGCACGGCGCCGGGGGCAACGAGAACGAATGGCTGCACCAAGGTGGCGTGCGCGAGACCCTGGACGCGTTGATCGCCCGCAAGCGGATCCAGCCGCTGATCGTGGTGATGCCCGGCCATGCCCAGGCCTGGTGGATCGATGGCGCGCGGGACAAGGGTGAGACCGCATTGCTGAAGGAAGTGCTGCCACATGTCGAGGGCCACTACCGCGTCGACGCCGTGCGCGCCAATCGCCTGGTGGCGGGCCTGTCGGCGGGGGGATACGGCGCGCTCAATCTGGCCCTCAAGCACCCGCAGCTGTTTGCCGCCGCCGCGATCCTCAGCCCGGCCATCTACGACCCCTTGCCGCCGGCCCATTCGGCGGCCATGCGCAACCACCCGTTCCAGAGGGATGGCCAGTTCGATCCGGCTCTGTGGCAGGCGCAGCTGTACACCCGCCACATCGACCGCTACAAGGCCGGGCAACTGATCGTGCCCCTGTACATCAGCGCCGGCGACCACGACACCTTCGGCATCGCCCTGCAATCGGCCATGCTCCACGAGCGGCTTCGCCTGCACCAGCCCGGCCAGGTCGAGCTGCGCATCCTGGATGGCGACCATGAGTGGGCGCTGTGGCGCGACAGCCTGGGCGAGGCCTTGCAGTTCATGAGTGCCTGCGTGGCCGGCCCGCGCTGACGCAGCGCGGCTGGGCTGTCGCCCCTAGAATCGCGGCTCATGCCGCCGAAGCCCGGGCCATCCGACGAACCACTGCACCAGCTGACGCTGTTCGATGACCCACCGTCGCCCGCGCCGCGCGTGACGGTCGCGTTGCCGCCCGCGCCACCACCCGCGACCCGCGCCCCCGAAGGTTTTCAGCACCCGCGCGCGCAGCGCGAGATCCTGCTGGGCAGCCATCGCGTGGCCTACGAACTGCGCCGCGGGCGCCGCCGCAGCATCGGCTTCGTGGTGGGCACCGAAGGCCTGACGGTGAGCGCCCCGCGCTGGGTGAGCCTGGCCGACGTCGAGATCGCCCTGCGCGAAAAGCAGGTCTGGATCCTGCGCAAGTTGCACGAACAGCAGGATCGCGCCCAGCGTCTGGCGGCCGCCAAGGTGGACTGGCGCGACGGCACGGGCATCCCGTTCCTGGGCGAGACCGTCATCCTGGTGCTCGACGCGCGGGTCACAGGGGCCCAGCTCAATACCGACGCGATGGCGCTGCCCGGCGTGCCGCGGTTGACCCTGCACCTGGGCCTGCCGCACACGGCGCAGCCGGAGCAGATCCGCGACACCGTGCAGAGCTGGCTGCAACGGCAGGCGCGCCGCATCTTCGAAGAGCGCTGCGCCCTGTTCGCCCCACGCCTGGGGGTGTGCATGCGGCGCCTGAGCCTGAGTTCGGCCAGCACACGCTGGGGCAGCGCCAGCGCGGACGGGTCGATCCGCCTGAACTGGCGTCTGGTGCACTTCGGGCTGCCGGTGATCGACTACGTGGTGACGCACGAACTGGCCCACCTGCGCGAGATGAACCACAGCCCGGCCTTCTGGGAAGTGGTGCGCGCAGCCTTGCCCGACTTCGAGCGGGCACGCGGTGTGCTGCGGCACGAGGTCCTGCCCGCGCTGGAGTAGACGGCTCCCAGGTGGGCAGTCCCCCGTCCGGGGGGGCGGGCACCCCCCCATTTCCATCATGAGGAGGATGGGCAAACGCCGGCAGGGCCCGCATACTCGGACCCTTCGTTGTCATCTCCAAGTTGGCGTTAGCACATCCGGGCTGGGAGGCCCGGCATTACGGCGGCAGGGCGGGTTGAACCCCGGCTGCCGCCGCTTCGTTTGGCCGCCTGCCGGGCTCGCGTCAGCCGTGTGCTGACCGTTGATGGCAGGCCGTGCGAAGTCAGCTCCCTGTCGCCGCCACTCGGCAAACCCCGTCCTGCCCAGTGCAGGTGCTGTCGGGACGGGCGGGCATGGTTTGTATATTTGCAGTTTCCGCCCCATGGGGCGTCCACCGCAGTCCACCCATGGCCTCTGCTTCGCGTGCCGGCCCGCCGCGCACCCACACCATCACCGAGCTGGCGGCCGAATTCGACGTCACCGCGCGCGCCATCCGGTTCTATGAAGACGTGGGGCTGCTCACACCCCAGCGTGCCGGGCGCAACCGCATCTACACCCAGCGTGACCGCACGCGGCTGAAGCTCACGTTGCGGGGCAAGCGCCTGGGCCTGAGCCTGCTGGAGATCAAGCAGCTGGTGGACATGTACGACTCGCCGTCGGATACCACCCAGCAACTGTCGGCCTTCATGGCCGTGCTGGGCCAGCACCGCCAGCTGCTGGAACAGCAGCGCGAGGACATCGAGATCACGCTGGCCGAGATCGCGCAGCACGAAGCGCGCTGCCGCAGCCTGCTGGCCGCCGGCGCCAGGAAGCCCAGGCGGCGTGGGGCCAAGAGCTTGTGAAGATATGAATCGTGCCCGCGTAGGCCCCTGCATAGGGCCAAA
>DAORNK010000373.1:0-4484 GCA_035440985.1 Rubrivivax sp. | reverse complement strand
TCGATCTTCGCCCGTCTCGGCGGCGGCATCTTCACCAAGGGCGCCGACGTCGGCGCCGACCTGGTGGGCAAGGTGGAAGCCGGCATCCCCGAGGACGACCCGCGCAACCCGGCCGTGATCGCCGACAACGTGGGCGACAACGTCGGCGATTGCGCCGGGATGGCCGCCGACCTGTTCGAGACCTACGCCGTCACGCTCATCGCGACGATGGCGCTGGGTGCGCTGATGGTCAGCGGTGCCACCATCAATGCGGTGGTCTACCCGTTGATGCTGGGCGGTGTGTCGATCATCGCTTCCATCATCGGCTGCTTCTTCGTCAAGGCCTCGCCGGGCATGAAAAACGTGATGCCGGCGCTGTACAAGGGTCTGGCCGTGGCGGGCGTGCTGTCGCTGATCGCCTTCTACTTCGTCACCACGATGATGTTCCCGCAACCGCTGACGCTGGTGGCCGGCGGCAGCGTCTCGGCGATGGCGCTGTTCGGCACCTGCGCCGTCGGCCTGGTGCTGACCGCCGCGATGGTCTGGATCACCGAGTTCTACACCGGCACGCAATACAGCCCCGTGCAGCACATCGCGCAGGCCAGCACCACCGGCCATGGCACCAACATCATCGCGGGCCTGGGCGTTTCCATGCGCTCAACCGCCTGGCCGGTGATCTTCGTCTGCATCGCCATCCTGGTCTCTTACCAGCTGGCCGGCCTGTACGGCATCGCCGTGGCCGCCACCTCGATGCTGAGCATGGCCGGCATCGTGGTCGCGCTGGACGCCTACGGCCCCATCACCGACAACGCCGGCGGCGTTGCCGAGATGTCCGAACTGCCCAAGAGCGTGCGCGACGTGACCGACCCGCTGGACGCGGTGGGCAACACCACCAAGGCCGTCACCAAGGGTTATGCCATCGGTTCCGCCGGCCTGGCGGCACTGGTGCTGTTTGCCGACTACACGCACTCGCTCGAGAGCCGCGGCATGCTGGTCAGCTTCGACCTGAGCGACCCCAAGGTGATCGTCGGGCTGTTCATCGGTGGCCTGATTCCCTATCTCTTCGGCGCGATGGCGATGGAGGCCGTGGGCCGCGCCGCCGGCTCGGTGGTGGTGGAAGTGCGCCGACAGTTCAAGGAAATCAAGGGCATCATGGAAGGCACCGGGAAGCCTGAGTACGGCACCGCCGTGGACATGCTGACCAAGGCGGCCATCAAGGAAATGATGATCCCGTCGCTGCTGCCGGTGATCGTGCCGGTGGTCGTTGGCCTGCTGCTGGGCGCGGCCGCGCTGGGTGGGCTCTTGATGGGCACCATCGTCACAGGCCTGTTCGTGGCCATCTCCATGTGCACCGGTGGTGGCGCCTGGGACAACGCCAAGAAGTACATCGAAGACGGCCACCACGGTGGCAAGGGCAGCGAAGCGCACAAGTCTGCCGTCACCGGCGATACCGTGGGCGACCCCTACAAGGACACCGCCGGCCCGGCCGTCAACCCGCTGATCAAGATCATCAACATCGTGGCGCTTCTGATCGTGCCGCTGCTGCCGATGACCGTGAAGGCCCCGGCTGCGGCACACGCCGCGGCGCCCGCAGCGGCACCTGCCGGCCCGGCTGCCGCCATGGCCGATGACACGTCGTCGATCAAGGTCGAAGGGGGGGTGGTGAAGTTCTACTTCGCGACCGGCAAGTCCGAGGTGCCGGCCGGCTCCGCTGGTGCTCTGGCCGACGTGATCAAGGGCGTGGCCGAAGGCAAGAAGGCGGTTGTCAGCGGCTTCACCGATGCCAGCGGCGACCCGGCCAAGAATGTCGAGCTGGCCAAGCATCGCGCGTTTGCGGTGCGCGACGCGCTGAAGGCGGCGGGCATTGCCGAAGACAAGATCGAACTCAAGAAGCCCGAAGACACCACTGCCACCGGCGACGCCAGCCTGGCGCGCCGTGTCGAGGTGACGCTGCAGTAGACGGCGCCCAGCACGATGGGGCGTGATGCCGGTCACGCCCCTGGCTGGACATCAGCCGATGTCTTCAGGCCCGTACCCTGGACGAGGCAGTGGCATCTCCCAGCCCAGCAGTTCGGCCAGACGGCAGACGACCCATCCAGCCTCGGCCTGACTCAAGGGGCTGCCATGGGCCAGCAGCCCCAGATGCACGCGCTCCAGCACGTCGGCCTCGGTCACACCCAACTCCCAGAGCTTGAGTCTGGCCTCTTCGGTCAGCATCTGCGCCAGGTCCTCGCAGAACTCGTGCCTTTCGGCGATGTCCGCCCGACGGGCCGTCGGCCGGCTGCGGTCAGGCGTCAGATACAAGGCCACGAAGGAAGCGGGCACGACGATCTGGCTGTCTTCGCTCATCGTCCGATTGTCCCTGTCGTTGGTCTTGAACGCGCTGCAGTCTGCACGGCCCGCGTTGGCCAGCGCGTGGCGCAGCCCTGCGGGGCTCAGCCGGACTCCTGTATCTGCCGCCACATCACCTTGCCCGAGCCACTGCGCGGCAGCGCATCGACGAACTGCACGACGCGCGGCACCTTGTAGACGGCCATGTGCTCGCGTGCCCAGTCGATGACGTCCTGCCCGGTGGCGTGGCCGCGTGCCTCGGGGCGCAGCACGACCACCGCCTTGACGGTTTCACCGCGGTAGGCATCACGCGCCGCGACCACGCAGGCCTCCAGCACCAGCGGGCACTTGAACAGCAGCAACTCCACCTCGCTGGGCCAGACCTTGTAGCCGCTGGCGTTGATCATGCGCTTCAGGCGGTCGGTGATGAAGAAGTAGCCTTCCTCGTCGCGCCGGCCGATGTCGCCGGTGCGGAAGAAGGGCTTGCCGTCGATCTGGATGAAGGCCGCCTGCGTCGCCTCGGGGTGACCCCAATAGCCCTTGAAGACCATGGGTCCGTGCGTGACGATCTCGCCGGTTTCGCCATCCGGCAGTTCCTGCAACGTATCAGGATCGATGATGCGGCTGTCGGTGCCGAACAGCGGAATGCCCAGGCACTGCAGCTTGGCACGCTCGGGCGGGTTGGCGTGGCTGGGCGCGGCTGTTTCGGTCAGGCCATAGCCTTCGGCAAAGGTCAGCCCGAATTCCTGCTGCAGCCTTTCGGCCACGGCCTGTGGCATGGCAGCGCCGCCGCCGGACAGATAGCGCAGGCTGCTCAGATCGAAGCTGCGGTAGTTGGGGCTGCCGAACAGATCCATGATCATGGTCGGGATGCAGGTCCAGTGCGTCACCTGGTGGCGCGAGACCAGCCGGCCGGCCAGTTCACGATCCCAGCGCGGCATCAGCACCACGGTCGACCCGTTGTACACCGGCGCCAGCACGCCGTAGAGCATGCCGGTGATGTGGAACATGGGCACCACGCCCAGGCTGATCGATTCGGCGCTGACGTGGCTCCACAGGCCACCACCCACCACGTTGGGCATCAGCGTGCGGTGCGTGTGCAGGCAGCCCTTGGGCATGCCGGTGGTGCCGGAGGTGTAGGGCAACAGGGCCAGGTCATCCGGACCTGAAGACGCAGGCCCGGGTGTGGCGCCGGCGGCCAGCGCATCGGCCCAGCGCGTGCACGCGGCTGGCAGCGGCGGATCAGCCCGAAGCCAGTCCAGCATCGCCGGTGCGGGGCTCTCCAACGGGTCCAGCTCCGCCGGCATCGCGTCGGCCAGCCGGGTCGCCACGATGTGCTGCAGCCGCTGTTGAGCCGGCAAGCGCTGGCTGGCCTCGGCCACGATGGGCGCCAGGTCCGCCGTGGTCAGCGCCACCCGGGCCTGCGGATCGGTGATGTAGTGGCCGAACTCCTCCACGCGGTTCATCGGGTTGACCGGCACGACCACCGCATCGGCCCTTTGCACCGAATAGAAGGCCACCACGAACTGCGGGCAGTTCTGCATGAAGAGCAGCACACGGTCGCCCTTGCGCACGCCCTGCGCCTGCAACCAGCCGGCCAGCGCCAGCGCTTGATCGTGCAGGTCGGCGAAGCTCAGCGTCCGGCCGAAGAAGACGTAGGCGGCCTTGCGCGGATAGCGCCGGGCGCTGACCTCCAGATTGAACCAGAGCGTGGTCTCGGGCAACACCAGCTCGCGTGGCAGGCGGGCCGGCCAGGCGGCGGCATGGGGGCGTGCATCGGCGAGTGGCAATTCTGGGCTCCGGCGGTGTCAGCCCAGCGGTGTACCGGCAAACCGCCAGCTCCTACATCGTGCCTAACCCTTGGCGACTTCCTCAATCACGCTTGGCGTCCTTGCGCCAGCGCTTGCAGTCGGCGTGGTCCGCGAACTCGGATCGCAGGCATTGCCGCTCCATGCATACGAAGTACATGATGGGATTGCGTCCGCCACAACGCGCTTCGGGACTGGCCCCCTGCTGCGCAGAGTCGGCCACCGGCGCAGGCTGAGGCTGGGCGGCTGCCGGTGCGGTGTTGGTGGCTGCGGCAGCACCGCCGGCAGCCTCCTTGCTGGCAGTGCCGGCCGCGCTGTGGTTGGCAGGCGTTGTGATGGCCGGCGCTGCCGGTCGTGGCCGTGGCG
>DAORNK010000372.1:0-4496 GCA_035440985.1 Rubrivivax sp. | reverse complement strand
CCCAGGCCGGCGGCCGCGCCGGTGTGCAGCGCCAGGCGCAGACGCGGGCTCAATCGAGCACGCTGTCTTCGGCCGCCTCGGGCAGGCGCGAGACGCGGAACCAGCGCACCGCGCCGCCGCGCGCGATCATCACCGTGAAGGCCAGGCCCCCGATGGCCACCGTCTCGCCGCGGCGTGGCACGCGCCCGTGTTCCTGCGCCACCAGGCCACCGATGGTGTCGAAGTCCTCTTCGCTCAGGCGCGTGCCGAAGGCTTCGTTGACCGCCACGATGGACACGTCGCCCGCCACGCGGTGGCTGCCATCGGCCAGTGTATAGATGCCGTTTTCCTGTTCCTGCTCATCGAACTCGTCTTCGATCTCGCCGACGATCTCTTCCAGCACGTCCTCGATCGTGATGAGCCCCGCCGTGTTGCCGAACTCGTCGATCACGATGGCCAGGTGGTTGCGGTTGGAGCGGAACTCGCGCAGCAGCTCGTTCAGACGCTTGCTCTCCGGCACGAAGACCGCTGGCCGCAGCAGGGTGCGCAGGTTCAGATCCGGCGACCGCTGCAGCTTGAGCAGGTCCTTGGCCATCAGGATGCCGATGATGTTGTCGCGCCCGCCGTCGTAGACCGGAAACCGCGAGTGCCCTGTCTGGATGACCACGCCCAGCAGGTCCTCGTAGGCCGACTCGATGGACAGCAGGTCCATCCGGGTGGCCGGCACCATCACGTCGCCCGCCGTCATGTCGGCCATGCGCAGCACGCCTTCGAGCATCAGCCGCGACTCGGGCTCGATCAGCTCGCGGTCTTCGGCGTCGGCCAGGGTGCGGATCAGTTCGTCCTTGCTGTCCGGGCCGGGCGAGACGAACTCCACCAGGCGTTCGAACAGGGTTCTCTTGTCCACGCTCGCGAGCGGCATCGCGCGCGCGGATCTGGGAGAAGGCGGTTCAGACACGAAGGCTGTGCCGGAAGTGGTGGTGCGGCAAGAATAACCGAGCCGCCGGCATCCAAGCGCGCCAGCAGCGACAATGCGGGCCCCTGTCCTGGCCACCACCCCCAATGAATCAGCCCCAGATCGCCGCACTGCGCACGCCCATCCTGGCCATGGCGGCGGTCATCGTGCTGTCCAACGTGCTGGTGCAGCACCCGATCAACGATTGGCTGACCTGGGGTGCCTTCAGCTACCCGCTGGTCTTTCTGGTCAGCGACCTGACCAACCGCGCCCTGGGCCCGACCGCCGCCCGACGCGTCGCCTGGGTCGGCTTCGCCGTGGCGGTGCTGGTGTCGCTGTGGCTGGCGCCCTGGCGTATCGCCGTGGCCTCGGGTGCCGCCTTCATCCTGTCCCAGGTGATGGACATCACGGTCTTCAACCGCTGGCGCGCCGCCAGCTGGTGGAAGGCGCCGCTGATCGGCTCGCTGGTGGCCAGCGTGGTGGACACCGCGGTGTTCTTCTTCCTGGCCTTTGCGGGCAGCGCTATGGACTGGCTGTCGCTGGCCGCCGGCGACCTGGCCGTCAAGGCCGCGATGGCCGCCGTGCTGCTGGCGCCCTACCGCGCCCTGCTGCCGCGCCTGCAGGACTGGGCCGCCACGACCTGAACCCAAGCACTTGACGAGCAATCGACATGACCACCCCTGCCACCGGGCTCATCCCCGCCACCATCCTCACCGGCTTCCTGGGCTCGGGCAAGACCACGCTGCTCAAGCGCGTGCTCAGTGAACACCACGGCCAGAAGATCGCCGTCATCGAAAACGAGTTCGGCGAGGAGAACATCGACAACGAGATCCTGGTGGCTGACACGCAGGAGCAGATCATCCAGATGAACAACGGCTGCGTCTGCTGCACCATCCGTGAAGACCTGCGCTCCGCGCTGTCCACGCTGGCCGAGAAGCGCCGCAAGGGTGAACTGCAGTTCGACCGCGTGGTGATCGAAACCACCGGCCTGGCCGACCCCGGCCCGGTGGCGCAGACCTTCTTCATGGACGACGAGATCGCCGAAAGCTACCTGCTGGACAGCGTCCTGACCCTGGTGGACGCCAAACACGCCCAGACCCAGCTCGACCAACGCCAGGAAGCGCGCCGCCAGATCGGCTTTGCCGACCAGATCTTCATCAGCAAGACCGACCTGGTGGGCGAGACCGAACTCGCCGACCTGCAGCACCGCGTCAAGCACATGAACCCGCGCGCGCCGCAGCGCAAGGTGCACTTCGGCGAGGTGCCGATCCAGGAGGTCTTCGACCTGAAGGGCTTCAACCTGAACGCCAAGCTGGAGATCGACCCGGAGTTCCTGAACGCCGATGGCGGGCACGACGCGCATGACCATGATCACGCCGGCCACGATCACGGCCCTGGCGAACATTGCGACCATCCGCACCACCACGCCCACGAGGACGACGTCAAGTCCTTCGTCTTCCGCAGCAAGAAGGCCTTCAACCCGGCCAAGCTCGAGGACTTTCTGGGTGCCATCGTGCAGGTCTACGGCCCCAAGATGCTGCGCTACAAGGGCGTGCTGCTGATGAAGGGCAGCGACCGCAAGGTCATTTTCCAGGGCGTGCACCAGCTGATGGGCAGCGACCTGGGGCCCAAATGGGCACAGGGCGAGGACAAGGGCAGCAAGATCGTCTTCATCGGCATCGACCTGCCGCGCGACGTGTTGCTGCAGGGCCTGGAACAGTGCCTCGTGTGACCGGCGCTACAGCCGTTGCCGAAGTCGGACTGGGGCTGTCCTGGGCATGGCTACAATCCGCGCGCCTTGAAGGTCCACCCGGTCCAGCCCCGTGCGCCGCCGGCAGTGGCCTCAAGGCAAGCCGCTCTGCGTTGTGCAGGGCGCTGAGCCAGCACCCATGTCCCCCGAACGGGAGGAGGTCCTCGTGAGCAAGCCCCAGGCCAAGGCCGCAGCAGCAGGCAAGGCGCCCGCCAAGGCCGCCGGCCCGGCCAAGCCCGCCGCCAAAGTGGCCGCCAAGGCACCTGTCAAGGCGCCTGCCAAGACCACCGCCAGGAAAGCCGCCGCGGCCCCCGCCAAACCCGTGACCAAGACCGCTGTGAAGTCTCCCGCCCCCAAGGCGCAGGCAGCCAACGCGCCAGTTGCCAGAACGCCGGCAGCCAAGACGCCCCCGCCCAAAGGCGCGGCCGCCAAGGCGCCTGCCGCCCAACCAGAACCCAGGACACCGGCCAAGCCTCCTGCCAAGGTGGCCCCGGCGCCCGCTGCCAAGCCGACGCCCTTGTCGAAAGCAGCAGCCAAGCCGGCTGCCGCACCGGCCCCAGTGGCCCCCGTACCGGCGCCCGCGCCGGCTGCCAACCGCTTCACCGATCGCTTTGCGCCGGCCGTCCGGCCGGTTGCCCGCCAGATGACAGAGACGGCCGAATTGCCCAAGCCCGCCCAGAAGATCGACCCCAAGCTCGCGAATGCCTGGAAGAACAAGCCCGGCCGCGACCTGACGGTCGAAGAACTGCTCGCCATGCCCGACAGCGAGTACATGAACGACAAGCAGATCGAGTTCTTCCGCGCCAACCTGCAAAAGCAGAAGGACGACCTGCTGTCCAATGCCGGCGAAACCACCGAACACCTGCGCGAGGACACGTCCATCGTGCCGGACCCGGCCGACCGCGCCACCATCGAGGAAGAGCACGCGCTGGAACTGCGGACGCGCGACCGCGAACGCAAGTTGCTGAAGAAGATCGCCCAGTCACTGGCGCGCCTGGACAGCGGCGACTACGGCTTCTGCGACGAGACCGGAGAGCCCATCGGCCTGGCCCGCCTGCTCGCCCGGCCCACGGCCACGCTCTCGCTGGAAGCCCAGCAGCGGCGCGAACTCAAGCAGAAGATGTTCGGAGACTGACTCCTGACGCCTGACTCCGCGCATCCGTGCGGAGTCCCTTTCACGACTTAGGGCTCGGAATCCCCCGACCGCGCGGAGTACCATCCCGGAGCCATGGCCGAAAACGAGAGCTTCTTTCGCAAGGTGGTTCGCTTTGTCGCGAACCCGGCCACCGACTGGACCGACCTCAGCTCGCGTCAGGAGGATTCGCGCGAACTGGAGATCGAGAAATCCGAGCTCAAGGCGATGATCGAGCGCAAGCGGCGCAACGACTTCGTGCGCAAGCGAGAATTCGACATGTTGCGCCGCGTGCGCCGCGAAGGCCTTTCGCCCGAGCAACTGGCGGCGCTCGGCACCTCGTCGCGCCTGGACGACTCCGAGGCACGCCTGCCGGAACCCAACTCGGCCCGCACCGACGGCGTGAAGGCCAAGATCGACGAGATCGAGCAGCAGATGGTGGGCGACGCGGGTTTCAACACCACCCGCAACAAGGCCACCGGCGGCTTCTCCGCCAGCGAGCCCGCCGCCTTCAACCGCGAGAGTGCCTTCGACGGCGGCCGCGGCGGCGTGGTGCACGACGACCAGGACAAGACACCTGGATTCGGTTCGCCCAGCACCGGCTCGCCGAAGCTCGCACCGATGAGCATGCCGCCTGCCGCCGCGCCGGCGCCGGTGCAGGTGGCCAGCGGCCTGCCGCC
>DAORNK010000371.1:0-4527 GCA_035440985.1 Rubrivivax sp. | reverse complement strand
GGCGGTCCGCTTGAACGCCGAGTTAGGCGCAGCCCCAACGACGAAGCTGCACAAGAAGCGCCCTGCACTGGTTCCGAAGCTGGGCCAGCCAGCGAACAACGAAGGGCGTTGGCCGGACTTCGAGCGTGGACGCGACCGGGCCGAACCCCGATGGCGGACGCGTGGTTCTGCGTGCCACACCAGCAGAGCCTCCCGGTCTCCGCAGCCGGACCGTGGTGTGCTTGGGTTTGGTGCCGACGCAACCATGTGTGGCGGGCTCCGAGAACTGCAGGACGGCTGTCTTGGCATGCGCCGAGCGGCCTGAGTAGGACAGCGCCTAACGTTCGAGCTAAGCTGCCCGCGGAGGAAGGTGCTGTAAGCCCAGACTGAGACAATGTACGGAGTACCTCAGGCTGGGCTTACAGCGCCTGCCGTAGCGGGTCAGCTTGAGCGAGTTGTTAGGCGTCACTTGGGTACGACTCGTGCCAGCTTCTCGGCCATGCGCGTTTGCCAACCTGGGCCGGTAGCTCGCCACTTTAGGATGACATCCTCCGGCAGGCGGATGGAGATCAGTTTCTTGGGGTTCTCTGAACGCGGGCGACCACCCTTGTTCACCTTGCCCCGGGCGAGCATATCCTCCGTAAGCTCCGGAAGCTCTTCGTACTCTTCCGGCTGGATGACGTGTGCTGCGACCTTGGCGAGGTCAGACCCCAAGGAGCGGTGCGATGAGCGCTTGCTCGCGGTCATTTGCTTTCCTCATGCTGAACACGTGGCGATCCGCGCCCCGCGGTGTGTAGCCTATGACGACCATTCGATCTCTCAACATCCCGAAGCAGATGATCCGCTTCTCACCGTAGTCCTTGCGTCTGTCTTCAGTCTCGAAGTTCACGGCTTCGAAGACCAGCTTGGCGTCCTCGAAGTCCAACTGGCGTTCCGCAAGGGTTCGGGCTCTCTTGTCGGGATCGTAGGTGATTGCCACTCGGTTAGTGTATCTACATAAACCGACGAGCGCAAGGGCGGTGGGTGTGTGGCGCCTAACGTGGAGCTAACCGGGCGACGACGGCAGGGCGCCTTGCCCGTGCGGCGCAGGATAAGCAAGCGGCGCCGCGCGGGCAAGGTGGCCTGCCGTTGGCGCTCCGGTTGAGCGCAGGGTTAGGCCGCACTGCCGGCAAGCCCGATCTACTTGCTTCGCGAGTCGGCACTGCATTCGCGAATACGAGACAGTAAGGCAAAGCATGCCGAGAAGCCCAGATGACCAGATCGCAACTTCGGTGCAGCGGCCTCAAGAGCGGAGGCAAGCTCGCCAAGCTTGTTGTTGGTGCGTACGTTTTCGACTTCGCTTGCGCCGAGAATCACCTTCAAGCGAGCGGCTGATTCGCCTAGATGTGTTGCCTCTGCCTCAGCGAGTTGACATTGCTCACGCGCCATGGCGCGCTGCAGCAAGGTACCTGCAGTTCGCAGCTCCACACGAGTCTTAGCATCACGGCCGGAAGATTCCTTCAGGACCCCGACCATGACCAGGGCGTCTGCAATAGGTCCAAGCACCGACAAAAGACCCAACGGCATAGGAGTGGATGTTCGTGCGGCCTAACGTGCAAGTTAAGCGGCCGCCGGCAGCGTGGTGTCCTGGCCGCGAGGACGATGATAAACACCACGGCCTCGCGGCCAGGGCGCCACGCTGTTGGCGGTCCGCTTGAACGCCGAGTTAGGCGCAGCCCCAACGACGAAGCTGCACAGGCAGCACCCTGCACTGCTTCCGAAGCCGCGCCAGCAAGCGAACAACGAAGGGCGTTGGCCGGAGCCTGAGCGTGGACGCGGCCTTGCTGAACCGTGATGATGGACGCGTAGTTCTGCGTGCCAGACGTAAGCGTCCGCCGAAGTCATCTTTACTTCGGCGAACAGGCTCAGTGCGCAGCGGCCGGCGGCATCCAGCGATGCGGCAGCAGTTCCTCGATCCTGCTGGCGGCCTGCGTGGGCAGCCTCTGCAGCACGTCCTTGAGGTAGGCGTACGGATCGTGGCCGTTGATCTTGGCCGAGTGCACCAGGCTCATGATCGCGGCGGCCCGCTTGCCCGCACGCAGGCTGCCGGCGAACAGCCAGTTCGACCGTCCGAGCGCAATCGGCCTGATCTGGTTCTCGACCCAGTTGTTCGAGATCGGCACGTTGCCGTCGTCGATGTAGCGCGTCAGCGCCTGCCATCGCTTCAAGCTGTAGTCGATGGCCTTGGCAGTGGCCGATCCGTCTGGCACCAGTTGTCGCTGTGCCAGCAGCCACTTGTTCAGCGCCGCCGCCACTCTTCGTGACTTGCGATGCCGCACTCGTCTTCGTTCTTCAGCCGTGGCCGTGGCGACCTCTTCCTCGATCCTGAAGAGGACCTGGAAGTACCGCAGCGCCCGCTCGCCCACCTTGCTGCCATGGTTGGCCCACAGCTTGTGGAATTTGCGCCGGGCATGCGCGACGCATCCAGCCTCGGTGACGCCACGCTCGAACGTGGCCTTGTAGCCCGAGAACCCGTCGGTCACCAACGTACCGGCCCAGGCCTTCTCGCGCGCGCTCTGTGCATCGTGGCGCAGGAAGCCGCGCACGTTGCCGCCGCTGCGGGTCTCGGCGAAGTTGAACACCACGGCACGGGGCTGGTTGAAGCTGGTCGTGCAGTAGGTCCAGATGTAGGCCTTGTGGGTCTTCTTGTTGCCCGGCTTGAGCATGCCCACCGGCGTCTCGTCGGCGTGCAGCACCGCGTGGCGCAGCAGCTCCGCTGTCAAGGCGTCCACCAGTGGCTGCAACTGCGCGCCGCACTCGCCGACCCACTGCGCCAGGGTGGAACGGGCGATCAGCATGCCCGCACGCTCGAAGATGCGTTCCTGGCGGTACAGCGGCAGGTGATCGAGGAACTTGGCCACCAGCACCTGGGCCAGCAACCCGGCGGTGGGGATGCCCTTGTCGATGACGTGCGCGCGCACCGGTGCCTGCACCAGCTTCTGGCAGTGCGCGCAGGCCCACTTGCCGCGCACATGGCGCTCCACCGTGAACACGCCCGGCTCGTAGTCCAGCCGCTCGGCGACGTCCTGGCCGATGCGCTTCATCGCGCAGCCGCACGCGCAAGCCGTGTTCTCGGGCTCGTGGTGCACGTCGCGACGCGGCAGGTGCGGCGGCAGCGGTTCGCGCTTGGGCGCTTGCCTGTTCTTCTTGTCCTTGCCGCCCTGGTCGGCGTCGGCCTGCTCGAGCTCGACCGTCAGCTGCGCGATGTCGCTGTCCAGCGTCTCCTCGATCAGGCTCTTCTGCTCGGCGCTCATGCCGGCGCAGAACTTCTCGCTGGTGACGGCGTACTTCAGCCGTCGCAAGTTGGCCACCTCGTGCGTGAGCTTGTCGATCAGCGCCTGCTTGAAGGCCACTTCACGACGCTCGCGGGCGAGCAACTCGTCCTTGGCTGCGACCTCAGCCATCAGGGACAGCAGCGCCTGGCGCATCTGCTGCGGGTCCAGGGCGTCGAGTGGCTGCGCGGCGATCACGGATCGTGATCATGCCGGCCCATGCCGGCCGGGTCCATTGGCGAATTCGGCAATTGCGCTGCGCTACAGCACCCGGATGACACCGGCCTCGCCGATGCGTTGCCACGGCAGGCCCAGCACCAGCGCATCGAACTGCGCCCGGCTGAGGGCGACCGTCGTCGCACCGTCCCTTGGCCAGGTGAACCTGCCGCTGTTCAGGCGCCGCGCCGCCAGCCACACGCCGATGCCGTCGTGCACCAGCACCTTCATGCGGTTGGCTCGCCGGTTGGCGAACAGGTACGCGTGATGCGGGCGGGCCGCGCCGAAGACGTTCACAACGCGGGCCATGGCAGCCTCCGTGCCGGCGCGCATGTCCAGCGGCTCAACGGCCAACCACACCGCTTCGATGCGGATCACCGCAGCAACTCTCGCATCCAGCCAGCGCACTCGGTGGCAGCGGCCATCGGCCAGTTCACCGTCACCGTCGTCGTGCCGCGGCGTATGTCGATGCGGATCTCTCCGGCAGGAGCGGCTGGCTCGGGTAGTTGCACGGGCAAGAACGTCTGCGCCACAGCCGCAACCTTGCCCACTCCCCCGCCTGCGAGCACCTCTGCCTCACGCACCCAACGACGCAGCAGGTTGGCGTTGATCCCGCGTGTCAGGGCGACCGACGCCATCGACACGCCCGGCCTCGACGCCGCGGCAACGGCATCGGCCTTGAACTCATCGCTGTGCAGTCGCCGGCGCCGACGACCCGCTTCAGGCCGCTGTCCGATAGTGTCCACGTGTCCACCAAGAGTTCTGGTGGACACGAGCATCCTTTGCGCCTACGGCAAGTTCAAGATGACTTCGGCGGACGCTTACTGCCAGACCAGCAAGGCCTCCCGGTCTCCGCAGCCGGACCGTGGCGCGCTTGGGTTGGGTGCAACTACTGTCATGTGCGGCAAACTCCGCGAACCGCAAGATGGCTGTTCCGGCATGCATCAAGCGGCCTGAGTAGGACAGCGCCTAACGTGCAAGTTAAGCGGCCGCCAGCAGCGTGGCGGTCCGCTTGAACGCC
>DAORNK010000370.1:0-4528 GCA_035440985.1 Rubrivivax sp. | reverse complement strand
GTGCGCGAACCCGCTGCGCAGTCCGTCGAGGTGTTTGCCGAGGTGCTCTCGGGGGCCTACGACGCCGAAACAGCGGTGCCCGATGCGCCCGCCGCCGAGACCGATGCCGAGCAGCCCGCCAAGCGCGTGCTGGCGGCCGAGGCCGACGCGCCCAAGCTGCAGAAGGTGCTCGCCCAGGCCGGCGTGGGCTCGCGCCGCGACCTGGAACAGATGGTGATCGAAGGCCGCGTGACGGTCAACGGCGAAGCGGCGCACACGGGGCAGCGCGTCTCCTTCGGGGACCGCATCCACGTCGACGGCAAGCCGGTGCGCTATCGCATCGCGCCACCGCCGCCCCGGGTGCTGGCCTATCACAAGCCGGCGGGTGAGGTGGTCACCCACGACGACCCGCAGCAGCGACCCACCGTCTTTCGCCGTCTGCCGCGCCTGCCGCAGGGCAAGTGGCAGTCCGTCGGCCGCCTGGACATAAACACCGAGGGCCTGCTGCTGTTCACCAACAGCGGCGAGCTCGCCAACCAGCTCATGCACCCGCGCTTCGGCGTCGAACGCGAGTACGCGGTGCGCTCGCTGGGGGTGCTGGAACCGGATGCCAGGACACGCCTGCTGGAGGGGGTCGATATCGACGGCCAGCGCTGTGGTTTCAAGAGCATCGAAGACGGCGGCGGCGAAGGCGTCAACCACTGGTATCGCGTCGTCATCACCGAAGGGCGCAACCGCGAAGTGCGCCGCCTGTTCGAGGCGGTGGGCCACGCGGTGAGTCGGCTGATCCGCATCCGCTACGGTTCCGTGGTCCTGCCGCGGGGCCTCAAGCGGGGCGTCTGGGTCGACCTGGAAGGGCCCGACCTGCGTGCCTTGCGTCAACTGGCCAGCGGGCCGCGCGCCAGCGAATCCGACGGCGAAGGCGGTGGCGGCAGGCGGGGGCGCAACCGCCGTGGCAAGGGCCGCAGTGATCGAGGTCTCGATCGCGGGCCGGATCGTGGTCCGGATAGGGCACCCGACCGCAGCCCGGATCGGGGTCCGCGGCCCAACCGCGCCGATCGTCCACCGCGCGGGCCGCGTGCAGAACCGGGGGAGGGTGGTGCCATTCCCAATCCGCTGCAGCAGACCTTCGACAGGCGCGCCATCCAGCAGGCACGCCAGCGGCGCGAACTGCCGGAAGACGGTCCGATTCCCAACCCCCTGCAGCAGACCTTCGACAAGCGACATATCCAGCAGGCACGTGCGCAGCCGCGCGAGATCCCCGAGGACGGCCCCATCCCCAACCCGCTGCAGCAGACCTATGACAAGCGCTTTGCGCACTCGCCGCGCGGGGGCAAGAAGGGTGGGGGCGACCCCGATCGCATCCCCGATCCGCTGCAGACCGCGGTCGGCTATATCGGCGCCGACGCCTTCCGGCGCAAGAGCGGTGGCGGTGGTCGCGGCCGGCGCTCGGGTGGCGGTGGCGGCGGCCAGCGCGGGCCGCGGGGCGGCCGGCAGCGGTGAGTTGACGCCGATCCGGCGACGCTGGACCGCGCCCTCACAGGCTACAATCAAAAACTTTGCCAAGTCATTGATTCAGGAGAACTTTTCATGGCGGTTGAACGCACCCTTTCGATCATCAAGCCCGACGCCGTGGCCAAGAACGTCATCGGCCAGATCTACGCCCGCTTCGAAGCGGCCGGCCTGAAGATCGTTGCAGCCAAGATGGTCCACCTCTCGCGCGGCGAAGCCGAGGCGTTTTACGCCGTGCACAAGGCGCGCCCGTTCTTCAACGATCTGGTCAGCTTCATGATTTCCGGCCCGGTGATGATCCAGGCGCTGGAAGGTGACAACGCGATCGCCAAGAACCGTGAGCTGATGGGCGCCACGGACCCGAAGAAGGCGGCCAAGGGCAGCATCCGGGCCGATTTCGCCGACAGCATCGACGCCAACGCGGTGCACGGCTCCGACGCACCGGAAACGGCGGCGGTCGAGGTCGGCTTCTTCTTCCCCGGCATGAACGTCTATTCCCGCTGAAGCAGTCCGAGGCCCGGGCAGCCCGCACCGCCATGTTTGCCAATCTCCTGGATTTCGATCTCGAGGGGCTGGCTGCGTTCTGCGCCGGGCTGGGGGAAAAGCGCTTCCGCGCCGTTCAGCTCTACCGTTGGATCCATCAGAAGGGCGAGTCCGACTTCGAACGCATGTCGGACCTGGCCAAGTCGCTGCGCACCCAGCTGGCTGGCTGTGCGGAGGTGCGGCGCCCGGTGGTGCTGAGCGAGCATCAATCGGCAGACGGCACGGTGAAGTGGCTGTTCGACGTCGGCGGCGGCAATGCCATCGAGACCGTCTTCATCCCGGAGGTCGACCGCGGCACCCTGTGCGTGTCGTCGCAGGCCGGTTGTGCCGTGGGTTGCCGGTTCTGTTCCACCGGCCACCAGGGCTTCAGCCGCAATCTGAGCACGGGCGAGATCGTGGCTCAGCTCTGGCATGCCGAGCATCAGTTGCGCCAGCGGCTGGGTCTGGCCGCCGGTGAGCGCGCCATCGACAACGTGGTGATGATGGGCATGGGTGAGCCGTTGCAGAACTACGCCGCGCTGATGCCGGCGCTGCGCACCATGCTGGACGACCACGCCTACGGGCTTTCGCGTCGCCGCGTCACGGTCTCCACCTCGGGCATGGTCACCATGATCGACCGGTTGCGACAGGATTGCCCGGTGGCCCTGGCGGTTTCACTGCATGCGCCGGACGACGAACTGCGCGACCAGCTGGTGCCCCTGAACCGCAAGGATGGCCTCGATGCCCTGCTGGATGCGTGCGTGCGCTACCTGGAGGCAGCGCCACGCGACTTCATCACCTTCGAGTACTGCATGCTCGACGGCGTCAACGATGCACCGGCCCAGGCTCAGGCATTGGTGCAACGGGTACGCAGCCGCGTGCCCTGCAAGTTCAACCTCATTCCCTTCAATCCGTTCCCGGCTTCCGGCCTGAAGCGATCACCGCGCGAACGTGTGCTGGCCTTTGCACAGGTGCTGCAGGACGCGGGCATCGTCACCACCATCCGCAGGACGCGTGGCGACGATATCGACGCGGCGTGCGGGCAACTGGCGGGGGAAGTGCAGGACCGTACCGCTGTGCGGCAGCGGCTGGCCCGCCGTCCCGAGGTGATCCGGTGGACAAGCGCGGCGGCACCCGGCGTGGGAGTCGGTTCATGAACGATGCTCCGGTGCGCAAGTCGGCGGCACTGCTGGCCATCACGGCCTTGTTGGCCGCCTGCACCACGACCACGACCACCACGAGCGGCCTGCCCGAGGCGCGTGACGCGCGGGCCGCGGCCGAGTCCGGCGACCCCGAACGTCGCGCCAACGTGCGCCTGGAACTGGCGGGTCTGTATTTCCAGCGTGGTCAGGGAGAGACCGCGCTCGAAGAGGTCAACCGGGCACTGACCGCCAAGCCGGATCTCGCCGCGGCTCACGGTCTGCGCGGCCTGATCCTGGCCAGCCTGGACCAGGCCGCGGCCGCCGAGCGGGCATTCCAGCGTGCCCTGCAGCTGGCGCCCAACGACGGCGGCACGATGCACAACTATGGCTGGTTCCTCTGCCAGCAGCGCCGCTTCGCCGAAGGGGACATGCAGTTCAACAGTGCCGTGGCCCAGCCCCAGTATCGCGACGCGCCGCGCACCTACCTGGCGCAGGGTGTCTGCCAGGCGCGCGCCGGCCAATGGGGTGATGCCGAGCGCTCGTTGTCGCGCTCGTTCGAACTGGATCCCGCCAACCCGGTGACCGCGTTCAACCTGGCCGAAGTCCTGCTGCGCCGTGGCGAGCTGGAGCGCGCGCGCTTCTACGTCCGCCGCATTCACGGCGTGCCCGCGCAGATCACGGCCCAGAGCCTGTGGCTGGCCGCGCGCATCGAGCGGCGGATGGGCAATCTCGCCGCGCTGCAGGATCTGGGCAACCAGTTGCACGAGCGCTTCCCCCAATCACCTGAAACCCTGCTGTTCGAACGTGGCCGATTCGATGACTGACACCCAGCCCGGTTCGCCCAGCGCCGGCGCTCTGCTGCGCGCTGCGCGCGAGAAGCAGGGTCTGCACATCGCCGCGCTGGCTGCGGCGATCAAGGTGGCACCGCGCAAGCTCGACGCGCTGGAGAATGACCGCTGGCAGGATCTGCCGGATGCCACCTTCACACGGGCGCTGGCGCAAACGGTGTGCCGGACGCTGAAGATCGATGCGCAACCCATCCTGGCCTTGCTGCCCGCGGCTGCGGCGCTGCCGCTGGAGCCGCTGGGCAACGGGATGAACCAGCCCTTCCGCGACCGGCCAGGGCGGGACGGACCGGGCTTCGGCACGGCAGCCATTCGACCGATGGTGTGGGCCGCCGCCGTGCTGATGGTTGCTGCCCTGGTGGTCTATTTCGTGCCACCGGATCTGTGGACGGCCAGGCCGCCTGCTGCGGTGGCCTCGACGCCTGCCCTGCCAGCGGCCGCTTCGGCCGCTTCGCCCGGTTCACCGGCTTCCGCAGTGGCTGCGTCCGGCGCTGCGCCGCCTGCCAGCGCCGTCGCCGCAGTGGATGC
>DAORNK010000369.1:0-4529 GCA_035440985.1 Rubrivivax sp. | reverse complement strand
CTGAAGGCTGCCGGCGCGGACTTCGACTTCGCGGCCTGGCTGGTCCAGGCGCTGCAGCGCGGATGGCTGGCCGGCGTGGCAGGCCCCGGCGCGGTGTAAGGTCGCGGCTTCCCGCGGCGACAGCAGGCATTTGGAGAAGCGAAGCGTGAACCGGAACAAATGGCTCCTGGTGCTGTGCCTGCTGGCCCTGGTGGCCGGGTTCTTTGCCTTCGATCTGGGCCGCTTCTTGAGCCTGGCCTACATCAAGGGGGCGCAGGCCGACTTCGCGGCGCTGTATGCGGCGCGCCCTGCGCTGATCGCCGGTGCGTTCTTCGCTGCCTATGTGGCGGTGACTGCGCTGTCGCTGCCCGGTGCGGCCATCATGACGCTGCTCGGTGGCGCGGTGTTCGGCTTCTGGGTGGGCCTGCTGCTGGTGTCGTTTGCCTCCAGCCTGGGCGCCACACTGGCCATGCTGTCGGCCCGCTACGTGCTGCGCGATGGCGTGAAGGCGCGCTTCGGCGCACGGTTGGCCGACATCGACCGCGGCGTGGAGCGCGAAGGGGCGCTGTACCTCTTCACGCTGCGCCTGGTGCCGGTGTTCCCCTTCTTCGTGATCAACCTGCTGATGGGCCTGACGCGCATGAAGGTCGGCACCTTCTATGGTGTCAGCCAGCTCGGCATGCTGGCCGGCACGGCGGTCTACGTGAACGCGGGCACGCAGCTTGGGCAGATCAGTTCACTGCAGGGCATCGTCTCGCCGGGCCTGCTGCTGTCCTTCGTGCTGCTGGGCCTGTTTCCGCTGCTGGCCAAGAAGATCGTCGACGGGGTGAAGGCGCGTCGCGTCTACGCACCCTGGGCGGCGCGCCGGCCGCGCCACTACGACCGCAACATGGTGGTCATCGGGGCCGGTGCGGCTGGCCTGGTGACGTCCTACATCGCAGCCGCGGTCAAGGCCAAGGTCACGCTGGTCGAGCAGCACAAGATGGGTGGCGACTGCCTGAACTACGGCTGCGTGCCCAGCAAGGCACTGATCAAGACCGCCACGCTGGTGCGCCAGATGCGGCACAGCGCCGACTACGGCGTGGCCCAGGCGAGCTGGAAACTGGACTTCGCGCAGGTGATGGAGCGTGTCGCGCATGTCGTGCGTGAAGTCGAACCGCACGATTCGGTGCAGCGCTACACCGGCCTGGGCGTGGACGTGCAGCTGGGCGCGGCGCGCATCCTGGATCCCTGGCATGTGCAGATCACGGCGGCCGATGGCGGCGTGCAGACCCTGTCCACCCGCAGCATCGTCGTGGCCACCGGCGCGCGGCCTTTCGTACCGCCGCTGCCGGGCCTGGAGGCGTGTGGCTACCTGACCAGCGACACCCTGTGGGGTCTGCGCGAACTGCCGCCGCGCCTGGTGGTGCTGGGCGGCGGCCCGATCGGCTGCGAACTGGCGCAGAGCTTTGCGCGGCTCGGGTCCGCGGTGACGCAGGTGGAAATGGCGCCGCGCCTGATGCTGCGCGAAGACGAGGACGTGTCGGCCTTTGCGCAGCGCGCGCTGCAGGCCGATGGCGTGAAGGTGCTCACCGGCCACAAGGCGTTGCGCTGCGAGAGGCAGGGCAGCGACAAGTTCCTCGTCGTCGAGTCGGGCGGCGCCGAGCAGCGCATCCCGTTCGACGTGCTGTTGTGCGCCGTGGGCCGCGTGGCGCGCCTGCAGGGTTTTGGTCTGGAAGAATTGGGCGTGCCCGTACAGCGCACCCTCACCACCAACGAATACTTGCAGACCAACTTCCCCAACATCCTGGCCGCGGGCGACGTGGCCGGGCCCTTCCAGTTCACGCACACGGCGGCACATCAGGCCTGGTACGCGGCCGTCAACGGGCTGTTCGGCATGTTCCGCAAGTTCAAGGCCGACTACTCGGTGGTTCCCTGGTGCACGTTCATCGATCCCGAAGTCGCGCGCGTGGGCCTGAACGAACAGGAAGCCCGCGAGAAGGGCATTGCCTTCGAGGTGACGCGCTACGGCATCGACGACCTGGACCGGGCCATCGCCGACAGCGCAGCCCAAGGCTGGGTGAAGGTGCTCACCGTGCCGGGCAAGGACCGCATCCTGGGCGTGACCATCGTCGGCGCGCATGCCGGCGACCTGCTGGCCGAATACGTGCTGGCCATGAAACACGGCTTGGGCCTGAACAAGATCCTCTCCACCATCCACACCTATCCGACCTGGGCCGAGGCGAACAAGTACGCCGCCGGCGAATGGAAGCGCGCCCACCAGCCGCTGGGCCTGCTGCGCTGGGTCGAACGCTTCCATGCCTGGCGTCGCGCTTAGCCTGGCCCTGAGCGGCGCTTTGCTGGCGCCGCTGGTCGATGGCAGCGGGCTGGGGCCGGGCTGGCGCGTGGCAACGCTGCCGCAGCAGAAGCCCCCGGTGACGCGTTTCATGCCCGAACGCGTGCAGGGGCGCGAGGCCCTGCGGGTGGAAGCCGATGGCTCCTACGGCAACCTGGTGCATGGTCTGGCCGGGGCTTCGGTGCCGGCCACGCTGGCCTGGTCCTGGCGCGTGCAGGCGCCTTCGCCTGTCAACGACTTGCGCAGCAAGGCCGGGGACGACACCGCAGTCAAGGTCTGCATGAGCTTTGACCTGCCGCTGGATCAGGTGCCCTTCTGGGAGCGCCAGGGGCTGCGGCTGGCGCGCGCCCGGTCGGGCGAGCCACTGCCCGCCGCCACCTTGTGCTGGGTGTGGGGCGGGCGTGACCCGCGCGGCACCGTGTTGGCCAATGCCTACTCGCGGCGCGTGCGCTACATCGTGCTGCGTTCGGCCGCCGACGCAGCCGACACCTGGGTGGACGAGCGGCGCGAGGTGGCGGCCGACTTTGCGCTGGCCTTCGGCGACGAAGCGCCACGGCCACCCCCGGTGACGGCGCTGATCGTCGCGGGCGATGCCGACAATACGGGCGGGCGGTCGGTGGCTTTCGTGGCCGACCTGCGGCTGGAGCCCTGAACGACGATGGTCCGATGAGCAAGCGCTTGGTGTTGCTGGGTGGCGGCCACGCCCATGTGCAGGTGCTGCACGCCCTGGCCCGCGAGCCGATGGCCGGGGCCGACGTGCTGCTGATCACGCCATTCGCCCGGCAGATGTATTCCGGCATGGTGCCGGGCCTGGTGGCCGGGCACTACACGGCGGATCAATGCGCCATCCCGCTGACGCCCCTGGCGGCGGCGGCCGGCGTGCCGATGGTCGAGGGCATGGCCGTGGCACTGGACGCGGCGGCGCGTGTCGTGCACCTGGCCGATGGACGCACGGCCGAATACGACGTGCTGTCGCTGGACACCGGCGCCAGCATGGACCGCGACCGCATCCGCGGCGCACGCGACAACGCGATGTTCGTGCGCCCCATCGAACACTTCGTGCGGCTGCTCGGTGGTCTGGTCGAACTGGCCCGGCAACGGGTGGTCGACGTGGTCGTGGTCGGTGGTGGGGCGGCGGGCGTCGAACTGGCCCTGGCCCTGCAGTACCGCCTGGCGGGCGCGGACGGTGCCGAAGAGCGCGCCCGTGTCGCACTCGTCACCGGTGGGCCCGCACCGCTGCAGGACTATCCGCCGGCCGTCATGCGGCATGCCGCAGCAGTGCTGGCGGCGCGCCGTGTCACGGTGTTTCGCGACACCTGTGCCGAACTTCAGCCTGGCGTGCTGGTGCTGGGCAGCGGTGCACGGCTGGCCTGCGACGCCCCGGTGCTGGCCACCGGCGCCGAGCCCCCACCCTGGCTGGCGGGCAGCGGCCTGCAACTGGACGTGCGGGGCTTCGTGTGCACCGGGCCCACGCTGCAGAGCTGTTCGCACCCCGAGGTCTTTGCGGCGGGCGATGTGGCCAGTCGCGTGGATGCGCCGCATCCGCGCAGTGGGGTCTATGCCGTCAGGGCCGGGCCACCACTGCTGCTGAACCTGCGCCGCCATGTCGCCGGTGGTGTCCTGCAACCCCACCAGCCGCAACGCAGGACGCTCAACCTGATCTCATGCGGCGAGCGCCGCGCCATCATGGCCTGGGGTGACTGGGCGGCCCAGGGCCGCTGGGCCTGGTGGTGGAAGGACCGCATCGACCGCCGGTTCATCGCGCGCTACACCTGCGCGCAAGTCGCCGGTTAGTCGCGGAAGCTGAAGTCGATGGTCACCGGTGAGGGCACGCGCCCGTCGGTGTCACGCGGCAGGCTGCCCGTGCGTTCCACGGCGCGCAGCACGGCGTCGTCCCAGTCCTTGTGCCCGCTGCTCTTGACCAGGCGGCGCGAGATGATGCTGCCGCCGGGCGCGGCGGTGACTTCCACCGTGGCCACCGGGTTGCCCGCCGGGGCGCCCGTGAAGACGATGTTGCGGCGAACGGCCCCGATCAGCTTGCCGGCGTAGGTGCCCGAGGGTGCAGCGCTGTGCGCCGCGGTGCCCGTGCTGCCGGGGCTGCCGCCGGCCTGGCCCATCATGCGGCGCAGGTTGGCCTCACGCTGCTGGGCGGCGCGGGCCTCTTCGGCCCTGGCTTCCTGGGCCTCGCGTTCACGCTGCTGCTTCTGGGCCTCGG
>DAORNK010000368.1:0-4555 GCA_035440985.1 Rubrivivax sp. | reverse complement strand
GGCGTGGCCCAGCGCTCGCGCGCGAAGCGCGGTGGCGCGCCGGCATGGCGGCGTGCCCGCGTGGCTGCCCAGATGGTCTGCAGGTTGCCGCCCGGCAGCCAGGCCGGCGCGGTGTAGCCGAACCCCGCGTTCAATGCAGCGTGGACGGTGCGTCGCCGTCCTGCGTCGCCATCTCGGCCATCGTGCCCGGGCTGGCATGGTGCGAGGCCAGCCGCCAGCCCGCCAACGTCTTCACGTACAGGTTGGTGCTCAGCACGCAGGCCTGCTGCACGCCTTGCGGCCCGGGCACGTCGATGCGTTCCACCAGGTGGTGCAGCGCGCAACCGAGTTGCTGCAGCCGGTGCACCTGCTCGATCTGCACCGGGATGCCGCCGCCGGCGGCGAAGATCGCCTCGAAGCTGGCGCGAATGGCCGCGGCGCCGATGACACGCCCGCCGCCGGGGTGCACGCAGACGATTTCATCGTCATCGGCCCAGACGGCCATCAGGCGTTCGATGTCGCCGTGGCGCAGCGCCAGGTAGAACTCGGCCTCCAGATCATCGGGGCTGCCCGAGGCGGCGGCGGCTGCAGCGACAACGGGGCGGCGGGCCATGGCCCTAGCGGAAGACCACGCACTTGTGGCCGTTGATGAGCACGCGGTGTTCGACCTGCCAGCGCACGGCGCGGGCCAGCACCATGCATTCGATGTCGCGGCCGACGGCGGTGAAGTCCTCGGCCGACAGCGTGTGGTCCACGCGCTGCACGTCCTGTTCGATGATCGGGCCCTCGTCCAGGTCGGCCGTCACGTAGTGCGCGGTGGCGCCGATCAGCTTGACGCCGCGCGCATGGGCCTGGAAGTAGGGCCGCGCCCCCTTGAAGCTGGGCAGGAAGCTGTGGTGGATGTTGATGGCGCGGCCGGCCAGCGCCTGGCAGAACTCGGCGCTGAGGATCTGCATGTAGCGCGCCAGCACGACGAGGTCGATCTTCTCGGCAGTGATCAGGGCTTCGACCTGCTGCTCCTGCGCACGCTTGGTTTCGGCGCTGCTGCCGCCGGCCAGCGGCAGGTGGTGGAAGGGGATGCCGTAGCTGGCGGCCAGCGCTTCGTAGGTGCGGTGGTTGGAGACGATGGCCGGGATGTCCACCGCCAGCGAGCCGCTCTTCCAGCGGAACAGCAGGTCGTTCAGGCAATGCCCATGCTGGCTGACCATCAGCAGCACGCGCGGCCGCACGGCCAGCGCGTGGAAGTGCACCTGCATGCCGAACTGCTGCCGCGTGTGTTCGAACAGCGTGGCCAGGGTCGTGGCATCGGCCAGCTGGGGCGGCGCCTGGAAGTGCACGCGCATGAAGAACAGGCCCGTGGCGTCTTCGCCCTCCAGGTCGCCGAACTGCTGCGAATCGATGATGTTGCAACCGGCCTGGTACAGCAGACCGGAGACGGCGTGCACGATGCCCTTGGTGTCGGGGCAGGCCAGGGTGAGGACGAATTGATGCGCTTGCGACATGGGCGTGATTGTAGGGAGCGGTCCCGCAGCGGCAGGCCCGGCGCCGGGCGCGGGCGGCCGGCAACGGTGGCGCCGCTGTTAACGGTCTGGAATTCCCGATCCGCCATGGTGCGCACGATTGAGGGACGTTGGGCCGCGCGAAGCGGCGGCAACAGCCGTTCATTTGCCGTTCAGGTGCCCGCGGACACACTCGCTGCATGGCCCACTTGCCCCGCAGGCGGGCAGGCCGCCCCCATCAACCCGCATCCTTCCCATGGTGACCACTGCCCGACTGCTGAGCTGGATCCTGGCCGCTCTCTGTGTGCAGGTCCTGGTTGGCGTGCTCATCGTCCTGCATCGGCGCCGGGGCAGGGCCCAGCCGGCCACGCCGCCTGCATCGCCACCGGCTGCCGTGCAGGCCGGTGCGGCCTGGCAGGGGGCGCGTGCCATGCGGGTGCGGTCACGCGTCTTCGAGGATGCGGCCTGCACGCAGTGCTCGTTCGAACTGGAACCGGTGGACGGCCAGTCGTTGCCGGCCTTCAAGCCGGGGCAGTTCCTGACCTTTGCGCTGCAACCGGCAGCGCCGGCTGGTAGCGCCGCGCGCACGCTGACACGCTGCTATTCGCTGTCGGACCGGCCTGAGCCCGATCACTACCGCGTCACCATCAAGCGTGTGCCCGCGCCCGAGGGGCGGCCCGATCTGCCGGCAGGTGAGGTTTCGAATCACTTTCATGACCAGGTGCAAGTGGGCGACGTGCTGCAGGTGCGCGCGCCTGCCGGCCATTTCTACATCGATGCCGAAGCGGCCCTGCCGGCCGTGCTGCTGGCCGGCGGCATCGGCATCACGCCCCTGATGAGCATGCTGCGCTGGTGCCTGGCGCAGCAGCCGCAGCGCCGGCTGCACCTGTACTACGGCGTGCGCCACGGGGGCGAGCACGCCTTCAAGGCGCAGTTGCAGGCCCTGGCCGCGGCGCATCCGCAGCTGAGCCTGCACGTCGCCTACAGCCGCCCGGGCGAGGCCGATCACCAGGGCCTGGACTACCAGCACGCCGGCCGCGTGGATCTGGCACTGCTGCAGCGCACGCTGCCCCACGGCCGCCACGCCTTCTACCTGTGCGGGCCAGGCGCGATGATGGAAACGCTGGTGCCGGCGCTGCAAGGCTGGGGCGTGCCCGACGCCGACATCCACTTCGAGGCTTTCGGCCCGGCCTCGCGGCGCAGGCCCGGTGCGAGCGTGCTGCCGCCGGCTGCTGCCCAAGGGGTGGCGATACGCTTTGAACGCGCGGGTCGCAGCCTGATCTGGGACGGACAGGACACGAGCCTGCTGGACTTTGCCGAGCGCCACGGCGTGGCCGTGGATTCGGGTTGCCGCTCGGGTGGCTGCGGCAGCTGTCAGACGCGGCTGCTGTCGGGTACGGTGGTCTACGACCAGGTACCCGACCACGATGTCGCGGCCGGGCACTGCCTGCTGTGCGTGGGCCGGCCCGCCACGGCGCTGGCGCTGGAGGCCTGATGAGTCTGCAAGCCCGCTTGCTGCGCAACGAGGTGCTGCCCTTTGTGCTCTACATGGGGCTGCTGATCGTGGCCACCTTGCTCATCGACGTGCTGCTGCACGCGCTGGGCATCGCCTGGGTCAGCCGCTGGCTGGGCATCCCAGGCGTGCTGCTGATCGTCGGCTCCTTCGGATACTCGGCACGCAAGCGCAAGCTCATCACCACCGGCCATCCGGTGCGGCTGCTGCGCTGGCACGAGGCCCTGGCCTGGACCGGCTCGCTGATGGTGCTGGTGCACGCGGGCATCCACTTCAACGCCATCCTGGGCTGGCTGGCGGTAGGCGCGATGGTCATCAACGTGGCCAGCGGCCTGACCGGCAAGTTCCTGATCGATCGCGCGCGGCGCCGCCTGGATCAGGCGCGCCAGCGCATGCGCGACCAGGGGCTGTCTGCGCAGGAACTGGATGAACGCACCTACTGGGACGCGATGACCTTCGACGCCTTCCGCCAATGGCGCGCGGTGCACTTTCCGATCACGCTGGCCTTCGGCGTGCTGGCGCTGGCGCACACCGTGGCCGTGCTCCTGTTCTGGGGCTGGAATTGAAGCGCCCTTGGCTACTCACTGTCATCGCGCTCAACCTGGTGGCGCTGCTGGTGCTGGCCTTCGTCTTCCCGCACCTGATGGTCAGCCCGGGGGCACTGGTCAAGGGCCATGCCGAGCTGGCCACCGACTGCTTTGCCTGCCACGTGCCCTGGCGCGGCGCCGCAGCCACGCGCTGCGTCGCCTGCCATGCGCTGCCCGACATCGGCCTGCGCAGCACCCGGGGCCTGCCGCTGCCTCAGCGCGGTCAGAAGACATCCTTCCACCAGGACCTGCTGGAGCAGGACTGCGTGGCCTGCCACAGCGACCACCTGGGCCCCAAGCTCACGCAGCGCAGCCGCAAGCCGTTCTCGCACGCGTTGCTGCGCACCGCCGTGCAGGAGCGCTGCGCCAGCTGCCACCAGGCGCCCATGGACAGGCTGCACGGCAAGATCACCGGCAAGACCGGCGGGAATTGCCAGCAATGCCATGGCCAGGAGGCCTGGAAGCCGGCGATCTTCGAGCACGGCAAGCTGTTCGTGCTGGACCGCGACCACGATGTCGAGTGCGCCACCTGCCACAAGGGCAACGACTACGGCCGCTACACCTGCTATGGCTGCCACGAGCACACGCCAGCCAAAGTGCGCGCCGAGCACCTGGAAGAAGGCATTGCCAACTTCGACAACTGCGTCGAGTGCCACCGCGACCCGGCGGTCGAGCCGGAGAAACGGCACGGCCGGCGCGGACGGGGCTGAGTGTCAAGGGTTCAGGGGTTGCGCCGCCAGGCCACTGCCGTGCCGGCCGCCACGGCCCGTGTCAGCTGGCCACCCGCGTCGGCACAGGCCGGGGTTGGATCGGACACCGGCCAGACCCCGACAAAACAACTGCCCGGCGCCAGACCGGCGTGCGTGACCGTGGCGGCGTTGCCACCGGTGTTGACGGCCACCAGCACCTGGTCGGCCGCCCCCGCTTCGCGCCGCCAGCGCAGCAGCGTACCGCTGGCCGCCACGTCGGCCGTGCTG
>DAORNK010000367.1:875-4566 GCA_035440985.1 Rubrivivax sp. | reverse complement strand
TGGCGGGGACGCTCGGCGGCGAAAGCCCGCTGCAAGGTGCCCGCGTGCTGATGGTGGAAGACAACCCTGTCAACATGCTCATCGCGGTGGCCATGCTCGAACGCTGGGGCGTGCAGGTGACGCAGGCCCAGGACGGCAGCGAGGCGGTGGCCGCGGTGCAGGCGGCCGCCGCCGCCGGCGAGCCCTTCGATGCCGTGCTGATGGACGTGCAGATGCCGGTCATGAGCGGACATGAAGCCACGCGCGCCCTGCGGGCCATGCCCCAGGGGCAGACGCTGCCCATCATCGCGTTGACCGCCGCGGCCCTGGTCAGCGAGCGCGACGAAGCCCTGGCCGCGGGCATGAACGATTTCCTCACCAAACCCATAGACGCCGACCGGCTGCTGGCGAGCCTGCTGCGTTGGCGCGGGGCGCTGCAACCGGGCTGACACCGATGAACCCACCCCCTTTGAACATCCAGCACGACACCGCCGCGTCGTGCTTTGAAACCACGCTGGCCGGCCACCGCGCGGAGTGCGCCTACCGCCGCCAGGGTGAGGTGCTGGTGCTGCACCACACGGCCGTTCCGGACGCCTTGCAGGGCCAGGGCCTGGCCGCCGCCCTGGTGGCCCAGACGCTGGACTGGGCACGCCAGCAAGGCCTGCGCGTGCGGCCCACCTGCAGCTATGTGGCCAGCTACATGCGCCGCCACCCCGAGACGCAGGATCTGCTCGCACCCTGAGTCACTTCTGGGGCAGGTCGTAGCCGTTGTCGAAGGCCACGCGCCAGCGGCCGTCGGCCTCCAGCCGCCAGGTGCTGAAGTAGCGTGAAGGGATGCGCCCGTCGGGCAGCTTGACCGGGCCTTCGGAGTATCCGAGGCGGCCATCGCCCGTCACCTCGACGATCTGCGGCTGCCAGGCAAAGGGAGCGACCGGTGACTCGAAGAAGCGCTTCCAGTGCGCCAGCACCGCGGGCTTGCCACGCAGCGGCTGGCCGCCGTTGACGAATACCGCGTCGTCGGAGATGAAGCCGGCGAAGGCCTTGAAGTCGCGTTCGGCCATGCTGCGCGCAAAGGCCGTCTCGGCCGCACGCACCTGCTCGACGAGCACCGCGTGGTCGGCCACGGACGGGTTCACGGCGCAGCCCGACAGTGTCGTGGCCAGGGCTACACCGGCGGCGACACGCGCCAGGCAGGTCGGCAAGGGCATGGCAACTCCATCGGGGCAAGCGAGCGGACGACGACGTCGGGGCGCAGCATACTCCGCGGCATGGACCATACCCGCACGCCCGCTGCGCGCCGCTGGCTGCTGCTGTTCGTGCTGCTGGCCCTGCTGGCCGAGGTGCTGCTGATCACCGCCTTGCGCCCGCACGGCAGCGCCAACATCGTGGCGCTGGAACTCGCCCCCAGCGCCGACGCGTTCACGCGCATCGTGCAGCGCGACTGGACGCAAGATGCCAGCACCGTGCAGGCCGAGCCCCTGTGCGGCCTGGGCCTTCCGCACACGGTGCAGGCCACGCCGCGCACCAGCCTGGGCAAGCTGCGCTGCAACCTGGCCTTGGACAGCCTGGCGCTGGTGCCGGGCTACGTGGGCTTGCTGCTGATCTTCACGCTCGGCTTGCTGCCGCGCGGCACGGGCCGGCAGCGCAGGCTGGCTTGGTGCCTGCCGGCCATCGCAGCGGGGGCTGCCGATCTGCTGGAGAACGGCCTGACGCTGCAAGCCCTGGCCCTGCTGGGCCAGCCGGAACTGGGAGACGGCCTGATCGGTGCCGTGCGCGGTGCCAGTCAGGCCAAGTGGCTGCTGCTGGCCGTGGCCCTGGCGGCACTGGGACACCTGCTCTGGCACACCCCGGCGGCCGGTGCCACGCTGCGTCGCATCGCCGCACTGGCGTGCGCAACGGCTGCGCTGGCATTGCCGCTGGGCGCCTGGTGGTGGCAAGGGACCCTTGGACTTGGCATGGCAGCCATGGCGATGGCTTTTGCGCTGCTGGCCTGGACGTTTGCTGCGGCGGGCCGCGGCTGAGTGGACGCTTCGTCGACCTGCCCGAGACAGCATGCGCCTCAGGGGCCGGTGTCATGTCGCAAGAGCGGGCTGCCCGGCGCTGCTGGACTCGGATTCGGAGGCGGTTCCGACGCGCCGCCAACCGATACGGCACTGCAGGTGCCGGCAGTGATCGCCGAGATGAAATCCGCCACCTGCTCGGCCCGGGTGAACAGGTGCGTGCGCTCTTCGCCCACGGGCCGGATCGTGATGCGCCAGCACCCATGCTGCGGCCAGATGCGCAGCAGGTAGATCCGGACTTCATCGCTCATGGTGCACCCACGGCGATGTCGGCGAACAGCCCATTTCCGCCCGGGAGCGCATAGTAGCCACGCAGCTGCGCACGCGCGATGTTGACAATCACGCCGCGGTGCACGCCGTCGGCGACACGTTGGGCAAGCTGGCGTTCGGCCAGCTTGTCGAACAGGCGACGTTCGATTTCCTTGCGCAAGCGCAGCTGCACGCTCTCGATCGACATCGGCAGTGCCGCACCATCGATCTCGAGCGCCAGCCTGGAGTGAAACTCGACACGCCTGAGGGCGCCCACCGTGTTGCCGCTGCGTTCGTCCGCGGTGAGGTCCATCCAGGCCATCAGCTTCGCATCGGTGATCTGCCCGCGCGCCCGTCGGTTGGGGCCCTGCACGCGCTGTGCCGCCCAGGCGGACGGGTTCGCGCACTGACCTGCGCCGCCGACGGCAGCCCCCAGCGCCGAACGAAGGCACGCAGCCTCGATGGTGGTGCAGCGTGCCCGCTCGATGGTGTAGCCGCCGCAGCGAAAGACGTCGATCTGCTGCAACAGGCTGCCCACCAGCTCATCGCCGTCGCTCTCGAACTCCACTTCCAGCAGCATCTGCGCGCGGCCTTCGCCCGCGTCGCTGAAGCTGACGCGCGAACTGCGCGAGCGCAGGTCGTTCAGATCGAGCCTCAGGCCATCCTGGTTGACCACGGGGTCCAGCTGCAGCGGCTCGACCGTCCCCATCACCGCCAACTGCCCCGCCCCTTGGGGGCTGCCCAGCACCAGCTGCAAGCTGCCCAGGGTGTTGGCGATGTCCTGCGGGCCGAAGGAACGGTAGGTGCGGCGGCCGATCGGAAATGGGGGCGCGGCAAACTCGCCGCGCTGCACGACGATGCCGCCGCCCGCGCCGAGTGTCTGCACGAACAGCACCAGCCGGTCCTCGCTGCCACCGCTGATGCGCTGCTCGATCGTCGCGGAGCTGCCGCCCAAGGTGACCGTGGTGTTGGCGGCGATCAGGTTGCGCCCGATCAGCGAGAAGCGCCCCGCGCTCTGGTCGGGCCCTTGCAGCAGACCGGGGTCGAGAACCCCCTGGTTGCGCAACTGGCCGCGGCGGCCGGGCCGGTAGTCCTCGCGCTCGATGGCGGTGACCTGCATGTCGGGGACGTTGACGTACTCGATCGTGACGTCCAGGGTGAGGTCGAAGGGCACCGCAACCTCGGCCGGGCTCTGCGGCAGACGCGTTCCGGTCAGGCGCACGGTACTGCGCTGGCTGCCACGCTCGCCCGGCAGGCTCTGCGGCACGATCCACCTGCCGTTGCCGGACACACCGCCCAGATTCAAGCCGGGGCCGGGTTCGAACTGCACGTTGTCCAGGTGTCGGTAATCCCAGCAGACCGAAAAACTGAAGTGCGTCTCGATGCGCGGCCGCAAGACGAGC
>DAORNK010000367.1:418-865 GCA_035440985.1 Rubrivivax sp. | reverse complement strand
ACGCCCCTTCTCGTCGAAGTTCATCGTGAGGTTGGAGCCACCCCAGCGTGCATGCCCGTTGTACGAATCGCCGATGCAGTTGACGCGCACGGCCAGTGGCGCCGTGGAGGCTCGTTGAGCCGCCGTCGCGGCGGGGCGCTCCAGCGAGTGCTGCGCAGGCGGCGCCTGCTTGCGCGGCGTCGCCGCCTGTTGCGGAAGCTGGGCCAGCGCGGCCGTACCGGCAGCGGCCAGGGCGCACGCGCCGATGGCCAGGCGCAGGACTCGATGGTTCATTTGCGGCACTCCGGCAGGTCGCGCGTCGCCGCGCAGTTCTCGCGCTGGCGCGCCTCGGCGCTGAGTTCGCGCTTGTATTCGAGCGTGTTGTTGCCATCGCGCTGCGGATCGCAGTCGCGGTCGATCTGGATGCGCGTCCACAGGCCGCTGAGGCGCTCGACTTCCTCGCGGCTG
>DAORNK010000367.1:0-242 GCA_035440985.1 Rubrivivax sp. | reverse complement strand
GACGTCGACTTCCACCGAGCGTGGCACTTCGCGGACCGCGGCCACCACCAGGTCGGGCAGCGGTGGCTTGGGCGCTGCCACGGCCGGCCATTCGGCCCTGGGCGGGGCGGCCCCCTTGGGGGGCATCGGCTTGCCCGCCATGTCCCCTGGAGGGCCAGCAGCACCCAGCCGGGCCGGGCCAGGTCCGGCCGGGACGGCCCCGCCGGGCGCGTTCGCCCGCGCGCTTTCGCAGGCCTGGCGCG
>DAORNK010000366.1:342-4598 GCA_035440985.1 Rubrivivax sp. | reverse complement strand
ATCAGGCCCTGGCCGTGCAGTTGCGTGTTGATCTGCTGCAGCGCCGTGTCGGGCTCGTCGGCCAGCAGGTGCACGCCGGCGGCATCGATGCGCAGCCAGCGCGGCCACCCGAGCAGGGCCTGCAGGTAGGCCCGCGCCACCGAACCCGCCAACGCAGAGCCTATGAAGAACGGCACCCGCGCCGCGGCGTCGTGGCGGCGTGCCGCCTGGATGGCGGGCCAGGTCAAGCGCCTGCGCCCGTACGCCAGCGTTGCATCAGCGCCTGCCACTTCGGGCGCACGGCCTGGAGGTGGCGGGCCTTCACATGTCCGTAGCCGCGGATCTCTTCGGGCAGCCGGGCGATCTCAACGGCCAGCGCATGCCGGTCGGCGCTCAGCGTCTTCAGCAGTTCACGGATGCTGTCTTGGTACTCGCCGATCAGCGCGCGTTCCTCGCGGCGTTCGGCGCTGCGGCCGAAGATGTCCAGTGCGCCGCCACGCAGGCCTTTCAGCCGCGCCAGCAGCTTCATCGCGCCGTGCATCCAGGGGCCGTAGACCTGCTTGACGAGCTGGCCCTTGTCATCGGTACGGGCCAGCAGCGGCGGCGCCAGATGGTGTTCCAGGCGGACCTCGCCCTCGAACATCGCGGCGATCTGTTGCGCGAAGGCAGGGTCGGTGTGCAGCCGTGCCACTTCGTACTCGTCCTTGTAGGCCATCAGCTTGAAGAGGCCGCGTGCCACGGCTTCGGACAAGGCACTGCCCTTGAGACCGGCCACGGCGCTCTCGGCCGCGCGCACCTGGGCGACGAAGGCCTGGTAGCGCGCCGCGTAGTCAGCGTCCTGGTAGTCGGTGAGGAAGGCCACACGCCGCGCCACCTGCTCGTCCAGCCCCGGCTTGCGCACGATCTGGATTACCTGCTGCGCGGCAAACAGGGCCTGCACGGCGGCCAGATCGTGGGCGCAGTGACGGCCCCACTCAAAGGCCAGCTGGTTGTTGGCGACCTGCACGCCATTCAGTTCGAAGGCGCGCATCAGCGCCGCGTGCGACAAGGGGATGCGGCCACGCTGCCAGGCGTAGCCCAGCATCAGCGGGTTGGTGTAGAGGCTGTCGCCCAGCATCTGCACCGCCACCTGTTCGGCATCGAAGGCGCCCAGGTGATCGTCACCGACGCTGGCGCGCACGGCGGCCTCGCAGTGGGCGCCGGGGAACTGCCAGTCGGGGTTCTTCACGAAGGCCGCGGTGGGCGTGCCGTGCGTGTTCAAGGCCACGAAGCTGCGGCCCTGCTGCATCACGGTCAGCGTGTATTTCATCGCGCCGACGATGCTGTCGCAGGCGATCACCAGGTCGGCCTGCGCGGTATCGACCTTGGTCGTGAAGATGGCTTCGGGCCGGTTGGCGATCTGCACGTGGCTCCAGGTGGCGCCGCCCTTCTGCGCCAGGCCGCCGGCGTCCTGCGTCACCACGCCCTTGCCTTCCAGATGCGCGGCCATGCCCAGCAGCGAACCGATGGTGATGACGCCCGTGCCACCGACCCCGCCGACCACGATGCCCCAGGCCTTTTCTGCCAGGGGCAGCGTGGGCTCCGGCAGCGTGGGCAGCGAGCGCAGATCGGCGCGCTGGTCGTGCCTGGGCTTGCGCAGCTGCCCACCCCGCACGGTGACGAAGCTGGGGCAGTGGCCCTTGACGCAGCTGAAGTCCTTGTTGCAGCTGTGCTGGTTGATGCGGCGCTTGCGGCCGAATTCGGTTTCCACCGGTTCCACCGACAGGCAGTTGCTCTGCACGCTGCAGTCGCCGCAGCCTTCGCAGACCAGCTCGTTGATCACGACGCGCTGCTCGGGGTCGGCCAGCTTGCCGCGCTTGCGGCGGCGGCGCTTTTCGGTGGCACAGGTCTGGTCGTAGATCAGCGCCGTCGTGCCCTTGACTTCGCGCAGTTCGCGCTGGATGCGGTCCATTTCGTCGCGGTGGTGCACGGTGACGCCGGGCTCCAGTGCCACGGCCTCGTACTTCAGCGGGTCGTCGCTGACGATGACCAGCCTGGCCACGCCTTCGCTGAGCAGGCTCTTCATGATCTGCAGCACCGAATGTCCCTCGGGACGCTCGCCCACCTGTTGCCCGCCGGTCATCGCCACCGCGTCGTTGTAGAGCAGCTTGTAGGTGATGTTCACACCCGCAGCGATGCTCTGGCGGATGGCCAGGATGCCGCTGTGGAAGTAGGTGCCGTCGCCCAGGTTGGCAAAGACATGCGCGTCCTTGCTGAAGGGCGACTGGCCGACCCAGGCCACGCCTTCGCCGCCCATCTGGCTGAAGGTGCTGGTGCTGCGGTCCATCCACACGCTCATGTAGTGGCAGCCGATGCCGGCCAGCGCGCGGCTGCCCTCGGGCACGCGCGTGCTGGTGTTGTGCGGGCAACCGCTGCAGAACCAGGGTGCGCGATCGCCGGTGGGTGCGGTCAGTGCGGCCAGCTGCGCCTCGCGCGCGGCCACCACGGCCAGGCGCTGGTCCATGCGGGCCACGATGTCGCTGCCCACGCCCAACTTCTTCAGGCGCCGCGCGATGGCCTGGGCGATCAGCGCCGGCGACAGGTCGGCCTTGGCGCGCAGCAACCAGTTCTGGCTGGGGTTGGCCATGCTCCACTCGCCGCCGGCGCCGCCCTCGCCGGTGTCGTCGAACTTGCCCACCACGTTGGGGCGCACGTCGGGCCGCCAGTTGTAGAGCTCTTCCTTCAGCTGGTATTCGATGACCTGGCGCTTCTCCTCGACCACCAGGATCTCCTGCAGACCCAGCGCAAAGTCGCGCGTGATGGTGGCCTCCAGCGGCCACACCACGTTGACCTTGTGCAAGCGGATGCCCAGCGCGCGGCAGGTGTCGTCGTCCAGCCCCAGGTCGGCCAGCGCCTGGCGCGTGTCGTTGTAGGCCTTGCCGCTGGCGATGATGCCCAGGCGGTCGTGCGCCCCGGCGATGACGTTGTGGTTGAGCCGGTTCGCGCGCACATAGGCCAATGCCGCGTACCACTTGTATTCGAAGAGCCGCGCCTCCTGCTCCAGCGGTGCGTCGGGCCAGCGGATGTGCAGGCCGCCGGGCGGCATCTCGAAATCCTGTGGCGTGACGATCTGCACGCGCCCGGCGTCGACCACCACGCTGGCGCTGGATTCGACGACCTCCTGGATCGTCTTCATGCCGCTCCAGACACCCGAGAAGCGGCTCATCGCGATGGCGTGCAGGCCCATGTCCAGGATCTCCTGCACGCTGCTCGGGAAGAACACGGGCAAGCCGCAGGCCTTGAATATGTGGTCGCTCTGGTGCGCGGCGGTGCTGCTCTTGCTGACGTGGTCGTCACCGGCCACCGCGATGACGCCGCCGTGGCGGCTGGTGCCGGCCATGTTGGCGTGCTTGAAGACGTCGCCGCTGCGGTCCACGCCCGGGCCCTTGCCGTACCAGATGCCGAACACGCCGTCGTAGCGCTTGCTCTGCGGGTACAGCTCCAGCTGCTGCGTGCCCCAGATGGCGGTGGCCGCCAGCTCTTCGTTGACGCCGGGCTGAAACACGATGTGGTGCTGCTGCAGGTGCTTCCGGGCCGCCCACAGGGCCTGGTCGTAGGCGCCCAGCGGGCTGCCGCGGTAGCCGCTGATGAAGCCGGCGGTGTTCAGGCCGGCGGCCAGGTCGCGCTGGCGCTGCAGCATGGGCAGGCGCACCAGGGCCTGCACGCCACTCATGAAGGCACGGCCCGATGTCAGGCTGTACTTGTCGTCCAGCGAGGCGCTCAGCATGGCCTGGCGGACGGAAGCGGGCAGCGGTGCATTCATGGGTGACTCCGGGCGGAACGCAGACGGGATGGCAGCGCGGCAGTGTAGGCAAAAGCACCGGGCCATGTGCTTTCTTTCAGTGCCCACAAAGTGCTAATCTGAGCAATGATCTTGCTTCAGAGTGAATGGGAAAGTACGGAAGATGCCAAGAACATCAACTGCAGGGAAAACCAGCCCCCGTAGTCCCGAGCCCGCGCAAGGTCCTGCGGGGCCGGCCGCGCCCGCGCTGGACCGCTACGACCTGGCCATCCTGCGCGCGCTGCAGGCCGACGCGCGTCTGTCCAACGCCGAACTGGCCTCCCGCATCGGGCTCAGCGCGGCGCCGACCTGGCGCCGGGTGCGCTGGCTGGAAGAGCAGGGCTACATCACCGGCTATCGCGCCGAACTCGACCGGCGCCGGGTCGGCCTGGGGGTGCTGGCCTTCGTGCGCGTGGACGCCGAGCGCAACAACGCCGAGTCCACCCGCGCCCTGGAG
>DAORNK010000366.1:0-321 GCA_035440985.1 Rubrivivax sp. | reverse complement strand
CCTGCCACTACGTCAGCGGTACCGGCACCTTTGAACTGCAGGTGGTGGCGACCGATCTGGATGCCTATTCGCGACTGAGCATGGACGTGCTGTTCAAGCTGCCCAACGTGAAGGACATGCACACCCGGTTTTCGTTGGGCGAGGTCAAGGCCGGTGTCGGGCTTCCGCTGGGGCATCTGACCGCGCCGCCCAACGCCTGATCCGCGCTTGCGGCCACGCGGGCGCAGCGGTGCTACGCTGTGCGCTCCGTGTCGATGCCGCCCTCTCCCCAGCTCTCGCAGCCGCCCAGCCAGGTGCCGGCGCCGCCTGCGCCGCCGGCAC
>DAORNK010000365.1:1803-4599 GCA_035440985.1 Rubrivivax sp. | reverse complement strand
CCAGGGCTCGGTGCCGCGTGAAGCGGGCGCGCGCATGCTGGTGGCGGCCGATACGGTGCTGGGCAGCGTCGGCGGCGGGCACCTGGAGCTGCAGGCCATCAACCAGGCACGCAGCCTGCTGCAAACCGGCGCTGGCGCGCGGCGCCAGCACGTGGCACTGGGCCCCGGCCTGGGGCAGTGCTGTGGCGGCGCGCTGGACCTGGACTTCAGGCTTCTGGCGCAGACCGATCCCGCCTCCTGGGCCGGGGCACCCAGTCGCTTCGAGCTGCAGCTGTACGGCGCCGGCCACGTCGGCCGTGCCATCGTGCAGCTGCTGGCCGGCATCCCCTGTCGCGTGACCTGGATCGACGAACGCGAGGCCGAGTTCGGCGCCTGTACCCAGCCCCCGCACATCGAAAGGCTCTGCGTCGAGCCCGTGCAGGCCGAAGTGGCGAGCGCGCGCCCCGGTGCCTTCTACCTGGTACTCACGCACAGCCACGATCTGGACCTGGCGATCAGCCGGGCCATCCTGCAGCGCGGGGATTTCGGCTGGTTCGGTCTGATCGGCTCGCGCACCAAGAGAGCGCGCTTCGAGCGGCGGTTGCAGGCGATGGGCATCCCCGCCGACGCGCTGGCAAGCATGGTGTGTCCGATCGGGTTGCCCGGCATTGCCGGCAAGGAGCCTGAGCTGATCGCGGTGGCGGTGGTGGCGCAACTGCTGCTGGCCGCCGGCGCGGGCGGAAGCGATCTGCATTGCCGAAGTGGGCCTTCGCCGGCCACAATCCCCGTCATCACGGGGCCCCGTAAGGCTTCCGCCAGCCCTTTGGCGCCCACTGATAAGCTTTGACACCCCCCCAACAGCAGGAGATTGGCATGAGCAAGCGTGACGTGGTGGTCCTGAGTGCGGCCCGTTCGGCCATCGGTACTTTCAACGGGTCCCTGGCCGACATGGAGCCGTGCGAACTGGCCGGCGTGGTCATGAAGGACGTGGTCAAGCGCTCCGGCGTCGACCCCAAGGTCATCAACTACGTGACCGTGGGCAACACCATCCCCACCGAAGCGCGCTCGGCCTACGTGGCCCGCGTGGCCAGCATCCAGGCCGGCCTGCCGATGGACAGCGTGGCGATGGCGGTGAACCGGCTGTGCAGCTCGGGCCTGCAGGCCATCGTCACGACGGCGCAGAACATCCTGCTCGGCGACTGCGACTATGGTGTGGGCGGCGGCGTGGAAGTGATGTCGCGCGGCGGCTACCTCAGCCCGGCCATGCGCAGCGGCGCGCGCATGGGCGACACCAAGCTGATCGACGTGATGGTCGCCACGCTGAACGACCCCTTCGGTGTCGGCCACATGGGTATCACGGCGGAGAACCTGGTCACCAAGTGGGGCATCACGCGCGAAGAACAGGACCAGCTGGCCGTGGATTCGCACCGCAAGGCGGCGGCGGCCATCGCCGAAGGCCGCTTCAAGAGCCAGATCGTGCCCATCGTCAAGCAGACCAAGAAGGGCGAAGTCACGTTCGACACCGACGAACACGTCAAGGCCTCGACCACGATGGAGACGCTGGCCAAGATGAAGCCGGCCTTCAAGAAGGACGGCACGGTGACGGCGGGCAATGCCAGCGGCATCAACGACGGCGCGGCGTTCTTCGTGCTGGGCGACGCCGCGGTGGCCGCCGCGCACGGCCACAAGCCGATGGCGCGCCTGGTCAGCTACGCCATCGCCGGCGTGCCCAACGAGATCATGGGCGAGGGCCCGATCCCGGCCACCAAACTGGCGCTCAAGAAGGCCGGCATGACGCTGGACCAGATGGACGTGATCGAAAGCAACGAGGCCTTCGCCGCCCAGGCCATCGCCGTGGCGCGCGGGTTGGAATACAACATGGCCAAGGTCAACCCCAACGGCGGCGCCATCGCGCTGGGCCACCCCATCGGCTGCTCGGGCGCCTTCATCGCCACCAAGGCCCTGTACGAACTGCAGCGCACCGGCGGCAAGTACGCGCTGGTGACGATGTGCATCGGCGGCGGGCAGGGCATCGCCACGATCTTCGAGCGGCTGTAGGCCGGCACCGGCTCGCGCCCGACAACAGGGGCTTGCGAGCCCCTGTGTCGTTCCGGGCCCGGGAGAAGGCTGTTCCGGAGCGCCCGGCGGTCGGGTCGACGCCGGTCACGGTGGGAGCCTGGTGAGCGTGCGGCCGCTGAGCAGCGCCACATCGCCCTTCAGGTGAACATCGAAGTCTTGCACCGTGTACGGGTCGAGCCGCAGCTTCGGGTCGAGCAGGCCTTCGACGAAGCTGCGCTTGTCCTCGATGTGACCGGCGCCGTCGATCTGGCGGAAGTCTTCCGCCAGGTTGGCCTCGATCGCTGCGCGGTCCTTGGCGACGATGGCCTGGAATGCACGGATCATCAGCATCAGGGCGAGCGGCAGGGGCCCGATGATGGCCAGGAAAGCGCCCGCCCGCAATGGCCGGGACGGCTGCCGCGGCGGGCCCGGCCCGGCCCTGGGCGCGCTCAGATCGCCTTGGGGCGCCGCCTGCGCAAGGCGCGGGCCGCGGCGCGCTGCTCGTCGGCCGCCATGGCCGATGCCGTCCACGCCGCATGTTCCTGCGGCGTCTCCAGCGTGATGCGGCCGATGGCGCCCGTGTGGAAGTCGTTGAGCACGGCTTCTGCGGCCTTGTGCCAGTGGAGCCGGCCTCCGCTTTGCACCAGGCCGCGCTGGCGCGCGATCACGGCCAGCGCCTCTTCGGCCGGCAAGGCGGCCAGGGCTGCGGCATCGGGCTGTTTGTAGCGCGCCGCCAGTTCGCTGGCATAGCCGCGCTGC
>DAORNK010000365.1:0-1689 GCA_035440985.1 Rubrivivax sp. | reverse complement strand
CGCCTCGGGGCGCACTTCATCGCCCAGCCGGAACAGGGCCAGCACCTGTTCGGCCTGGGTGATGCCGGCTTCGTCGCCGGTCTTCGTGGCCTTGCGCCGCATCAGCGTGTTGATCAGGGTGCTCTTGCCCACATTGGGTACGCCGCACACCAGTACGCGCAGCGGCTTGACCATGCCGCCGCGCAGCGGCGCCAGGGCGCGGCAGGCGGGGATCAGCCGCGCCGCGGGCGCGGTTTCACCGGCATCCAGCCCCAGGGCGCGCGTGTCGGGCAGCGCGTTGAAGTGCGCCAGCCACAGCGCGGTGCGCGCGGGGTCGGCCAGGTCCTGCTTGTTGAGCACCTTGAGCGCCGGCTTGCCCGCCGTCAGCGCGGCCAGCAGGGGGTTGCTGCTGGAACCGGGCAGGCGCGCGTCCAGCAGTTCGATGACCACGTCGATGCCGGCCTCGAGCCGGCGCTCCAGCGCCAGCCGGGTGGTGTGCATGTGGCCGGGGAACCACTGGATGGTCATCGTGGAAGCGGGGCGATGGTCGTGGATGACCCCGATTGTCCCTGCCCGGCCAGGCCCGCCGCGCGCGCGTGCGGGTGGCAAGACCGCGGAAAACCTGAACTCGGCCCGAGACGGCGTGCATTTCAAGCCTTCATCCCTGCGCTTTCCGGCCGACATTCAGTTGCCACCGCATCCCGCGGTGCCGTGCCGTGGCAGCCACGGCAATAAGCATCATGCGCATCCTGACCCACTGGAAGATCGGCCAACGCCTCGGTCTGGCCTTTGCCATCTGCATCCTCGCGCTGCTCGGGCTGGCCCTGGCGGCCCGTGTTCACCTCGGCGATGCGGCGCGCGGTGCCGCGAGCCTGGTGTCCACCGAGATGGCCCAGGTCAGCCTGCTGGCGCAGTGCAAGGACCAGATCAACGTCGTGGCCCGAGGCGTGCGCAACATCGCCCTGCTCAGCTATGCGGAAGAGAAACTCGCCGAGAAGAAGCGCATCGACGAGATGCGCACCGGCAGCGCCGGCATCCTGCGCGAACTCGACACCGCTCTGCGCGACGAGGCCGGCCGCGCCCTGCTCAAGGTCGTGCAGGAGGCGGTGCCACCCTACGACGCCGTGATGGACAAGGCCATCGCGCTGGGCCTGGCCGGTGACGACGCCGCAGCCATCCAGCTGCTGCTGAAGGAAGTGCGGCCGCGCCAGACGGCCTACTTCAAGGCTGTCGACGCACTGCAGGCGCACCTGAACACGCGCATGCAGCAGGCGGCCCAGGCCATCCAGGCCGACAGCAAGACCGACAGCCTGATCATGCTCGGCTCGGCCGTGCTGGTGGGCCTGTTCCTGGCCGCATGGGCCTGGGTCACCACGCTGTCCATCGTGCGGCCCATCCATCAGGCGGTCGAAGTGGCAAGCACCGTGGCCTCGGGCGACCTGAGCGCCGACGTACGCGTGGATCGCGGTGACGAGGCCGGCCAGCTGCAGCAGGCCATGAAACACATGCACGACGAACTGGTGGACCTGGTCACGTCGGTGCGCCATGGCAGTGAGTCCATCGCCACCGGGGCCGGCCAGATCGCCGCGGGCAGCTCCGACCTCAGCCAGCGCACCGAGGAACAGGCCGCCAATCTGCAGCAGACGGCCGCCTCGATGGACGAATTGACGGGCACCGTCAGCGCCAGCACCGACACCGCGCGCCAGGCCG
>DAORNK010000364.1:3214-4605 GCA_035440985.1 Rubrivivax sp. | reverse complement strand
CTGAAGCGGCCCGGGCAGGCGCCGGGTGACGTGACGGCCGACCAGATGGACGCCGCGGCAGACCTGGCCGATCGCTTCAGCCGCGGCGAATTGCGCGTCACGCACGAACAGAACCTGCTGCTGCCCTGGGTGCGCGCGGGCGAGCTGCGCGCCCTGTGGCTGGCAGCACGCGAGGCCGGCCTGGCCAGCCCGAACATCGGCCTGCTGACCGACCTCATCGCCTGCCCGGGCGGCGACCTCTGCGCCCTGGCAAACGCCCGCTCCATCCCCATCGCCGCGGCTATCCAGGCGCGTTTTCGGGACCTGGACGAACTGCACGACATCGGCGACATCGCACTGCACATCAGCGGCTGCATGAACAGCTGCGGTCATCACCACAGCGGCCACATCGGCGTGCTGGGCGTCGACAAGGACGGTCTGGAGTGGTACCAGGTCAGCCTGGGTGGCTCCGACGGCGCCACGCTGGGTGGCCCTGCCGTGCCGGGCAAAGTCATTGGGCCGTCCTTCGCCGCCGACGAGGTGACCGATGTCGTCGAAGCACTGGTTGCCACCTACCTGCAACAACGGGTGGCCGGCGAGCGATTCATCCACACCGCACGGCGCATCGGCGTCGCGCCCTTCCGGCAGGCCGCCGACGCGGTGCGCCACAGCACAGCGGACACGGCCTCCAGCCACTGACCCAGTCCGCCATCATGCAATTCATCGACCCCGAGACACCCTGGCCCGCCGAGGCGCTGGTGCTGGACAACACGCAGGACGTGCTGGCCCGCGCCGACGAGATCCGGCGCCACGCCTGCGTGGTGCTGCATTTCCCGAAGTGGACCGATGGCCGCGCCTACTCGCAGGCCGCACTGCTGCGTGGCCGCCTGGCCTACGCGGGCAGGGTGGCGGCCAGCGGCCACGTGCTGGCGGACATGCTGCCGCTGCTGCGCCGCTGCGGCTTCGACGCCGTGCAACTGCGGGCCGACCAGCTGCAGGACCACGCCCGCCGCGCACTGGGCTACTTCGATGCCCACTACCAGACGGTGCCCGCGGAGCGGCGCGCGCCGGCCACACGATGAGCCGCGCCATCGAACTCAACGCGCGCGCCCTGCCCGGCTTCGAGGGTCGGGTGGCGCACGCCGTCGCCGTGCTGCAGAGCGCCGCTGCCGAACACGCGGGCGCCATCGTGCAGACGACCAGCCTGGGCGCTGAAGACATGGTGGTGACCGATCTCATCGCCCGCCACAGCCTGCCCATTGCGCTGGCCACGCTGGTTGCTGGTCTGCGGTGTGTTGATCGCGCTTGCACTTTCGGAACTGGCCTCGACGATCCTGGTGGTCGCCCCGGGCACCGAGACCGCGGTGCTGCGCCTGTACAATCTGATGCACTTCGGCTCACCCGAGTCGGTC
>DAORNK010000364.1:0-3074 GCA_035440985.1 Rubrivivax sp. | reverse complement strand
CCGCCACAAGATCAACCCGCTGGCCGACTGGAGCTGGCACGACGTATGGCACTACATCGCGCTGCATCAGGTTCCATACAACCCCCTGCACGACGAACACTATCCGAGCATCGGCTGCGAACCCTGCACCCGCGCGGTGGCGCAGGGCGAGGACTTCCGCGCCGGGCGCTGGTGGTGGGAAAGCGAAGCCGCCAAGGAGTGCGGGCTGCACAGCCCGCACGCCGCCGCCGCGCCAGCGGCCGGGGCGTCGCGCAGCGAGGCCCAGGGCGGTTTCGCTTCGGTGCAGGCTCATGTCGGCGCAGCCGACGTGAGCCGAAGCCAAAGCCTCGACGCCAAGGAGTGCGGGCTGCACGTCGGCGCGCGCCAAGACAAGGAGATCCCGGCATGAATGCACCGGCCAACCTCGGGCAGCTGTTGCCCGGCCTGGACCACGAACATCTCGACGCACTGGAGGAGGAGGCGATCTTCATCCTGCGCGAGGTGGCGGCCAGCTTCGAGCGACCGGCGCTGCTGTTCAGCGGCGGCAAGGACTCCTGCGTCGTGCTGCGCCTGGCCGAGAAGGCCTTCAAGCGCCATCTCGGCGGCCAGACCTTCGCCGGCCGCCTGCCCTTCCCTCTGCTGCACGTGGACACCGGACACAACTTTCCGGAAGTGATCCACTTTCGCGACCAGCGCGTGGCCGAGATGGGTGAACGCCTGATCGTGGGCAGCGTGGAAGACAGCATCGCACGCGGCACCGTCAGGCTGGCCCACGCGCAGGAATCGCGCAACGGCCACCAGACCGTGGCGCTGCTGGAGGCGATCGAGGCGCACCGTTTCGACTGCCTGATCGGCGGCGCGCGCCGCGACGAGGAGAAGGCCCGCGCCAAGGAGCGCATCTTCAGCCACCGCGACAGCTTCGGCCAATGGCAGCCCAAGGAACAGCGCCCCGAACTGTGGACCCTGTTCAACACGCGCATCCGCCCGGGAGAGCACTTCCGCGCCTTTCCGATCAGCAACTGGACCGAGCTGGACGTGTGGCTCTACCTGGCCCGCGAAGGCATCCCGTTGCCGGGCCTGTACTTCAGCCACGCCCGCGAAGTCGTGCGTCGCAAGGGGCTGCTGGTACCGGTGACACCGGTCACCCCGCCGCTGCCCGGCGAGCGGGTGGAGACCCTGCCCGTGCGCTTTCGCACCGTCGGGGACATGACCTGCACCTGCCCCGTGCCCAGCGACGCCGCCAACGCCGCTGACATCGTGGCCGAGACGCTCACCGTCACCATCAGCGAGCGTGGTGCCACCCGCATGGACGACCGCACATCGGAAGCCTCGATGGAGCGGCGCAAGAAGGAAGGCTATTTCTGATGTCCCCCCTGCCCCAAGCCGCCCGCGCACCAACGCCGCACCGCGCCTTGCGCTTCCTCACCGCCGGCAGTGTCGACGACGGCAAGAGCACGCTGATCGGCCGGCTGCTCTACGACAGCCGCGCCATCCTGGCCGACCAGCTGGACCACCTGCAGGCGCGCGCGGGCGGTGAGCCGATCGACCTGAGCCTGCTCACCGACGGCCTGGAAGCCGAACGTGAACAGGGCATCACGATCGACGTGGCCTACCGCTACTTCGCCACGCCGGCGCGCAAGTTCATCATCGCCGACGCGCCGGGCCACGAGCAATACACCCGCAACATGGTGACCGCTGCCGCCGGCAGCGATGCGGCCGTGGTGCTGGTGGACATCACCAAGCTGGACCTGAGCGTGCCCGAGCCGGCCCTGCTGCCGCAGACACGAAGGCACAGCCTGCTGGCTCATCTGCTGCGCGTGCCGAGCATCGTCTTTGCCGTCAACAAGATCGATGCCGTGGCCCGGCCCGCAGCGGCTTTCGCCGCGGTCAGCCGCGCGCTGCAGACCTTCGTGCGGGAGGCCGGCATCGCGCTGGCCGGCATCGTGCCGGTCTCGGCCTTGCGTGGCGACAACATCACCACACCGTCGGGCACCCCTTGGTACCAGGGCCCCAGCCTGCTGCAGTTGCTGGAAAGCCTGCCCTCGGCGCAGGAACAGACCGCCGGCGCCTTTGCCCAGCCGGTGCAATACGTGGCCCGCACGGGCGAAGGTGTCGGTGATCAGGCGCGCGTGCTGTGGGGCCGCATCGCCCAGGGTCAGGTGCAGCTGGGCGACGAAGTGCAGGTCTTCCCCAGTGGCGAGCGGGCCAGGATCACCGAACTGCGTCGCGCCGGGCACGGCACGGCGCTGGCTCACGCCGGGCAGTCCGCAGGCGTGGTGCTGGACCGACCGCTGGACGTGTCACGCGGCGACTGGCTGGCCACACCCGGCACGCTGCAGTCCACGCGCCGCTTTTCAGCCACGCTGGCCTGGCTGGACACCGAGGCCGCCAGGCCGGGCCGCAAGTACTGGCTGCGCCACGGCAACCGCTGGGTACAGGCGCGGTTGGCGCAGATCGAACACCGGCTGGACATCCACACGCTGCAGCCTACCGAGGCCCACACGCTGGCCGTCAACGAGATCGCCGAAGTCGTCTTCGAGCTTCAGCAGCCCTTGCCGCTGGCGCCCTATGCCAGCAACCGCACCGGCGGCGCCCTGATCGTGGTGGACCCGGCCAGCCACCGCACCAGCGGCGCGCTGCTGGTGCGCCAGGCTGCGGTGGAGGCCTGAACTTGGGCCTCGTCGTCTTTGTCGGTGCCGGCCCCGGCCAGGCCGATCTGATCACCTTGCGCGGTGCCCGCGAACTGGCCGCGGCCGACGTGGTACTGGCCGACGCGCTGGTCGATCCGGCCTTGCGCGACCTGGCACCCCATGCGCGCTGGATCGACGTGGGCAAACGTGGCTTCGGCCAGACCACCCCACAGCAGACCATCGACGCCCTGCTGGTGCGCCTGGCCCACCGTCATCAGCGGGTGGTGCGCCTGAAAGGCGGCGACCCCAGTGTGCTGGGCCGGCTGGAGGAAGAACTGCAGGCGCTGGGCGCCGCCGGCATCCGCTGCGAGATCGTCCCCGGCGTGACGGCCGCACTGGCCGCTGCAGCCGACACCCAGCGCCCGCTGACCCGCCGCGGCGTCGGCCGCAGCGGTGGCGGCGCGC
>DAORNK010000363.1:0-4633 GCA_035440985.1 Rubrivivax sp. | reverse complement strand
CCGCGTTGCGGGCAGGCAGCGCCCTGGCGCCCGGCAAGCTGGCGGCGCTGCGCTATTTCCATGCCTACGAACTGCCCAAGCTGGATGCCTGGCTGGCGGTCGTGGCCCGCCGCGAGGCCTTGCCGCGCGAGATGCAGGACGAGTGGTTCTGAGTCACGCGCGCCCCCAAACCCCTTCCACACGCCGAGCCCACCATGTCCACACGCGTACAACAACTCTTCGACCTGACCGGGCAGACGGCCCTGGTCACCGGCGGCTCACGCGGCCTGGGTCTGCAGATGGCGGAGGCGCTGGGCGAGGCCGGCGCCAGGATCATGCTGAGCTCACGCAAGGCCGCCGACCTGGAGGAAGCGGCCGCGCATCTGGCGGCGCGCGGCATCGACGCGCGGTGGATCGCCGCCGATGCCAGCCGCCCGGCCGAGGTGCAGCGTGTGGTGGCCGAAACGATGGAGCGCCTGGGCCGCATCGACATCCTCGTCAACAACGCCGGCGCCACCTGGGGCGCACCGGCGGAGGACTACCCGCTGGAAGCCTGGGACAAGGTGATGAACCTCAACATCCGCAGCCTCTTCCTGTTTGCGCAGGCGGTGGCCAAGGCCAGCATGATCCCCAAGCGCCACGGCCGCATCATCAACATCGCCAGCATCGCCGGCCTGGGCGGCAGCCTGGAGATGAAGTTCATTGCCTATGGCACCAGCAAGGGTGCCGCCGTCAACTTCACGCGCACGCTGGCGGCCGAGTGGGGGCCCTATGGCATCACCGTGAACGCGCTGGCGCCGGGCTTCTTCCCCAGCAAGATGACGCAAGGTGTGCTGGCCCACTTCGGCGCGGACAAATTGGCGGCGCAGGCGCCGTTGCGCCGGCTGGGCGACGACGACGACCTCAAGGGCGCGGCGCTGCTGCTGGCCAGCGCCGCGGGCAAGCACATCACCGGGCAGATCCTGGCGGTCGATGGCGGCGTCAGCTGCGTCACCGGCGGTTGATGCGGCGATGGGCGCCATGATCAACCACCGCATCGTGCTGGCCCGCCGCCCCGTCGGCGAGGCCCAACTCGCCGACTTCCGGCTGGAAGCCACCGAAGTGCCGGCCCTGCAGGACGGGCAGGTGCTGGTGCGCAACGACTACCTGAGCCTGGACCCCTACATGCGCATGCGCATGAACGACGCCAAGAGCTACGCCGCGCCGCAGGCCCTGGGCCAGACCATGCTGGGCGGCACCGTGGGCGAGGTGCTGCAGTCCTGCCACGAAGGCTTCGCACCGGGCGATCACGTGGTGGGCATGGGCGGCTGGCAGGAACTGGCCGTGATGGACGCGCGCACGCCCGGCGTGCTGCGCAAGGTGGACACCACGCACATCCCGCTGTCGGCCTACCTGGGCGCGGTGGGCATGCCCGGTGTCACCGCCTGGGTGGGGCTGAACCACATCATCGAGCCGCAGGCTGGCCAGACCATCGTCGTCGACGCGGCCAGCGGCGCGGTCGGCAGTGCCGTGGGCCAGTTGGCCAAGGCCAAGGGCTGCCATGTCGTAGGCCTGGCCGGCGGCGCCGACAAGTGCGCCTATGTGCGAGATGAACTCGGCTTCGACGCCTGCATCGACTACCGGCGCCACCCCGACTTCGATTCGCTGGCGGCCGCGCTGGACGCCGCCGCGCCGCAAGGGGTGGATGGCCACTTCGAAAACGTCGGCGGCCTCATCCTGGATGTCGTGCTGTCGCGCATGAACGCCTTTGGTCGCATCGCGCTGTGCGGCATGATCGCCGGCTACGAAGGCCAAGCGATGGCCCTGCACAATCCGCGGCTGCTCCTGACGCAAAGGCTCAGGCTGCAGGGCTTCATCGTCAGCGAGCACATGGCCCTGTGGCCGGCCGCGCTGAAGGAGCTGGGTGCGCTGGTGGCCAGCGGCCGGCTCAAGTACCGTGAGACCGTGGCCGATGGCCTGGCAGCCGCGCCGGCCGCCTTTCTCGGGCTGCTGAAAGGCCGCAACTTCGGCAAGCAGTTGGTGAAACTGCGTTGATCTGGACCTGGTCCCGCTTTGCCGACCTGGGCGTCGACAACCTCTACGACGCACTGGCGCTGCGTTGCCGCGTCTTCGTGCTGGAGCAGGGCCCCTACCAGGACCCGGACGGCATCGACCGCCAGGCCTGGCACCTGTTGGGCCGTGACGACGCGGGCGAGCTGCAAGCCTACTTGCGTGTGGTCGACCCGGGCGTGAAGTACGCCGAGCCGTCCATCGGCCGCGTCATTACCGCTGCGGCCGTGCGCGGCACCGGCCTTGGCCGCCGCCTGATGGCCGAAGGCGTGACGCGTTGCACAGCGGCCTGGCCCGGGCAAGGTATACGCATCAGCGCGCAGGCGCACCTGCAAGGCTTCTACGGCGGCTTCGGCTTCGTGCGCGTCGGCGATCCCTACCCGGAGGACAACATCCCGCATCTGGAAATGCTGATGCCGGGGGCACCCGCATGATGACGCGCACCGGCGTCCCGATCCAACAGGAGAGTCCATGAGCCACTTGCAAGGCGGCATCGCCGTCATCACCGGCGCCGCTTCGGGCTTCGGTCTGGAAAGCAGCCGCATCGCCGCCCGGCTGGGCATGAGCATCGTGATGGCCGATGTGCAGGCCGATGCGCTGGCCGCGGCCCAGCGCGAGATCGAGGCCCTGGGCGTGCCCGTGCTGCCCTTCAGGCTGGACGTGTCCAGGGCGGCCGAAGTGGAGGCCCTGGCTGCTGCCACGCTGCAGCGCTTCGGCACACCGCATTTCGTCTTCAACAATGCCGGGGTGGGCGCCGGCGGGCTGATCTGGGAACACACGCTGAAGGACTGGGAATGGGTCATCGGCGTCAACCTGATGGGCGTGGCCCATGGCGTGCGTGTCTTCACCCCGCTGATGCTGGCCGCGGCGCAGGCCGATCCGGCCTGGCGCGGCGACATCGTCAACACCGCCAGCATGGCCGGGCTCGTGAACGCGCCCAACATGGGCGCCTACAACGTCAGCAAGCACGCCGTGGTGTCGATCAGCGAAACGCTCTACCAGGACCTGGCCCTGGTGACCGAGCAGGTGCACGCGCACCTGCTGTGTCCCTTCTTCGTGCCCACCGGCATTCACCAGAGCGAGCGCAACCGGCCGGCCGAGATGCCCGCGGCGCCGCCCACGCGCAGCCAGCTCATCGCCCAGGCCATGAGCGACAAGGCGGTAAGCAGCGGCAAGGTCAGTGCGGCGCAAGTGGCGCAATGGGTATTCGACGCCTGCGCCGACAACCGCTTCTACATCTACAGCCATCCGAAGAGCCTGGCCAGCGTGCAGACGCGGCTGGAAGACATCATGATGCCGCGCAACCCCAGCGACCCCTTCGCGGCGCGGCCGGAACTGGGCGCCAAGCTGCGCGAACAACTGCGAGGTGCCTGACGCGTGAGCCCACGTGCCACCGCGGCGTCGGTCGCCGTGATCGGTGGCGGCCCGGCCGGGCTGATGGCCGCCGAGGCGCTGGCCGCGCAGGGCCTGGCCGTCGACCTGTTCGATGCCATGCCTTCGGTGGGACGCAAGTTCCTGCTGGCGGGCAAGGGCGGACTCAACCTGACCCATGCCGAGGCCTTCGAGACCTTTGTCACTCGCTACGCTGAACGCGCTGCCGTGCTGAGGACGCTGCTGCAACGATGCCCGCCCGAGGCGGTGCGTGCCTGGGCGGCAGGGCTGGGTGTTGAAACCTTCGTGGGCACGTCGGAGCGCGTCTTTCCTCTGGACATGAAGGCCGCGCCCCTGCTGCGGGCCTGGCTGCACCGGCTGCGCGTGCAGGGCGTGCACCTGCACATGCGCCATCGCTTCACCGGCTGGGATCAGGACGGCGCCCTGCGCTTCAGTTCGCCTGGCGGTCCGCTGACGCTGAGACCCGCCGCCACGGTGCTGGCGCTCGGCGGGGCCAGCTGGTCGCGGCTGGGTTCGGACGGTGCCTGGTGGCCCTGGCTGCAGGCGCGTGGTATCGGGCTGGCCCCGCTGCGGCCCAGCAACTGCGGCTTCGACGTGGGCTGGAGCGCCTTCTTCAGTCAACGTTTTGCCGGCCAGCCGCTCAAGGGCGTGGCCATCGACTTCGAAGGCCGACGCCAGCTAGGCGAATGCGTGGTCACGGCCAACGGCCTGGAAGGCAGCCTCGTCTATGCCTTCTCCGCCGCGCTGCGCGACGCCGTGGCGCGCGACGGGCAGGCGCAGTTGGCGCTGGACCTGTTGCCCGCCCGCAGCCTGGACTGGGTGACACAAGAACTGGCCCATGCGCGTGGCACACGGTCGATGTCCACGCACCTCAAGACACGCCTGGGCCTGGCGGGCGTGAAGTCCGGCCTGCTGTGGGAACGCGTGCCCAAGGCAGTGCAGGCCGATGCGCCGCGCTTTGCCGCCCTGATCAAGGGGCTGCCCATCACCGTCACGGCGCCACGGCCGCTGGACGAGGCCATCAGCACCGCCGGCGGCGTGTGCTTCGAAGCGCTGGATGCGCGTTTGATGTTGACCGCCATGCCCGGCGTCTTCTGCGCCGGCGAGATGCTGGACTGGGAGGCGCCCACGGGCGGCTACCTGATCACCGCCTGCCTGGCCACGGGCCTGGCGGCGGGGCAGGGCGCGGCGTCAGGCGGTGATCGACGGCGCT
>DAORNK010000362.1:4054-4638 GCA_035440985.1 Rubrivivax sp. | reverse complement strand
GCTGGCGGCCCACCTCGACGAAGGTCTCGTAGGTGCCCTGAACGATGCCCTGGCTGCCGATGTAGATCCAGCTGCCGGCCGTCATCTGGCCGTACATCATCAGGCCCTTGCGGTCGAGCTCGTGGAAGTGTTCCCAGGTGGCCCACCTGGGCACCAGGTTGCTGTTGGCCAGCAGCACACGCGGTGCATCGGCGTGCGTGCGGAAGACACCGACCGGTTTGCCGCTCTGGATGAGCAGGGTCTCGTCGGGCCGCAGCCGGCGCAGGCATTCCAGGATGGCCTCGAAGCAGTCCCAACTGCGTGCGGCCTTGCCGATGCCGCCGTAGACCACCAGCGCATCGGGGTTCTCGGCGACCTCCGGGTCCAGGTTGTTCTGGATCATGCGGTAGGCGGCTTCGATCAGCCAGTTGGCGCAATGCAGTTGCGCGCCGCGCGGTGCGCGCACGGGCCGCGGCTGGGCCAGCGTGTGGGGAGTGGACAGGTCGGTCATGGCGGCCTCGCGGAGACTGGGGTTTTCCAGTGCGGCACTGTACTTGTCTAGACAAGTCCATGCAAGTAGCATCGACCGCATGGTTTCCCCCAAG
>DAORNK010000362.1:521-4029 GCA_035440985.1 Rubrivivax sp. | reverse complement strand
CGCGCCCTACACGCGGGTCAAGCGGCACCTGCTGGACGGGCTGGCGCAGGGCCGCTGGGCGCCGGGCGAGCTGATGCCCTCGGAAGCCGAGCTGGTGGCCCTGTTCGGTGTCAGCCGGATGACGGTCAACCGCGCGCTGCGCGAGTTGCAGGCGCAGGGCCTGGTGCAGCGCACGCAGGGCTTGGGCACCTTCGCCGCCCCGCTGCACCGGGTCAGCAGCACGCTCACGCTGCACGACCTGCACGACGAGATCACCGCACGCGGCCATCGGCACGAAGCGGTCGTGCACGTGCAGCGCAGCGAGTCCGCGCCGGCCGCGCTGGCGGCGCAGCTGGGCCTGCTGCCCGGAGCCGAGGTCTTCCACACGCTGATCGTGCACCTGGACAACGGGGTGCCGCTGCAATGTGAAGACCGCTATGTCAACCCGGCTTGCGCTCCGGCCTATCTGCAGAGCGACTTCTCGCGCCACACGCCGACCCAGGTGCTGTTCCAGTCGACGGCGCTGTGGCGTGCCCAGTACGGCATCGAAGCCGCCCGCCCCACCGCACACGAAGCCGTGCTGCTGGGCGTGCCCGCCGACGAGCCCTGCCTCATCGTCGTGCGCCGCACCTTCAGCCGCCAGGCCCCCATCACCATCGCCAGGCTGGTGCATCCCGGGCAGCGCTACAGCCTGCAGGGCGAGTTCCAGCCATGATGCGCACGCTGGCGCTCAGCCACGCCGTCGAGCAGACCTGGCGCAATGGCGGCGGCAGCACACGCGAGCTGCTGGCCTGGCCCGAGGCCGGCCACTGGTCGCTGCGCATCAGCGTGGCAGCGATCGCGCGCGATGGCCCCTTCAGCGCCTTTGCCGGCGTGCAGCGCTGGATGGCCGTGCTGCGCGGCGACGGCGTGCTGCTGCACCTGGGCGACAGCCCCACCACGCTGACGTCCGATGACCCGCCACTGCTCTTCGACGGCGCATCGGCGCCGGTCTGCCAGCTGTTGGGAAGCCCGACCCAGGACCTGAACCTCATGTGGCGCCCGGATGCCGGCAGCGGCCGCATGGCCCGGGCTGCGGCGGATGAAGAGTGGTCCAGCCGGGCGCCGGTGCGGGCCGTCTACACGTTGGACCCGGTCTGGTTGCAGATCGACGACAGCGACGCGCTGGCCATCGACGCCGAGAGCCTGGCCTGGCACGAAGACGCCGCCACCCAGCGCTGGCGCCTGCGCGCCACGGGCGATGCCACTGTGCGTGCGTGGTGGATGGAGTTCACGCCATGCCCGCGCTGACCCGCACCTTGTGGCGCCACGCGCGCATCGCCACGCTGGCGCCGGCACAGGGCTGGGGTTGGCTGGACGATGGCGCCGTGTTGACCGACGGCCCACAGATCCGCTGGGTGGGCCGGGAGGCGGACCTGCCGGGACGGACGTTGGTGGACGCCGAGCACGATCTCGATGGTGCCCTGCTCACGCCGGGGCTGATCGACGCCCACACGCACCTGGTGTACGGCGGTGACCGCGCGGCCGAATTCGAACAGCGCCTGCAGGGTGCCAGCTACGAGGCCATCGCCCGGGCCGGCGGGGGCATCCGCAGCACGGTGGCGGCCACGCGCGCAGCCAGCGACGAGCAGCTCTTCACGCTGGCCGCCGCACGTGCCCATGCGCTGATGGCCGAAGGCGTGACCACGCTGGAGATCAAGTCCGGCTACGGCCTGAGCGCCGAACACGAGGCGCGCTGCCTGGTCGTGGCTCGGCGCCTGGGCCGCGAGTTGCCGTTGACGGTGCGCACGACTTCGCTGGCCGCGCACGCCCTGCCGCCGGAGTACGCGGGCCGGGCGGATGACTACATCGACGCGGCCTGCACCTGGCTGGCCGCGCAGCAGGCGCAGGGCCTGGTGGACGCGGTGGACGCCTTCTGCGACATCATCGGCTTCACGCCGGCCCAGACCGAGCGGCTTTTCCGCACCGCGCGGGCGCTGGGCTTGCCCGTCAAGCTGCACGCCGAGCAGTTGAGCGACCAGGGCGGCGCTGCCCTGGCGGCCCGACACGGCGCGCTGAGCTGCGATCATCTGGAGCATCTGTCGGCCGACGGCATCGCCGCCATGCGCGCTGCCGGCACGGTGGCCATGCTGCTGCCCGGGGCCTATTACTTCCTGCGCGAGACCCGGCTGCCACCCGTCGCTGCATTGCGCGAGGCGGGTGTGCCGATGGCCATCGCCACCGACCACAACCCGGGCTCTTCCCCCTGCCTGAGCCTGCTGCTGATGCTCAACATGGCCTGCACGCTGTTCAACCTGACACCCGAGGAAGCCTGGCGCGGCGTGACCGTTCACGCCGCTCGCGCGCTGGGGCTGCCCGACCGCGGCGCGCTGGCGGCCGACCGGCGTGCCGACTTCGTGGTGTGGGATGCCGACCACCCGCGTGAGCTGGCCTACCGCTTCGGCCACAACCCCTGCCGCCAGGTGGTCTGGGGTGGCCGGCTCAGACAGCCCGGCGGATACCCATGAGTGACGACTTCCACACCCTGCAGCGCGGCGACACGCCCCTGGTGATCAGCTTCCCCCATGTGGGCACGCAGATCCCCGGGCCGTTGCAGGCGCTGTACACCGAGCGTGCCCTGCAGGTCGAGGACACCGACTGGTTTCTCGACCGGCTGTATGCCTTTGCCGGCGCGCTGGGCGCGAGCCTGCTGGTGCCACGCCTGAGCCGCTACGTCATCGACCTGAACCGCCCGCCCACCAACCAGCCCATGTACGCAGGGCAGAACAACACCGAGCTGTGCCCCACGCGCCACTTCACCGGCGACGCGCTGTACCGGCCCGGCCAGGCACCCGACGCGGCGCAGGTCCAGCAGCGCGTGCGGCTGTACTGGCAGCCCTACCATCAGGCACTGGCAGACGAACTGGCCCGGATACGCGCGCGATTCGGCCACGCGGTGCTCTTCGACGCCCACAGCATCAAGAGCGAACTGCCCTGGCTCTTCGAAGGCACGCTGCCGCACCTGAACCTCGGCACGGTCGATGGCACCAGTTGCGCGCCGAGCCTGCGCACCGCATTGGCCCAGGTGCTGGCCGGGCAGCATCTGTACACCCATGTCGTGGACGGCCGCTTCAAAGGTGGCCACATCACGCGCCACTACGGCCAGCCCGGCGCAGGCATCCATGCCGTGCAGCTGGAGATGTGCTGGCGTGCCTACATGGACGAGAACCCGCCCTACGCCTGGCAGGGGGCCCGGGCGGCCGAAGTCACGCCGCTGCTGCAGCGCCTGGTGCTCACGCTGCGCGACTGGCGGCCCGCATGAACCAGCCCCGGCTCCTGTGGGCCCCGCACGCCTGGCTGGCTGGCGGCTGGCGCCAACGGGTGCTGCTGCAGGCGGGCGACGATGGCCTCTGGGCCCGTGTCACGCCTGACGTCGCTGCACCTGCAGGCGCCACCGTGCTGGCCGGCCCGGCGCTGCCCGGGCTGGTGGATGCCCACGGCCATGCCTTCCAGCGCGCCTTCGTCGGCCTGGCCGAGCGGCTGGTGGGCG
>DAORNK010000362.1:0-368 GCA_035440985.1 Rubrivivax sp. | reverse complement strand
GCACCACGACCCGGCCGGAGCGCCCTATGCCGACCCGCTGGCCATGAGCCGTGCGCTGGCCGAAGCCGCGACGCAGACCGGCATCGGCCTGACGCTGCTGCCGGTGCTCTACGAAAGGGCAGGCTTCGGCCAGACCACCCTGCGCGATGACCAGCGCCGCTTCGCCGCCCGGGTGGACGACGTGCTCGCGCTGCGCGACGGCGTGCGCGCGCTGCGCCTGCCCTGCGTCAGTGCGGGCGTGGCCATCCATTCGCTGCGCGCGGCGGCGCCAGGTTCGATCCGGGCTCTGGCCCGCGCGGTGCATCAGGACACGGCTCCCATCCACATTCACGTGGCCGAGCAGACCGCCGAGGTGGACGACTGCCTGG
>DAORNK010000361.1:4309-4639 GCA_035440985.1 Rubrivivax sp. | reverse complement strand
CTGCAGCGGTCTGATCCTGTCCTGGGTTGGCGGCGGGCTCAGAGCGCACGTCGGTCGCGCGGTGGACCGGACATCCGGCCGCAGCTGACGGGCCGCAGCTGACGGGCCGCAGCTGACGGGCCGCGCTGACGGGCCTCGTTTACGGGCGCGAAATTGAACCCTTGATTGCCGGTTGGGCGGAGCCCACCAGGGCAAGCGGCTCCTGCCGTATCAAGATCTCGTAAAGATGTCGCGCGCATGCCGCACGGCCCGCTCGAATCACATGCGATTCCTCGTCCACGGAGCGGTCAGATCGACATCGCGATCGAGAATGCGGCGATGGTCTACGGC
>DAORNK010000361.1:0-4288 GCA_035440985.1 Rubrivivax sp. | reverse complement strand
CACCCCTCCCGGGTGGTGGCGCTGGCCTTCCTGGCGCTCATTGCCACCGGGACTGCGCTGTTGATGTTGCCCTTGTCGCATGCACCGGGCGTGCAGACGCCCTGGCTCACGGCACTCTTCACCGCGGTCTCGGCCGTCTGCGTCACAGGGTTGACGGTGGTGGACACCGGCACGCACTGGTCCGGGCTCGGGCAGGCCGTGGTCCTGGTGCTGTTCCAGTTCGGCGGCTTCGGCATCATGACCGCGGCCACCCTGCTGGGCTTGATGGTCAACCGGTCGCTGCGCCTGCGCACGCAGCTGCTGACGCAGGCCGAGACCCACACCGTGGCGCTGGGCGACGTGCGCAGCGTCGCCAAGGTCGTGCTCGGAGTGACGGCTTTCTGCGAGCTGGGTCTCACCGCCGTGCTGGCCGTGCGCTTGCACGCCAGCTACGCGATGCCCTGGCCGGAAGCCCTGTGGAGCGGCTTCTTCCACGCCGTTTCAGCCTTCAACAATGCCGGTTTCGGGCTGCACGGCGACAGTCTGATGCGCTACGCCAGCGATGCGTGGATGCTGCTGCCCATCATGGTGGCCATCGTCGTCGGCGGGCTGGGGTTCCCTGTCATGCAGGACATACGGGCCCGTTGGCACGATCCACACCACTGGTCGTTGCACACCAAGCTCACGCTGGCGGGAACGGCCGCACTCCTGCTGCTTGGTTGGGTATCGATTTTGGTGTTCGAGTGGTCGAACCCGAAGACCTTCGGCCCGATGCCGTGGGACGACAAGCTGCTGGGCGCGGCCTTCGCGTCGGTGTCTGCCCGCACCGCCGGCTTCAATGCCATCGACATCGGTGCGATCACCCAGGAAAGCCTGGGCCTGCACTACTTCCTGATGTTCATCGGCGGCGGCAGCGCCGGCACCGCTGGCGGCGTGAAGGTCGGCACGGTCGTGATCCTGGCGCTGCTGGTGCTGGCCGAGGTGCGCGGCCACAGCGACAGCGAAGCCTTCGGTCGGCGGATCTGCCTGCCGGCGCAGCGCCAGGCGATCACGGTGCTGGTCCTGAGCAGCGCGGCCGTCGGCCTGGGGACCATGCTGCTGCTGCATGTCACGGACTTCCCGACCGACAGGGTCATCTTCGAGGTGATCTCCGCCTTCGGGACAGTCGGCCTGTCGACCGGGATCACAGCGAGCCTGCCACCCAGCGGCCAGCTGGCGCTGATCGTGCTGATGTATCTGGGCCGTGTCGGCACGATCACGCTGGCCACCTCCCTGGCACTCGGCGAACGCCGCATGCCCTACCGCTATGCAGAGGAGCATCCAATTGTTGGGTAAGCTTTTCACTGAACAGTTCGCCTTCTCGCGAAGCGACAGCGTGGTCGTGATCGGCCTTGGTCGATTCGGCGGCGCGGTGGCGCAATCGCTGATGAGCCTGGGGCACGACGTCATGGGCATCGACCGCGAAGCCGAGCCGGTGCAGACCTGGGCCGACCGACTGACCCATGCGGTGCAGGCCGATGCGACCAACATCATGGTCATGCGGCAGCTGGGCGCTGCGGACTTCGCCCACGCCATCGTCGGCATCGGAGACAACCTCGGGGCCAGCCTGATGACGCTGATGGCGCTGTGCGAACTGGAGATCAAGGACATCTGGGTCAAGGCGCAGACCGAGGACCACGGCAAGATCGCCCAGCGCATGGGCGCCCACCACGTCATCTTTCCCGAGGCCGACATGGGCGAACGCGTGGCGCACCTGATCTCGGGCCGCATGATCGACTACATCGAACTCGAGGACGGCTTTGCCATTGCCAAGATTCATGCGCCACCGATGACCGTCGACAAGACACTCGCCGAATCCATCGTGCGGGACAAGTTCGGCGTCACGGTGGTCGGCGTCAAGCGTCCGAACGAGGACTTCCAGCACGCCACGCCCGACACACGGGTGCGCAAGGGCGACCTGCTGATCGTCTCCGGCGCCACCAAGCTGGTCGAGAAGTTCGCGGGCGCCGCCGCCGGCGTCAAGGCCTGAAGCGGTAGCCCACGCCGGCTTCGGTCAGCAGGTGCTTGGGCATCGAGGGCTCGTCCTCGATCTTCTTGCGCAGGTTGGCCATGTGGACGCGCACGTAGTGGGTGTCCTGCGCATGGCCCGGGCCCCACACCGCCTTGAGCAGTTGCTGGTGCGTGACCACGCGGTCGGGCTGCGAGGCCAGGTGGGTCAGCAGGCGGTATTCGATCGGCGTGAGGTGCACGGGTGCGCCCTGGCGCTCGACCACGCGGCGAGTCAGATCGACGGTGACCGAACCGAAGCGCAGCACGGGGTCGGCGGAGGGTGAGGTCAAGGTCAGACGACGCAACTGCGCACGCACCCGTGCCAGCAACTCCGCCGCACCAAAGGGCTTGACCAGGTAGTCGTCGGCGCCGGCGTCCAGCGCGCCAACCTTGTCGGTTTCGCCGCTGCGTGCTGACAGCACGATGATCGGCGCCGTCGACCATGTGCGCAGGTCGCGGATCAGATCGACACCATCGCCGTCGGGCAGGCCGAGGTCGACGATGGCCAGTTCGGGGCGGCGGCTACCCGCTTCGATCAGCCCGCGCTCGAGTGTCGCCGCCTCGAAGACCTCATGGCCCTCGGACTCCAGCGTCATGCGCACGAAGCGACGAATGTCGGGCTCGTCCTCGACCACCAGAATTCGGGCGCGCAGCTCCATCGCCACATCCTAGGCGGTCGTCGGCGCGGCGGTGCTGCCGTCGTCCAGCGGCGGCTGCCCCCGCGGCAGTTCGATCGTGAAACGCGCGCCTGCCACGCCGGCAGGGCTCCACCTCGTCTTCGCACTGATGGATCCATGGTGAGCCAGCACGATGGCCCGTGCGATGGCCAGTCCGAGGCCGACTCCCGAGGTTGCGCTCTCCTTGTCGCCGCGCTCGAACTTGTCGAACAGCACCTGTTCGCGCCCTGCGGGCAGGCCGGGTCCGAAGTCGTCGATGTGGATCGTGACATTCGACGACGAAGCTTCTGCAGCAATCTCGATGGCGCTGCCGGCGGGGGTGTACTTGGCGGCGTTCTCCAGCAGGTTGGCCAGCACACGCTCGAACAGCACCGCGTCCAGATGCAGCAGCGGCAGGTCTTCGGCGAGCTTCACGCGCACGGGGCGTCCCTGCAGTGCGGGTGCGCAAGCCGCAAGCGCACTGCCCAGCACCTCCTCCAGCGGCTGCCACTCGCATCGCATCGGCACTGCGCCCGCCTCCAGGCGCGCCATGTCCAGCAGGTTGCTGACCATGGCATTCATGCGCAGCGCGGATTCCCGGATCGACCCGGTCAGCCCGCTCTGCACCGCCGACAACGGTGGTGTCATCACAAGCGTGTCGGCCAGCCCGACCAGTGCCGCCAGCGGCGTGCGCAGGTCGTGCGAGATCGCCGACAGCAGGGAATTGCGCAACCGCTCCGACTCGATCTGCACCGTGCTCTTCTGGGCCACGTCGATGTAGTGGATGCGCTCCAGCGAAATGGCCAGCAGCGACGCGCAGGTTTCGAGCAATCGCCGTTGATCCGGTCCCAGCGTTCGACGGTCGACTGGCTCCACGGCCAGCACGCCGCGAATCCGCATGGGCGCCTTCAAAGGCAGTACCAGACAGGCGCTGGCAGCCAGGGTGTCGGTCCCGAAGCCGGCCGCCTCGCCCTTGTCGAAGGCCCATTGCGCCACCGCGTCGTCGACCTTCGCCGTGCCCCCGGGCAAGGCGGCGAGCCGGTCGTGCTCGTCAGCGGCCAGCACCGTCGATTTGGCGCTGAACTCGGCGGCCAGGAAGCGGGCGCCGACCTCCGCCACCTGCTCCGGCATCAATGCTGCGGACAGGTCGCGCGACATCTCATACAGGCCGCGCATGCGGTGCTCTCGCTGGCTGGCCGCCTCGGCCTGCACCTTGAGCCCCGCCGTGAGCTGCCCGATGGCCAGCGCCACCACCAGCATCACCGCGAAGGTCACGAGGTACTGCACGTCGCTGACGGCGAAAGAGAAGCGCGGCGGCACGAAGAAGAAGTCGAACAAGGCCACGCCCAGAAAGGCCGCTACCACGGCCGGTCCGCGACCGTAGAACCAGCCGACGCCCACGACGGCCAGCAGGAAGATCATCACGATGTTGGTGAGCTCCAGCAGGCCGAGCAGCGGCGTCGCCGCCAGAGCCACCCCCACGCAGGCCACCACGGCGGCGGCATAACCGCGCCAGGGCAGCTCAGCGGCCATCACCGGCCTCGTGTCTGCACGCGCCTCGCCCGTGCTCTTGCCGCGCGCCACCAGCGGCAAGGCCACCTGCA
>DAORNK010000360.1:0-4669 GCA_035440985.1 Rubrivivax sp. | reverse complement strand
CGACCCGCGCAAGCTCAAGATCGAGCTGACCGAAGGCGCCGTGCTGCGCGACATCCCGGGCGCCGCGGCCAAGCTGCGGGCCTTGGAGGCGCTCGGCGTGGCCTGCGCGCTCGACGACTTCGGGACCGGCGGCGCCTCACTTCCCCATCTGGCCCGGCTGCGTCCCAGTGAACTCAAGATCGATCGTTCTCTGGTGATGCAGCTGGCCGACAGCGCGCCCGATGCCCTGCTGGTGCGAGCCATCGTCCGCACGGCACTCGGCCTTGGGCTGAAGGTGATAGCCGAAGGCGTGGAAACGGTCGGGCAGCGCGACCTGCTGCGCAAGCTGGGCTGCCACGTTTTCCAGGGTCACCTGTTTGCCCGGCCCATGCCGGCTGGCGACCTCGAGCGCTTCCTGACACGGCGCGCTGACCGGGGTGAGCCATGAGGCCGGCCTATCTCGGCCTGTCCAGGCGCCGGGAGCGCACCGCATCGATGCCAGCCGCAGGCGGGGCCGGCAGCAGCCCTCCGCCGCAGCGCCGGCCGGTGCTCGGTCCACGGCGCAATTGGCCAGCCACCCCTTCCGAAACCGAGCTGAGTCGGCAGCTGGTCGAGTCGCAGGCCATCGTCAATGCCCTGCGCAGCGGCCAAGTCGACGCGCTGGTGCGCGAAGCCGGCATCATCCTGCTCGGCGACGCCGACAAACCGTACGTCACCTTCTTCCAGGCCATGCGCGACGGCGGCCTCACGCTCGACGCCAACGGCCGACTGCTCAACTGCAATGGGCGGTTCGCCGAACTCGTGAGGGCCACACGCACGCAGCTGCTGGGGCGGCCGTTCGTCGATTTCGTCGCGGCGGCGGATCGAACCCGCCTGATGGCACTGCTCTCGGCGGGCTGCCCGGTGGCCGACGACCTCGAACTGGTGGACTCCTGCGGCCGGGGCCGGCCGGTCTCGCTGTCGGCCACGCCGCTGGATATCGCCGACCAGCACATGACATGCGTGTTGGTCGCGGACCAGAGCGAGCGCGCTCTGCGCAACGCTGCGCTGGCCGAATCCGAGCTCAAGTACCGCCTGCTGGCCGAGAACGGCACCGACTGGGTCTTCTGGATGGACGACGAAGGCGCCTTCCTCTACTCGTCGTCGGCCTGCCAGGCGCTCACCGGCCATGCACCGGCCGAGTATCTGCGTGATGCCGGCCTGATGCGCCGCATCGTCCATCCTGACGACCTGGAGCTCTACCTGGCCCACGGCCGTTGCCGCGGCACCTTGGCGGCCTGTGAACCGGAAATCGAATTCAGGATTGTGCACGCCGATGGTCGCGTCCGTTGGTTGGCGCACAGCTGCCACCCGATGCTCGATGCCGAAGGCCACACGATTGGCCGCCGCGGTAGCAACCGCGACGTCACCGAGAAGAGGGTGCTGATGCAGGCCCTGGCGCAGCACAACCAGCGGCTCGAGCAGACCGTGACCGAGCGCACAGTGGAACTGGTGGCCGCGCGCGACGCGGCCGAGTCGGCGAACCGGGCGAAGAGCGCCTTCCTGGCCAACATGAGCCACGAGATGCGCACGCCGCTCAATGGCGTTCTGGGCCTGACCCAACTCCTTCTGAAATCGCCGGTCAGCGCGCAGCAGTCCGACCGACTCCACAAGATCGAGACCAGCGGCGGACACCTGCTGGGCATCATCAACGATGTGCTGGACCTGGCCCGCATCGAGGCGGGCCGGATCCTGCCGGAACACATCGAGTTCTCGCCGCCGCAAGCCGTGCAGGCGGCCGTGGCGGTCGTCAGCGAAGGCGCCGCAAGCAGGGGCATCGCCATCGAAGTCGATGTGGAGCGGCTCCCGCGCCGCGCGTTGGGCGATGCCAAGCGCTTCGTGCAGATGCTGGTCAACTACCTCGGCAACGCGGTCAAGTTCTCCGAGCGCGGCCCGATCCGCATCCGAGGTCGTGTGGTCGAGGACGGCGCCGCCGACCTGCTGGTGCGGATGGAGGTCGAGGATCGAGGCATCGGCATCCCGCGCGACGTCCTGCCGCGACTGTTCGAGCCGTTCGAGCAGGTCGACAGTTCGATGACGCGGCGCTTCGGCGGCACCGGTCTCGGTCTGGCCATCACGCGACGACTGGCCCGCCTGATGGGCGGCGAAGCCGGCGCGGAGAGCGAGCCAGATGTCGGCAGCACCTTCTGGCTGACCGCGCGCCTGGGCCGAGTAGATGCGCCCGATGGACCCATCGGTGACCCGAACATGGCCTCGGCACTGCCCCGATTGCCGTCTGTCTTTCGCGCCCAGCGCGTGCTGATCGTCGAGGACGATCCTGTCAGCGCCGAGATCGCGGCCGAGGTGCTGCGCTGCGCAGGGCTTGTGCCCGACCTGGCCTGCAACGGTGCAGAGGCCGTCGAACGGACACGTGCCAACTCCTATGCCGCGATCCTGATGGACATGCACATGCCCGTTCTGGACGGCGTGGCGGCGGCCCGATGCATCCGCAGCCTGCCGAACCGGGCGACGGTACCCATCATCGCCTTGACGGCCGACGCCTTCCCCGAGGCCCGCGCGATCTGTCGGGCTGCCGGCATGAACGAAGTCGTCGTCAAGCCCTTCGAGCCTTCGCAGTTGTTCGCCGCACTCGAGCGCTGGATCGGCGGCACGACCGATTGAGAAGGCGCACTCGCCGTCAAGCTCTCGATGGCTGGAGAGCGTCGATCCGTTGACGCGGACGCGGATTGCCCACGACCAACCTCAGTGAACAGCCCTGAGCTCGGGTGGACCGTGGCGCTTGGCCTGGTCAGCGGCTTGCGCATGCCGGGCTCCAAGGCTATCCGGGGTGGCTTGCCAGCGGCACTCACCGGGCGCGACAACTGGCGCAATGCAGCAGGCCCACTACGGCAGCCGGTCGAACTCGGCGACCCTCAGGTGCCTGCCCTTGGGCATGGCACGCAGTTGCCGATACGCGTGGTGCCCGAGAGGTCGAAGCTGATGGCCGCCAGGGCCGCCGCCACCGGTTGAGAGACCGCACCAGGCACGGCCCGACTTCGGATCGAAAGAGGGTTGCCTCAGCCGGATGCATCCAAGGCGCGCGCGGCGGCTTGCAGATCCGCATCGGCGACCCAGACGATCGCGCTCCACCGGCCTGCGCCGGCAACCAGGCCTTGCACGCCGCCCACGTTGATGCCTTGGACGGCCAGCCGCGACAGGTTGTCGGCCAGGGCACCCGGCCGATCCGGGCCCTGGATCAGCAGGCCCGTCTTCTGCCGGCGAAAGTCCAGCCCGGCACGCTGGACCAGGGCCGCGAATGCGGCCGCGTCGTCAGGCACGACGTCGATGCGCGCCATGCCATCGATCTGGGTGCCGCTGCAGCCGAGCAGGTTGATGCCCGCGCTGACCAAGGTGGCCAGCACCTTGAAGGCCTGCCCCGGTTGATCGGGTACCGAGGTCGAGTAGCTGTGTACCACGTGCGCCTGGTCAGCCATTGGCCACCCCCGTCAGTCTCAGGCCGGCCAACGGCCTGTCGGGCCATCGTAAGCGACACGGCGCCCCGGGCATAGTGCCTGCCGCCGTCCCGGCCACAGGGTCCCTGCGCCTGAAGCGGTCAGCCACCCAGGCGGGCTTCCCAGCGGAGCGCTTGCGCCAGATCAAGGCCGATGCAGGACGGCCTGCGGGCGGTGGCGCGCGGCAGCATGATCAGCGTCGTCGGCTTCAGGAGTTCGCCGTGTTGATGCCCGTCACACCCGCCCTCACCGCCCCACCGCCGACCGCGCGCAGCGCCGCCGCCACGGTGGATGGCACCTTGCATGCCGCGATGGCGCCGCTGACCGGCGGCTTGTCGCCCAACTCGCTGACGCTGGCGGCCACCGACTGGTGGTTGCACTGGGCCACGCAGCCCGCCCAGTCCAGCGCCTTGTGGCTCGACGCCCTGAACCGCGGGGTGGCCTGCCTGATGCAGGACCTGGTGAATGCCCCGGGCGGCCTGGCGCAAGCCGAAGACCTGCGCTTCAGCCACGCGGCCTGGCAGACCTGGCCCGTTGCAGCCGCTGCGGCGCGCCACTATCTGGCGACCGAAGCCTGGTGGAAGCAGGCCACGGAACTGCGCGGCATGAACCAGCACCACAAGGACGTGATGCGCATGTGCGCCCGTCAGTGGCTGGATCTGCTGTCGCCGGCCAACTTCGGGCTGCTGAACCCCGAGGTGCTGCAGCAGACGATCAGCTCCGGCGGCGCCAACCTGGCCCAGGGCCTGAAGAACGCGATCGACGACTGGCGCAGGCGCCAGGGCCTGGATCCGTTGCAGGCCAGCGAGCACCCCTATCAACCCGGTGTCGACCTGGCGGTCACGCCCGGCAAGGTGGTGCTGTGCAACGCGCTGGTCGAACTGATCCAGTACCAGCCGCAGACCGCCACGGTGCAGGCCGAGCCGATCTTCATCGTGCCGTCGTGGATCATGAAGTACTACATCCTGGACCTGTCGCCGCACAACTCGATGGTGCGCTGGCTGGTGAGCCAGGGCCACACCGTGTTCATCCTGTCATGGAAGAACCCGCAAAGCAGCGACGCGCTGCTGTCGATGGACGACTACCTCGAGCTGGGCGTCTTCGAACCGCTGGCCACGATCGCCCAGCGCCTGCCTGCGACACCGGTGCATGCGGCGGGCTACTGCCTGGGTGGCACGCTGCTGGCCATCGCCGCCGCG
>DAORNK010000359.1:0-4680 GCA_035440985.1 Rubrivivax sp. | reverse complement strand
CGGCCGCGCGCAACTGCGCCACCGCTTGGGCCCCCAAGGCGCGCGCCTGGGCTTCGTCGGACACGGCGGCGCTGACCTGGCTGCGCAGCAGCGGGCGGGTCGGCTGGGTGGCATCACCCAGCGCGGCGCTCAACTGCAGCACCCCTGCCTGCCACACGCCATGGGCCGCCAGCGGCATGCTGCAACTGCCACCCAGTTCGCGCGAAACCGCCCGTTCGGCATGCGCGGCCAGGAATGTGGGCAGGTGGATGGTCTGCGCCAGCAGCTCGCGCAGGGCGGTGGCGTCTTCGCGCACCTCGATGCCCAAAGCGCCCTGCCCGGCGGCCGGGATCATCTGATCAGCCTCGAAGCAGCAGCGGATGCGCGCCGCCAGACCCAGGCGCTTGAGGCCCGCAGCCGCCAGCACGATGGCGTCGTAGCCACCTTCGTCCAGCTTGCGCAGCCGCGTGTCCAGGTTGCCGCGCAACGGCTCGATGCGCAGATCCGGCCGGCGGGCCAGCAGCTGCACGACACGGCGCAGGCTGCTGGTGCCCACCACGGCACCCTGCGGCAGATCGGCCAGCGTGGCGTAACGGCTGGAGACGAAGGCATCGCGCGGGTCTTCGCGCTGCCAGATCGCGGCCAGCACGAAGCCGGGTGGCAAATCCATCGGCACGTCCTTCAACGAGTGCACCGCCAGGTGGGCGCTGCCGTTCTCGAGGGCCGTCTCGAGTTCCTTCACGAAGAGCCCCTTGCCACCTACCTTGGACAACGCTCGATCCAGGATCTGGTCGCCCTGGGTCGTCATGCCCAGCAGCTCCACGCTCAGGCCAAAACGGGCCACGAGCGCATCGCGCACGTGTTCGGCTTGCCACAGGGCCAGGCGGCTCTCGCGGGTGGCGATGATGGTCGGGGCTGCATTCATGCTGCGCATCATAGCCAGCCCTCTGCGGTACCCCGGCGCCGGCCGGGCCTGCGGCTTGCAGGCAGAATTGGTAACCTGGTTACAGCCCTGAAGCCCAGCATGCCCAGCACCCGCACCAGACCCAAGACCGTGCCAGCACGCACCAAAGTCAGTCATCTCGCGGCTCAAAGTGATGCGGCCGCCAAGAACCGGCCTCTGGTGGAGGATATTCGGTTACTGGGGCGGATCCTGGGCGACGTGATCCGTGAGCAGGAAGGTTCGGCGGCCTTCGATCTCATCGAACGTGTTCGCCAGCTCTCGGTGGCCTACCGCCTGAAGGCCGACGCCAGTGCGGGCCGGGTGCTGGACCGCCTGCTGAAGAACCTCTCGGCCGACCAGACGGTGACGGTGATACGCGCCTTCAGCTACTTCAGCCACCTGGCCAACATCGCCGAAGACCGGCACCACGTGCGGCGCCGCGCCGTGCACGAAAGGGCGGGCGATCTGCAGGAAGGCTCTCTGGCGCTGGCCATCGAACGCCTGCACCGCGCCGACCACCGGGCGGCCGACATCGCGCAGACGCTGCAGCAGGCCTACATCTCGCCGGTGCTCACCGCCCACCCGACCGAAGTGCAGCGCAAGAGCATCCTGGACGCGGAGCGGGCCATCGCCGCGCTGGTCGGCGAACGAGACGACCTGGCCACCGACGAGCGCAGGGCCGACAACGAGGCCTTGATCCGCGCGCGTGTCACCCAGCTCTGGCAGACACGCATGCTGCGCCTGGCCAAGCTGACCGTGGCCGACGAGGTCGAGAACGCGCTGAGCTACTACACCAGCACCTTCCTGCGCGAGATTCCCCGGCTGTACCGCGATCTCGAACGTGCGCTGCCGGGGCATCCGGTGGCTTCGTTCCTGCGCATGGGCCACTGGATCGGCGGCGACCGCGACGGCAATCCCAACGTCAGCGCCGCCACGCTGCGCCATGCGCTGTCGCGCCAGGCCGAGGTTGCCCTGCGCTTCTATCTGACCGAAGTCCACGAACTGGGCGCCGAGCTGTCCATCAGCGGCACCCTGGCCCCCGTCACGCCCGAGATGCAGGCCGTGGCCGCGCGCTCGCCCGACCACAACGTGCACCGCGCGGACGAACCCTACCGCCGCGCGCTGATCGGCATCTACGCCCGTCTGGCCGCCACCTTGCAGCGGCTGACCCACACCGAGGCCCTGCGCCATGCCGTGGCCCCACAGGACCCCTATGGCGGCGCCGCCGAGTTCCTGGCCGATCTGCGGGTCATTGAACGCAGCCTGCAGTCGCATCATGCGCAGGCCCTGGTCGGCCCGCGCCTGGCCCCCCTGATGCGCGCCGTGCAGGTGTTCGGCTTCCACCTGGCGACACTGGACCTGCGCCAGAGCTCCGACCAGCACGAGGCCGTGGTGGCCGAACTGCTGCGCGTGGCCCGTGTCGAGCCGGACTACCGGGCGCTGGACGAGCCTGCCCGCCGCTCCCGCCTGCTGGGCCTGCTGGCCGACGCACGCCCCCTGCGCGTGCGCGGTGCGGACTACAGCGCGCTGACGCAGTCCGAACTGGAGATCTTCGAGACCGCCCGCGAGGCACTGGCCAGCTATGGCCGTGAAGCCATCCGCCACTACATCATCAGCCACACCGAGGAGGCCAGCGACCTGCTGGAGGTGCTGCTGCTGCAGAAGGAGTGCGGCCTGCTCAGCGGCACGCTGGGCGAGGACGCCCGCGCGGCACTGATCACCGTGCCGTTGTTCGAGACCATCGCCGACCTGCGACGCAGCGAACCCATCATGCGCGAGTTCTATGCCTTGCCCGGCATCCGCGCACTGGTCGTGGCCAGCGGCGCCGAACAGGACGTGATGCTGGGCTACAGCGACAGCAACAAGGACGGTGGCTTCTTCACCAGCAACTGGGAGCTGTACCGGGCCGAAACCGCGCTGGTGGCGCTGTTCGCCGAACCGGGGCCCGCGCAGCCGATCACCCTGCGCCTGTTCCACGGCCGTGGCGGCACCGTGGGCCGCGGCGGCGGCCCCAGCTACCAGGCCATCCTGGCGCAGCCGCCCGGCACGGTGAACGGCCAGATTCGCCTGACTGAACAGGGCGAGGTCATCGCCAGCAAGTACGCCCACCCCGACATCGGCCGACGCAACCTGGAGACACTGGTGGCCGCGACGCTGGAGGCCACGCTGCTGCACCCGACCAAGAGCGCACCCCGGGCCTTCCTGGAAGCGGCCACGCAGATCAGCGAAGCCAGCTTCAGGGCCTACCGCAAGCTGGTCTATGAAACGCCGGGCTTCACCGACTACTTCTTTGCCGCCACGCCCATCCGCGAGATTGCCGAGCTCAACATCGGTTCGCGGCCCGCTTCGCGCAAGGCCACGCGCGCCATCGAGGACCTGCGCGCCATTCCCTGGGGATTCTCGTGGGGCCAGTGCCGTCTGGCACTGCCGGGCTGGTGCGGCTTCGGCACGGCCATCGAGACCTTCGTGGCCAGCGGCGAGCGCGCCGGGCGCGTCGAACTGCTGCAGCGCATGTTCAGGCAGTGGCCCTTCTTCCGCACCCTGCTGTCCAACCTGGACATGGTGCTGGCCAAGAGCGATCTGCGCATCGCGCAGCGCTACATGGAACTGGTGGAGGACAAGGCCACCGCACGGCGCATCTCCGCGGCCATCAAGGCCGAGTGGCAACGCGCCCACGACGCGTTGGCGCTGATCACGGGCGAGGACGACCGCCTGCAGTCCAATCCGGCACTGGCGCGCAGCATCGCGCACCGCTTTCCGTACCTCGATCCTTTGAACCACCTGCAGGTCGAGTTGCTGCGGCGTTACCGCAACCGGGCGGTCGCGGGCAGCAAGGGGGCCGACGGTGTGGAACGCCTGCAGCGCGGCATCCACCTGTCGATCAACGGCATTGCGGCGGGTCTGCGCAACACCGGTTGAAGGCCATCAGGCGCGCCAGCGGGCCGGGTCGAAGCCGACCGTGATGCGGCCGTCCGGCCACTCCATGACCGGCCGCTTGATGACGCTGGGCCACTGGCGCATCACGGCGGCCGCACTGGCCGCGTCCACGACCTGAGTGCGCACGGTTTCATCCAGCCCGCGCCAGGCCGTGCCCTTGCGGTTGAGCAGGGTCTGCCAGCCCACGGCGGCCAGCCAGGCCTGCAGCCGGTCCTCGGGCACGCCGGCCTTCTTGAAGTCGTGGAACATGCAGGCCAGGCCTTCACCGGCGAGCCAGGCGCGGGCCTTCTTGACCGTGTCGCAGTTGGGAATGCCGTAGAGCTTCATCGCCGTTCCGTTCAACAAGGGCCTCTCGTCAGACCCGTTCGGCCAAGGCCGCCTTCACCGCCGCGACCTGGCGCCGTGAAACGGCCAGCCACTCGTCCAGCGGCGCCACGCGCACGGCCCAGCCTTCGGCGTCGTCACCCCCCGCGCGCAGTTCCAGCGCCCGGATGGCACGGCGTGCCACCAGTGCATTGCGGTGGATGCGCAGGAAGTCTTCGCCAACGCGGCGCTCCAGGTCGGACAGGGTGTCGTCGATGAGATGGCTGCGGTCCGTCGTGCGCACCGTCACGTACTTCTGCTCGGCCTTGAAGTACAGCACTTCGGCCAACGGCAGGCGCAGCAGGCGGCCACGGTCGGCCAGCACCAGCACGGGCGCGTCGGCCAACGCTTGGGCGCCGGCGGTCGATTCGCGAGGCACGCGGGCCAGCGCGGCAGCCAGGCGGTCCAGGCGCACGGGTTTGGTCAGGTAGTCCAGCGCCTGCAGTTCGAAGGCCTTG
>DAORNK010000358.1:0-4703 GCA_035440985.1 Rubrivivax sp. | reverse complement strand
GAATATCGGTCTCGCTCGCCACTTACGAATTTAAGGCGAACGGCGCGAGCACGAGCTCTGCGCCGCGTGCCACCGCGCCCTTCTCCGCCAGCGCGGCCGATCAGTGCCTGCTGCAACTGGAATCGGCCTGGAACCTGCCGTCACCGCCGGCCCACGACGATGCGCGCCGCGCGCTCAAGCTGCAGGCCATGAAGGCCGCGATGGAAAGCCGCCGCGCCCCGGCCCTGCAATCGCGCACGCCGGACGAGCTGTTCGCGGATGTGCTGCGCCAGCCCACACTGAACGAAGAACAGCAGGCGCGACTGGATGCCTTGCTGCAGGCCCTGCGCCGCCGCGGGCCGCCGGGCTGATCAGTCGCGCAGGGGCTGCATCGCCAGGCGCAGCATGAAGGCGCAGCGCGCCTGCTTCTGCGCCGCACTGCCCTGGCGCGTCAGCAGCGACTCGGCCACTTCGTAGCTGTACAGCACGAAGGCCCGCTGAGCCGCTTCCACCGGCGCAAAGCCCAGAGAAGTGAAAACCTGGGTGTGGTACGCGATGCGCGAGGCATCGGCTTCGTCCACCGCCTGGCGCGCCATCTCGTCACGCCGCGCCCAGGCGCGGATGGCCAGTTCTATGCGCGCGGCGCGCGCCGCGGCACGGCCGCGAAAGGGCAGCGAGATGACGTCGCGCAGTTGCTCGCGCGGGTCGGTGCTGGCGGTCTCCAGGCGGCGCGTCAGCTGCTCGGTGGCGCTCTCGCGCCAGGCCTGCAGCACGCGCCGCAGCAGGTCCTCGCGGTCGCGAAAGTGCCAGTAGAAGCTGCCACGTGTCACCTCGAGCTGGGTGGCCAGCACGTCCACGCGCACATGGTCGATGCCCTGGTCCACCAGTACCTGGGTGGCGGCCTCGATCCAGGTCTCCGGCGTCAGCGAGGTGCGTGCCGGTTCGGTGGCGGGTGCGTTGCCACGGCGCGCAGCCTTGCGGGCGGGCGGGCGCGGTGCAGCGGTCTTGGCGGGCGGTGGGCTCATCGGGGGGGTGCTTGGCGGGACGCATGATGACGCCATGCAGTGGTGTATGGAATCGCGGGCAAACACCGATGCCCTTGCCGGGCCGCCTGCCTACCATCTGCGCCAAACACATACACATGTGTATGGAAAGCGACGGAGACACCCGGCATGTCGAGCCCCTTCTTCGACGACCCTCGCATGCTCGCCCCGCGGCAGACGGTGAAGACGCTGCGCCCGGGCGGCGGCTTCGAGCTGGTGTCGCCCGAGCCGCTGCAGCCCTACGCGCGCTGTGTGGGCGAGTGGTTGGAGCACTGGGCCCAGCAGACACCGGCCACCACGGCCTTCGCCGAACCCGCGCCCGATGGGGGCTGGCGCAGCCTGAGCTGGGGCGCACTGCGGGCCCAGGTCGGTGCCGTGGCGCAGGGTCTGCTGGACCTGCAGCTGCCCGCCGGCAAGCCCATCGCCATCCTGTCGGACAACTCGCTGGACCACCTGGTGCTGGTGCTGGCGGCGATGCACGTCGGCCGCGCCGCCTGCACCATCAGCAGCGGCTACTGCCGCCTGGCCCAGGATGGCTACTCACGTATCCACGGCATCCTGCAGACGCTGGACCCCTGCCTGGTCTATGCGTCCGACTCGGCGGTCTACGGGCCGGCGCTGGTGTGGGCCGGCATCACCGCGGTGGAGGTCTACAGCAGCGGCTTCGAGCGCCAGGCGGGGGCCCTGTCCTTCGCACGCCTGGCCGCCACGCGCGAAACACCGGCCGTGATGCAGGCCTTCGCCCGCATCTCACCCGATACCCACGCCAAATACCTGCTCACCAGCGGCAGCACCGGCCACCCGAAGGTGGTGATCAACACCCACCGCATGCTTTGCGCCAACCAGCAGATGCTGGCGCAGACCCTGCGTTTCCTGGACCAGGAGAAGCCCGTGCTGCTGGACTGGCTGCCCTGGAGCCACACCTTCGGCGGCAACCACAACGTCAACCTCGTGCTGCGCAGCGGCGGCACGCTGTACATCGACGACGGTCGGCCCCTGCCCGGCGCCATCGACCGCACCATCGCCCATCTGCGCGAGGTGCAGCCCACGGTCTACTTCAACGTGCCGCGCGGCTACGAGATGATGTTGCCCACGCTGGAGAAGGACGACACGCTGGCACGCCACTTTTTCGGCAAGCTGCGCATGGTGTTCTATGCCGGCGCCGGCATGCCGGTGTCGACCTGGCAGCGGCTGGAGGCCGTGGCCGCGCGGGTACGCAGCGAACCGCTGTGGATGACCACCAGCTGGGGCAGCACCGAAACGGCACCGGCCATCACCTTCGCCAGCTGGAAGCTCGACCGCCCTGGCGTCATCGGCCTGCCCATGCCGGGCGTGAAGCTCAAGTTCGTGCCCAACGGCAGCAAGCTGGAGATGCGCATCCGCGGCGACAACATCTTCCCCGGATATCGCGGCAACCCCGAGGCCACCGCTGCGGCGTTCGACGAAGAAGGCTACTACTGCATCGGAGACGCAGGCCATCTGCTGGACGAAGCCGACCCGTTGCAAGGCGTGGTCTTCAACGGCCGCGTGGCCGAGGACTTCAAGCTCACCAGCGGCACGTGGGTCAGCGTGGGCATGCTGCGCATCAAGGTCGTCTCGGCACTGGCACCCTACGCGCAGGACGTGGTCATCACCGGCCATGACCGCAGCGAGATCGGTGCGCTGGTCTTCCTGACCGAAGCCGGCCGCGCCGTGCCCCACGACGAGATGGCGGGCCATCTGCGCGAGGGCCTGCGCGCCCTGAAGGACGAAGGTGCCGGCTCGTCGCAGACGCCCACCCGTGCCTTGCTGCTGCCCGATGCGCCCAGCGCCGCCGCCGGCGAGATCACCGACAAGGGCTACGTCAACCAGCGCCTGGTGCTGGCGCGCCGCGCGGCCGACGTCGAAGCCCTGTACGCCACGCCGGTCGACCCGCGCGTGATCCGACCCTGATGAAAGCCACCCGATGAGCGCGAGCTTCGAACCCCTGGCTGCCGGCGGCCCGCTGGCCGCACTGCACCTGCTGCGGCTGGAACGCTGCGGCGCCGTCCTGCACGTGCGCCTGAACCGCCCCGCCAAGCGCAACAGCGTCAGCGACGAACTTCTGGCCCAGTTGCACACGGTCTGGGTCAACCTGCCCTGCGGCATCCGTGCCGCCGTGCTCAGCGGCGAGGGGCAGCACTTCTGCGCCGGCCTGGATCTCACCGAGGTCACCGAACGCAACGTGGCCGAGGGCATGCAGCATTCGCGCGCATGGCACGCCTGTTTCGATGCCATCCAGTACGGCCCGGTGCCGGTTATCGCCGTGCTGCACGGCGCGGTGGTCGGCGGCGGGCTGGAGCTGGCCTCGTCGGCCCACCTGCGCGTGGCCGAGGACAGCGCCTTTTACGGCCTGCCCGAGGGCACGCGCGGCATCTTCGTGGGCGGCGGCGGCTCGGTGCGCATCAGCCGCCTGATCGGCGTCGCGCGCATGACGGACATGATGCTCACCGGCCGCGTCTTCGACGCCGACGAAGGCCAGGCCATTGCCATCAGCAACTACCGCGTCGCCGACGGCGCCGGGCTGGCCAAGGCGCTGGAACTGGGCCACAGGATCGCGGGCAACGCACCGCTGTCCAACTACGCCATCACGCAGGCCCTGCCGCGCATTGCCGACCTGTCGGCCGGCGACGGCCTGTTCGTGGAATCGCTGATCTCCAGCATCGCCCAGGGCGACGAAGCCGCCAAGGAACGCGTGCGCGCCTTCCTGGACAAGCGCGCCGCCAAGGTCGCCAAGGCGTGAGCCGCGCATGAGCCCGGGCCAGTTCAACCGCTTCGACGACGTCTTCATACTGGACGGCGTGCGCACGCCGCAGGTGGATTACCAGGGCGCCTTTGCCGAGGCCAACCCCATCGACCTGGGCATCAAGGCCGCGCGTGCGGTGCTGGCACGCACCGGCATCGACCCCGCGCAGGTGGATTCGGTGATCACGGGCAACATGGCGCCAGGGGGCTTTGACCAGTTCTACGTGGCACGCCACATCGGGCTGTATGCCGGTGTGCCGCAGGCCGTGCCGGCGCTCAACGCACAGCGCATCTGCGGTACGGGCTTCGAGGTCTTCCGCCAGGCGGGTGAGCAGATCATGCTGGGCTGTGCGTCGCTGGCCCTGGTCGTGGGCACCGAGAGCATGACGCGCAACCCCATCGCGGCGTTCGACCACCGCGGCGGCTTTCGCCTGGGGGTGCCGATCGGTTTCAAGGACTACATGTGGGAAGCGCTGACCGACCCCGCCGCCGTCAACATGATCCAGACGGCCGAGAACCTGGCGCAAGAGTACGGCATCACGCGCGCCGAAGTGGACGCGTTTGCCGCCGGCTCGTTTGCCAAGGCGGTGGCGGCGCAGGCGGCGGGCTGGTTCGACGGCGAAATCGTGCCCGTGCGCAGCGAGCGCTTCGAACTGCCCGGCTACCAGCCGCGCCAGCTGCGCCTGGCCGGCAAGGCCGAAGTGGCCGACCGCGACACCCACCCGCGGCCCACACCGGTGGAGGTGCTGGCCGGGTTGCGCACGGTGTTCAAGGACGGCGTGCAGACCGGTGGCAACAGTTCGGCACTGACCGATGCCGCCGCCGCCGCCCTGGTGGCCAGCGGCAGCGTCTGCAAGGCCTGGGGCCGCGCACCGCTGGGCCGTCTGGCCGCCGCTGCCGTGGTGGGCGTGGCGCCCG
>DAORNK010000357.1:0-4714 GCA_035440985.1 Rubrivivax sp. | reverse complement strand
GTCGACCGGCGCGATGTGCTGAGCCTGACCCACGAGCTGTCGGTGATGACGCGCGCCGGCCTGCCGCTGGCCTACGCGCTGCGGGTGCTGATCGACATGAACACCAAGCCCGCCGTGCAGAGGCTGCTCATGCAGGTGCTGGACGATGTGAAGGGCGGCGCACCGCTGAGCCGGGCCCTGGCCCGACATGGGGCGCTGTTTGGCCCCTTCTATATCAGCATGGTGCGCGCCGGCGAAGCCAGCGGTCAGCTGTCGCAGATGCTGGAGCGGCTGTCCGACCAGATCGCCCGGCTGGCTGCGCTGCGCGACAGCGTGATCTCCGCCGCCACCTATCCGGCGATCCTGCTCGTCGTGGCCCTGCTGTCGCTGGTGGGCATGGTCGGCTTCGTGGTGCCGCAGTTCGAGAAGCTGTTCACCGACATGGGCGACGCACTGCCCATGCCCACGCGCCTGGTGCTGGCCCTGAGCCACCACGCCCGGGACTGGGGCTATGCCTGGGCGCTGGTCCTGGTGCTGGTGGTGTGGGCCGTGGCGCGCTGGGCGCGCACGCCTGCTGGCGCGGTCAAGCTGCAGGCCCTGCTGCTGCGCGTACCGCTGATCGGGCCGCTGGTGCACCGCTTCCAGGTGGCCGTCTTCGCCCGCACCCTGGGTACCCTGGTGGGTGGTGGCGTGCCCTTGATGACGGCGCTGAACATCGCGGTGGACACGGTGTCCAGCGCGCCCGTGCGCCAGGCCATGGGCGGCATGGTTGCGCCGGTGAAGTCTGGCGCCCGGCTGGCCCAGGCCATGGAACAGACGCGGCAATTCGAACCGTTGGCACTGAACCTGGTGCGCGTGGGCGAAGAAACCGGCCGCCTGGGCACCATGCTGACCGAACTGGCCACGCTGACGGATCAGCGCATCGAAACCGGCATCAAGCGGCTGCTCACGCTGCTGGAGCCGGCACTGATTGCCGCGCTCGGCGTGCTCATCGCCGGCATCATCGTTTCCATCCTGCTGGGCATCCTGTCCGTCAATGAACTCGCGGTATGATGATTTGTGCCTTTGAGAACGAGCGGGAACGCACGCCAGCGCCGATGAAAAGTCCGACTGTTTCACCTGCGCGCCGGGCGCGCGGCTTCACGCTGATCGAGCTGCTGGTCGTGCTGGCCATCCTGGGCCTGCTGGCCGGTCTGGTGGGCCCCAGGGTGCTCAGCCAGCTGGGCGGTGCCAAATCCAAGACGGCGACGCTGCAAATCGCCGACATCGACAAGGCGCTGGAGCTTTTCAAGCTGGATGCCGGCCGCTTCCCGTCCACCGAGGAGGGCCTGGCCGCGCTGATGGCGAGGCCCGCGGGCTTGAACGGCTGGGCCGGACCCTACCTGAAGGGCGCGCTGCCGATGGACCCCTGGGGCCGTGCCTACCAGTACAAGCTCAGCCCCGATGGCTCCGTCGAGATCGTCTCGCTGGGGGCTGATGGTGCGGTCGGCGGTGAAGGCGAAAACGCCGATCTGCGCAACACGCGCTGAACCACGCCAGGTGCTGCCAGGGCAGCGCCTTGCCGGCTTCACCCTGGTCGAACTCCTGGTGGCGCTGGCCCTGGTCGGGCTGATGCTGGCACTGGTGCCGGCCAGTTTGGGGCGGCTGCGCGATTCCATCCGCTACCGCGACACGGTGCGGGCGGTGGTCAGCGACCTGCGCGCCGCCCGCCAGATCGCCTTGGTGGAAGGACGCGAGACGCGTTTCCTGGTGGACACGGCGCAAAGCCGCTTCGGCCTGGACGGCCGTCCCTTGCAGGCGTTGCCGGAACCCCTGCAGATGCGCGCCACCGTGGCCAGCATCGAGTGGTCGCAGGACCGCCAGGCGGCCATCCGCTTCCTGCCCCAGGGTGGTGCCACCGGGGGCAGCGTGGATGTGCTGCGTCCCGGCGGTGACGGTGTGCGCATCACCGTCGACTGGTTGTCTGCCGCGGTGTCGCAGACGCCCATCACGCCATGACGCGGCGGCTGCGCGCCAGCGCGGGCTTCTCGCTGCTGGAGTTGATGGTGGCACTGGCCGTGATGGCGCTGTCGCTGGCGATGCTTTATCAGGTCGACATCGGCGTTCTGCGCGGCGTGGGCGACCAGGTGGCCCATCAAAGGGCCACCGTGCTGGCGCAATCGCTGCTGGACGCCCGCGACGCCGTGCCCGCTGCCGGCTGGCACGAAGAGGGGCAGGACGCCGGCTATGCCTGGGTGGTGCAAAGCGCCCCGCTGCCGCTGCCGCCGGGGCTCGATGCCAAGGCGGCCGTGCTGCACGAGGTGGCCATCGCGGTGCGCTGGCAAGGACGGCAGGGCATGCGCTCGCTGGAGCTGAAGACGCTGCTGCCGCAGGCGCTGCCGGCGCCCGGGGAGAAGCTGCCTTGAGTCGGCATGCCAGGCCGGCGAATCGGCGGCCTGCAGCCGGCATGACGCTCATCGAGGTCATCGTGGCGATGGCGGTGCTGTCGCTGGTGGTGCTGGCGCTGGGTGCCTCGTTGCGCGGCATCTCGCGCTCCGCCGAGCGGGTCGAGGAACGTGTGGACGCGGTGGATGAACTGCGGGTCGGTTCTGCCTTCCTGCGCGAATTGTTCGCCCGCGCGCTGGTCCTGCAGGTGCCCGGACCGCCGCGCAGGTTGCTCTTCGACACCCAGGCCGACTCGCTCGCCTGGGTGGCGGTGATGCCGGCGCGCTTCGGGGCCGCCGGGCGCTACGCCTTCCGGTTGGCGGCCGAGCCGGCGGTGGACGGCACGACCTCGCTCGTCCTGCGCTATGGTCCCCTGGTCGCGGGCGTGCCGTCGTTTCCCGACTGGACGGCTGCTGAATCGCGTGTGCTGGCCGCCAGGGTCGAGCAGTTCCGTCTCGGCTTCGGCGGAGAGGGCATGGGGCGAGGCTGGCAGCCGACCTGGGCCGACGCGGACAAGCTGCCGTCCCGGGTGCGCATCGACGTCGGCACCACTTCCGGGGCCTGGCCGCCGCTGGTGCTGCCGGTGCGCACGGCACCGGTGGGGGCGTTCTTCTCGATCGGCGGGGCGCGATGAGGTCCGCCCAGGTGCCGGCACGCGGCATGACACTGGTGGTGGTGTTGTGGGTGGTGGCGGCGCTGACCATCCTGGTGGCAGGTCTGGTGCAGGCGCAGCACAGCGAGTTGCGGCTGGCCAGTGCCGCGCGTTCACAGGTGGGCGCCGTGGCCAGCGGGCGCGCTGCCATCCAGCGCACCGCGCAGGAAATGGCGGCCAGCCCCCAGCCGGTGGCGCGCCTCTTGCGAAGATCCCTGCGCGAGGCTGGGCTGGACGTCGAACTCGAAGTGATGCCGCTGGTCGGCCTGGTGGATCTGAACAGTGCCCCCGATGTCCTGCTGCAGGCCCTGTTCCAGCAGGCGGGCGGATTGCCCGAAGCGCCTGCCCGTGCCTTGGTGGCGGCGGTTCTGGCGCGGCGCCAGGCGGCCAGCGCCACCGCAGGTGGCGCGAACCGATTCGAAGCGACCGAGGAACTCCTGGCGCTGCCAGGGGTCGACCACGACCTGTTTGCTAGAATCGCGCCCCTGATGACGACCGACTCGGCCGGTGGTGGGCGGGTGAATCCGCTGGCTGCGCCGTACCCGGTCCTGCTCGTCCTGGCCGGCGGCGATGCCGGCCTGGCCCAGCGCATCGCTGGCGAACGTGACGCCGGCAGTGTCGTGATCGACACCTCCCGACTCGAAGGCGCCTACATCGATGCCACTGTCAGCAGCCGCTACCGAATCACGGCCCACGTGCCCACGGCCGATGGTCGGCGCTGGGCCGTTGAGCAGGTTCTGGACTTGCGCCAGGGCGACCCCGGCGGACCTCCCTGGCAGACGCTGCGTTCCGCCAGCCGGCGCAGCCCTGAGCTGAGTGCTGCGCATGCCGACCGCTGAGCCAGCTGCCCGCCCGTCGTTCGACGCGGGCGAACTGTGGTCCTTCCTGGTCCAGCCCTGGCGCGAACTGCAACTGCTGCCGCCCTTGGTGTGGTTGGCGCCGCTGCCGGCGGTGCATGTGCTGCGTGCCGACGGCAGTGAAGCGCTCTGGTTGGGCGATCGGTTTCAGGAGTCCGACAGCAGGCGGCGTGAAGCAGCCCCCTTCGTGGCGGTCGAGATACCGCGTGAAGAGCACCTGGAACTGCCGGTCAAGTTGCCGGCCATGCCGGCTGCCGACCGCCAGGACGCACTGGCGCTGGAATTGCGGATGGCCAGTCCCTTCGACGCAGCCGACCAGGTCTGGGGTTGGCGCGAAGCGGCTCCGCGTGGCACCGACGCGCCGCTGACCGCCGTGCTGGCGTCACGCAAGGCAGTCCAGGCGCGCCTTGATGGGCGGCGCGAGAGGTTTGGTCGGCGTGGCCCGCCGGAGGCGTGGGCGTTCGACTCGCTGGGGCGGCCTGTCGTTCTGCAGGGTTTCGGCGAGGCGGCGCGCCAGCGCCAGGCCGCACGCGGCCGATGGCTGGTCTGGACGCTGCTGCTGACGGCACTGTTGCTGGCCGCCGCCGCCGCGTTGACGCCTACCGTGCAGCTGAAGCTGCGCGCCATGCAGGCCGTGCGATCGATGGCGGCGCTGGAGCAGCAGCTCGGCCCCGTCCTGGCGCAGCGTGAGGCACTGGTCAAGGCGCAGGGCCAGCGCGACGCGCTCGGCGAACAGATGGCCGAGCGCGTCGAGCCGCTGGCGGTGCTCGCCGCCATCACCGACCATGGCGTCACCCACATG
>DAORNK010000356.1:1469-4752 GCA_035440985.1 Rubrivivax sp. | reverse complement strand
CGCCGGCCCGGCCAGGCCCGCCGCCACCATGCCGCCCACGGTGCCCAGCGGACCGAAGCGCGGCGGCTCGAAGGGCAGACATTGGCCTTTTTCGGCCAGCACGGATTCCAGTTCCGCAAGTGGAGTCCCGCCGCGCGAGGTGACCACCAGTTCCGAGGGCTCGTAGCTGCTGATGCCGGCAAGGCCGCGCACGTCCAGCGGCTGTCCCTGCGGCACTTCGCCATAGAAGGCCTTGCTGCCACCGCCGCGGATGTCCTGCGGCTGGCCTGCCGCGCGGGCGGCTTGCACCTGGTCGATCAGGGCAGACAGCGCGGCGTCCATCAGAAGCGCTCCAGTTCGGGGAAGGGCAGCAGGCCCTTCTTCACATGCATGCGGCCGTACTCGGCACAGCGGTTCAGCGTGGGGATGACCTTGCCGGGGTTGAGCGTCTCACCGGCGTCGAAGGCACGCTTGACGGCGAAGAACTGCTCGCGCTCCTCGGGGGAGAACTGCACACACATGCTGTTGAGCTTTTCGATGCCCACGCCGTGTTCACCGGTCACCGTGCCGCCCATCGCGACGCTGGTTTCCAGGATCTCGGCGCCGAACAGTTCGCAGCGGTGCAGCTGATCGGGGTCGTTGGCGTCGAACAGGATCAGCGGGTGCAGGTTGCCATCGCCGGCATGGAACACGTTGCAGCAACGCAGGCCGTACTTGCGTTCCATCTCGGCTATGGCCAGCAGGATGTCGGCCAGACGCCTGCGCGGGATGGTGCTGTCCATGCACATGTAGTCGGGGCTGATGCGCCCGCTGGCGGGAAACGCGTTCTTGCGCCCGCTCCAGAACTTCAGGCGTTGGGCCTCGTCCCGGCTGACCTCCACCCGCGTGGCGCCGCAGCCGGTCAGCACCTCCAGCATGCGGTCGATCTCCTCGGCCACCTCCTCGGGCGTGCCGTCGCTTTCGCACAGCAGGATGGCCGCGGCCGACAGGTCGTAGCCGGCGTGCACATAGTCTTCCACCGCCGCCGTCATCGGCTTGTCCATCATCTCCAGACCGGCCGGGATGATGCCGGCGGCGATCACCGCGGCCACCGCATCGCCGGCCTTGCGGATGTCGTCGAAGCTGGCCATGATGCAGCGTGCCAGTTGTGGCTTGGGCACCAGCCTGACGGTGACTTCGGTGATCACCACCAGCATGCCCTCGCTGCCCACGATCAGCGGCAGCAGGTCCAGGCCCGGCGCGTCCAGCGCTTCGCTGCCGAACTCCACCGCTTCGCCCGCCACCGTGTAGCCGCGCACGCGCAGCACGTTGTGCAAGGTCAGGCCGTACTTCAGGCAGTGCACGCCGCCGGCGTTTTCCGCCACGTTGCCGGCGATGGTGCAGGCGATCTGGCTGCTCGGGTCCGGTGCGTAGTAAAGGCCGAAAGGTGCAGCGGCTTCGCTGATGGCCAGGTTGCGCACACCGCATTGCGCGGTGACCGTGCGGGCCAGGCGGTCGACCTGCACGATGCGGTTGAACTTGGCCAGGCTGAGCGTCACGCCCAGCGCATGCGGCAGCGCGCCACCACTCAAGCCCGTGCCGGCCCCACGCGCCACCACCGGCACTCCCAACCGGTGGCAGGCCTGCAGCACGCCGGCCACCTGGGCTTCGGTTTCGGGCAACGCCACGGCCAGCGGCACCTGCCGATAGGCGGCCAGGCCATCACATTCGTAGGGGATGGTGTCCTCGCTGTGCCACAGCAGCGCATGCGGGGGCAACAGGGTGCTCAGCGCCGCCACGATCTCCGCCTGGCGGGCGGCGCGGGCGGTGGCTGAAACGGCGACCTGGGCCGGGGCCGCAGCGGGCGCATTCATGGTCGTGCTTCCTCAGGCGCCGCGGCCAGCCCGCGGCATAGAGACGGACTGTACGACGCGGCGGCCAGGCCCTGGCTGAAGCCCGGCTGACCAGGGCCGCTCCTGCAGTCAGAACGCTTTTGACCCCCGTGCGGGTGATCAGGGTCAGGCCGCGCCGGTGAAGACCGTCAGTACGCCCGTGTAGCCGTAGACGTGGTGGCGCGCAATCTCGCCGGCCGCGAAGAAGCCCACCAGGGGCACGTCGCCCAGGGCATGCTGCACGATGCGCAGTTCGGCCGAAGGGCCGCCGAAGTGGCCACCACCACGGCCGGCGCAGCTGATGTAGATCGCACCCATCATGCGCCGAGCGGGTTCGACCGCCGGGGTGCCAGAGGTCGCCACCGCTGCCTCGCTGGGTGTCTCGACTTCTTCGCGGATCTCGCTGCAGATGCGCACCAGGTCCCGCCGGGCGGCGACCACGTCGCGCTCGCAGAAGGCCAGCTTCATGCCCGGCTGCAGCAGTTCGGCCACGGCGACCGCCTGGCAAGACGGGTCCAGCCCGATGAGATGGCGCACCCGCGTGTCGGAGCCAAATTGCCCAGGCCGCGCCAGCGCCGTGTCGTGCGGGTTGGTGAGGCCGACCAGCGTGCCGCGCAGGCGCGGCAGCAGCTGGCGCGGGTCGTCCATCGCCGCCAGCCCCAGGTCGGCCAGCAGACAGGCCAGCGCGGGCTGGCCGTCCAGCGTCGTGACCACATTGCGTTCACAGGCGGTGATCGTGCGCGTCGGCCCCAAAGGCTGGCTGCCCTGGGTGACACGCGAAACCAGCGCCACTGCGCGCGAGAAGGCCACGCCGGACAAGCCGCCCTGCCAGACGCCATCGGCCACATGCACCGCCTGGCCCTGCGCCGCCGCCAGGCCGCCGAACAGGTAGCCCGAACCGGTACGGTCGCTCAATTCGTCGATCAGTTCGCCCAGTTCGGGCGTCGCTGGATCGGCGTGCACCAGTGCAGTCCAGGCGTCGACGTGCTGCAGCTTGCGCACGCCCGAGAAGACCTCGAAGGAACCCGCCGGCAGGGCGCCCAGCATCAGCACCAGGGCCGGTTCGTCGCTGTACTCCACTGCCGTGGCGCACACCCCGGCCCCGACGCTGCCCACCCAGGCCGCGCCGGGCCAGCGCTCGCGCAACGCCGCCAGCAGCGCCGTCGCATGCGGGAGGTAGTGCTCGGTGAGATAGACGAAGCCCAGGCTGGATGTGCCGGCAGCAAGCTCCGGCGCAGCCCGCCCGGCGTCGATCTGCATGGCCGCCAGGGCCAGTGCAGCGCGCCAGTCGGGATGCGTGGCGTGACCGACGCGAAAGTCGAGCATGGCTTGCTTGGCGCCTACCGGTCGGCCGGCGCGCTTCAGCGGGGACCTGCAGCGCGCTTGCGCACCGGAGCCTTCGCCGCCGAGGGGGGCTCGACCTTTGGCGCAGC
>DAORNK010000356.1:0-1438 GCA_035440985.1 Rubrivivax sp. | reverse complement strand
GTTCGGTGAACTGCTGTGTCAGGGCGCCCCACCACTTCATCGGGTCCACTGCCGCAGCCGCCGCCAGTGGCGCCGCGAGTGGCGTGGCCAGTGGCGCCGCCGGACCTTTGCTGCGGGGCCTGGCCTTGCGCACGGGGGCCTGCGGAGGCACGGGGGCCGGCTGGGGCGCCGGGGTTGGGGCAGCGGGTGCGGCTTGTGCTGGATTGCGGATCATCAACGCCTCGCCGAGATCGGCCAGGGGCAGGTTCATGGTCTGCAGCGTGCCGAGGGTCATCCGCTGCACCTCGAGCGCCTGGATCGTGGTGCCCAGCAGCCGCGCGTTCTGCTCGAGCCAGAACTGCACGGTCTTGAGTTCCTGGATGCGCTTGTCCAGCTCTTCGGGGTCGAGCGTGGGTGCAACCCATTGCCCGATATGCGGCAGACCGGCGCCCGCGTTCTTGAACAGACCCTGCAGGAAGTCAAAGCCCGGCACCAAGCTCGCCAGGTCGTTCGTTCCGGCCATTGCGTGTCTCCTTGTGGGGTGGGTGGTGGCATTGTGCGCCCGCGGCGCCGGTGTGCGCTTCAGCGGCGAAAGTTCACTCGCTCCAGCCTGAAGCCTCGTTCGCGCAGCAGGCGTGGCAAGCCCGCGGGGCCGGTCATGTGCAGGGCACCGACGGCGGCAAAGACCCGCTGCCCCTGCGCGTGCCTGGCCTCGATGCCATCGGCCAGGCGCGGATTGCGCTCGTCATTGAGCCGCCGCATGAAGGTCCGCTCGGTGGCGTCGGCGCCGCACTCGCACCACGCCTCGTAGTCCTCCAAGGCGGCCAGGTCGCCGGCTTCCCAGGCGCGCGCCAGCCTGTGCAGCACGCGCCGCCCGCTCTCGTCCTGCAATTGCTGCAGGCTCTGTTCCAGCAACTGATCGCTCTGGTCTTCGCCCTGGGGGATCAGGGCCTGGGTCTGGGTGGCCACGGTCTCCAGCGACACCACCGGCATACCCCGGCTGCGCGCCTGGGCGGCCAGCAGGTGCTCCTGGGCATAGGCCGGATCCATGCCCAGCCAGCGCGCCTCCAGCAGGGTCAGCAGGCTGACCTGCCACACCGGATGCAGGCCGGTCATCGATTCGGCGGGCACACAGGCCCGCTGCAGCGCCTGCTGCAGACGCTGCGCCAGATCCGCAGGCAACGGGCGGGCAGCCTGCGGCTGGGCCATCGCTTCACTCAGACCGGGATCCTGGGCATCGATCTCCAGCGCCAGCACATCCGACTCGCGCAAGGCAGCGCTGGTCTGCGGGCCCAGACGACGCCACTCGGGCTTGCCGACGTGCAAGGTGCCGAACAGGTACGAGCTGCGGCCACCGCGCGTGGCGCGCCACAGCATGCCGCGATCACGCGGCGCCGCCTTCAGAGCCTGGGCCGCTGCCGTGGGCATGGGCGGGGGGCAGGCTGGGGCCGCAAACGCC
>DAORNK010000355.1:0-4774 GCA_035440985.1 Rubrivivax sp. | reverse complement strand
GATGCACCGCTACTACTGGGCCGCCAAGGCGGTGACGCAGCTCAACCAGATCCTGCTGCAGAACATCGAAGAGCGCGTCAACCGTTCCGAGGCCGCGCCGATGCGGCCGCTCAACGAGCGTTTCCTGGACCGCGCCGGCATGCTCGAAGTGGCCCGCGACGAGCTCTACCTGGAGCAGCCGCACGCCATCCTGGAGACCTTTCTGGTCTACGCGCAGACGCCCGGCATCCAGGGCCTGTCGGTGCGCACGCTGCGGGCGCTGTACAACGCGCGCCAGGTGATGCGGGTCGATTTCCGGCACGACCCGGTGAACCAGGCGCTGTTCATGGAGATCCTGCGCCAGCCGCGCGGCCTCACGCACGCACTGCGCCTGATGAACCAGACCAGCGTGCTGGGCCGCTATCTGTGGGTCTTCCGCCGCATCGTGGGGCGCATGCAGCACGACCTGTTCCACGTCTACACGGTGGACCAGCACATCCTGATGGTGGTGCGCAACATGCGCCGCTTCTTCATCCCGGAGCATGCGCACGAATACCCGTTCTGCAGCCAGCTGGCCGGTCAGTGGGACAAGCCCTGGGTGCTGTACGTGGCGTCGATCTTCCACGACGTCGCCAAGGGCCGCGGGGGCGACCATTCCGAACTCGGCGCGATCGAGGCCCGGCGCTTCTGCCGTGCGCATGGGGTGGAAGGCGAAGATGCCCAGCTGATCGAGTTCCTCGTGCGCCAGCACCTCACGATGAGCCGCGTGGCGCAGAAGGAAGACCTGTCCGATGGCGAAGTCATCGGCAACTTCGCGCGGCTGGTGGGCACGCCGCGCCGGCTGTCGGCCCTGTACCTGCTGACGGTGGCCGACATCCGCGGCACCAGCCCCAAGGTCTGGAACGCCTGGAAGGGCAAGCTGCTGGAGGATCTGTATCGCCAGACCATGCGCGCCCTGGGCGGCGACCACCCCAACCTGGACGCCGAGATCGAAGCCCGCAAGCAGGAGGCGCGGCAGAACCTGGCCCTGCATTCGGCCCTGCCCGGCACCGAAGAGCCGTTGTGGAAGACGTTGGAGGTCAGCTACTTCGCCCGCCACGACGCGGCGGAGATCGCCTGGCACGCGCGGTCCTTGTGGCGGCACATCGACACCACGCTGCCGGTGGTCCGGGCCCGGCCCTCTTCGGTGGGTGACGGCCTGCAGGTGCTGGTCTACAGCCCCGACCAGCGCGATCTGTTCGCCCGCATCTGCGGCTACTTCGACAGCGCCGGCTTCAGCATCCAGGACGCCAAGATCCACACCACGCGCGCCGGCTTCGCGCTGGACACCTTCCAGGTCGTGTCCCCGCAACTGAGCGACAGCGGCGACGCCGAAATCCAGTACCGCGACCTGGTTGCGCTGGTCGAGACCCAGGCAGTGCAGGCGCTGGCCTCCGCCGGCCCGTTGCCCGAGCCCCGCAGCGGCCGCGTCTCGCGCCGTGTGCGAAGCTTCCCCGTCACGCCTCGCGTCTCGCTGACGCCCGATGAACGGGCGCAGCGCTGGCTGCTCACGGTCACGGCCAGCGACCGCACGGGCCTGCTCTACGCCATCGCGCGGGTGCTGGCCCGCAATCACATCAACCTGCAACTGGCCAAGATCAGCACGCTGGGCGAGCGCGTCGAGGACACCTTCCTGGTCGACGGGCCCGACCTGCAGCGGCCGAAGGCCCAGTTGCGCATCGAATCCGAACTGCTGGACGCCGTCGCGGCGCCGGGGGCCTGATGCCGCTGTCGCGCATCAGCGGCGCCGATGCCGCCCGCCAGCTGAAGGCGTTCAGCGCCATCATCGACGCTCGCAGCCCATCCGAATTCGCGCTCGACCACCTGCCGGGTGCCGTCAACTGGCCGACCCTCACCGACGCCGAACGCGCCGCCATCGGCACCGAATACAAGCAGGTGTCCGCCTTCGAAGCCCGCAAGCGCGGCGCCGTGATGGCCGCGCGCAACATTGCCCAGCACGTGCAGGACCACGCCATGGGCCTGCCGCGCGACTGGCGCGCGCTGGTCTATTGCTGGCGCGGAGGCCAGCGCTCCGGCGCCCTGGCCCTGGTGCTCGGCGAGATCGGCTTTGCGGTACAGGTCATCGAAGGGGGTTACGTGGCGTTCCGGCGCGCGGTGCTGGCCGAACTCGAGACCCTGCCCCGGACGCTGGCGCTTCAGGTGCTGTGCGGGCGCACAGGCTCGGCCAAGAGCCGGCTGCTGCAGGCCCTGGCCGCCCAGGGTGCCCAGGTGTTGGACCTGGAGGCGCTGGCCTGCCACCGGGGCTCTGTGCTGGGACCGTTGCCCGGCCAGCCCCAACCCAGCCAGAAGGCCTTCGAGACGCGGCTGTGGCATGCGTTGCGTGCACTGGATCCCGGCCGGCCCGTCTATGCCGAAGGCGAGAGCCGCACCATCGGTCGTCTGCGCTTGCCCGAAGCCCTGCTCGACCAGTTGCGTGCAGCGCCCTGCATCCGCCCCGACCTGGGTGTGGAGGCCCGGGTCGACTTCCTGCTGCAGGACTATGCGCACTTCCTGCAGGACGTCGAGAGCTTCTGCGAGCGGCTGCAGGCGCTGCGCGAACTGCGCGGTACTGCCGTCGTGCAGGCCTGGCAGGCCCAGGCTCGCGCCGGCCAATGGCGCACCGTCGTGCGCGAGTTGCTGGAACAGCACTACGACCCGATCTACGAACGATCGATGCCGCGCAACTACCCCGGGTACAACCAGGCCCTGCCGCTGCCGCTGCCTGCCGCCGACCCGGCCAGTCTGGCCGATGCGGCACGCCGGCTTATCGAGACCTCGCGGCCCAGGTCCGGCGCCATACCTTAGCCTCGGCCAGGCAGCGTGGATCCGCTGATAGCATGAGTGGCTGTCCTGCCGGGCTGCCCAGCCGCGCGGCATCCGACTTCCTCCAACAGGCCTGCCGGGAGTGGCGTGAACACGATGCTCAAGAGGGTGTGCTGGCTGGCCGCCGCGGTGGCCCTGACCAGTGCACACGCGCAGCCGCAGACCGAGTGGTCCAGGCGTGTCGAGAACGGCGACACGCTGATCGGCATCTCCAAGCGTTTCCTGCGCGAACCCCTGCGCTGGCGTGACCTGCAGCGGTACAACGCGGTGCGCAACGCCGACTTGATCGCGCCCGGCTCCACGATCCGGATCCCGGTGCAGTGGATGCGCGGCGAACCGGCCACGGCTGCCGTCGTCCATGTGCAGGGCGATGCCACGGTGCAGACCTCCAGCGCCGCAACCCGCGCACCAGCCCGGCCTGGCGATGAACTGAGCATGGGTTCGCGTCTGCGCACCGGCGCGGACTCGGCGATGACACTGCGCTTTGGCGATGGCTCGCAGGTCGTGGTCACGCCACAGACCGAGGTCACGCTGGAGCAGATGATGCGCTTCCCCGCCACTGGCGGCTTTGGCGCCACGCGGCTGAACCTGCACCGAGGTGCGGTCGAGTCCCAGGTGACGCCGGCGCGCGAAGGCCAACGCGCCTACGAAATCACCACGCCCGTGGTCACGCTCGGTGTGCGTGGCACGCAGTTCCGTGCCGCCTCGGCCGAGGCCGGCAACAGCCGGCTCGAAGTGGTGCAGGGTCAGGTCCGGGCCGATGCTTCGCGCAGCGCTGCCGTCGACGCCGGCCAGGGCGTGGTCACCCGATCCGATGGCCGGCTGGGTGACGTTGAAGCCCTGCTGCCAGCGCCGGTGCTGGGCGCGGGCCCGCAGCTGGATGCAGCGGGGACCGCCCGCATGCGATGGAGCGCATTGGGTGGCGCCACCGGCTACCGCGTGCAGCTATTCGCCGCCCAGGGCGCCGAAGCCCTGCTGCGTGACAGCCCGACAGCCATTGCGGCCGTCGAGTGGCCGGGCCTGGCCGCCGGCGACTACCTGGTACGCGTGCGGGGCATTGCGTCCAGTGGCCTGGAGGGTCAGAACGCAGAGACCCGGGTCCAGCTGGCCGCCTATGTGGCCCCGCCGCCACCCGGCCCCCCGCCGCCCGTCTATGCACTGCCCGAGCCCGGCCAGCGGCTGTGGGCAACGACGGCGGCGCTGTCCTGGTACGGCCCTCGCGCCGGGCTGCGCTACCGGCTGCAGGTGGCAGACGGCCCGGACTTCACGCGCCCGCTGCACGACGAGGTCACGCCATCACCCAGCGCCTACGTGCTGGTGCAGAGCCACGTGGTGTTGCCACCCGGCCGGTATCACTGGCGCGTGGCCACGCTGGGCCCGCAGGGCGAACCAGGGCCCTTCGGGCCGTCCCGCGCTTTCGAACTCACCAACCCGGCACCGTGAACCAGGCGCACGAGGTGCCCTGGCGGAAGCTTCTGCAGCGGGCCTGGATACCGTTGGCCGCGCTGGCAGCGGCCACTGTGCTGGCTCTCACGCCCCTGCAGGCCCGGTTGACGATCTGGCTGTCCGATGTCGTCCTGACACTGGCCCCGCCACCGGCCCGGCTGCAAGGCGTCCTGGTGCTGGACCTGGACGAACCGTCCATCCAGCAGCTGCGCGGCAGCCTGGGCAGTTGGCCGTACACGCGCGATGCCTACGTGCCGCTGGTCAACTTCCTGCGGCGCTCGGGCGCCGAAGTCGTGGCCTTCAACATGCTCTTCAGCGATGCCCGCTCGGGCGACGACGAGTTCGCTGCCCTGCTCGGGCCGCAGTCCCGTGTGGTACTGGGGGTGGCCGGCCTGCGCGCCGGCATGGAGACCGCCAGCGACGCGCCCGCGGCGCGCACCGCTTCGGGCCTGAGCATCGAAGGCCTGGCAGCAGCGCCGGCGTTCCG
>DAORNK010000354.1:0-4778 GCA_035440985.1 Rubrivivax sp. | reverse complement strand
CGCCGGGTGACGGGCCTGGCCGCCGATGACCAGGCCGCGCTGGACGAGGCGCTGATGGCGCTGGACGGCACGCCGAACAAGACGCGCCTGGGCGCCAATGCCACGCTGGCCGTTTCGATGGCGGCGGCACACGCCGCCGCGGCGGCGCACGGCGTGCCGCTGTACCGGTACCTTCGGGGTGACGGCGAGCTGTTGCTGCCGCTGCCGCAGATCCAGATCTTCGGTGGTGGCGCACACGCCGGCCGGCGCGTCGACATCCAGGACTTCATGGTCGTGTGCCCCGGCGCGAGCACCTTTGCGCAGGCGCTGGAGTGGACGGCCGAGGTCTACCGCCACGCCGGGCTGCGGATGCGAGAGCGCGGCAGCCTGGCCGGCGTGGCCGACGAAGGGGGCTGGTGGCCGGCCTTCGACAGCAACGAGCAGGCGCTGCACACCTTGGTCGAATGCATCGAAAGCGCCGGGTATGTGCCCGGCGAGCAGGTGGCCATCGCACTCGACATCGCCGCCAGCGACTTCGGCCACGGCGGCCGCTACACGCTGGGGCTGGAGCGGCGTGTGCTCGACAGCGACGGCCTGATCGAATTGCTGTTGCGCTGGTGCGAGCGCTTTCCCATCGCCAGCATCGAAGACCCGCTGGCCGAGGACGACCCCGCCGCCTTCGCGCGCTTCACCGCGGCGGTGGGCCACCGCATGCAGGTGGTGGGCGACGACTTCCTGGTGTCGGATGCCGCGCTGTTGCGCCAGGCCGCGGCCACGGGCGCTGCCAACACCGTGCTGCTGAAACCCAACCAGCGCGGCACGCTGAGCGAAACGCTGCAGTGCTGGCAAGCCGCCCGGGAATCCGGCTATGCCGCCATCGTGTCGGCGCGCTCGGGCGAGACCGAGGACACCACCATCGTCGACCTGGCCATCGGCTGGCAGGTGGGCCAGCTGAAGGTGGGCTCGTTCGCGCGCGGCGAGCGCATGGCCAAGTGGAACGCGGTGCTGCGTATCGAAGAGGTCACCGGTGCGGCAGGGCGGTTCGCGGGGCCAGCAAGCTTCGGGCGCAACCCTGAAGGCATCAACGGTTCCCCTGATTGGACGCAGTGACTGCCCACACCAGCGAAGCTTGCCGGTCCGATGCGGCCAGTGCTTTGCAGCCGACACGCCGGACTCGCCCGCCAGCCCCTTCAGGCCGTCGGTGGGTCAGTCGGCAATCGCAGGTACCAGCCGCTCGCGCAGCAGCTTCGCGGTGTTGGCCGCGCTTTTCTCCGGCGCCCACGCATCCGGGTCGGTCAACGCCACGATAACCACCTGGTGCGTCGGCACCACGAGCACGAACTGCCCGCCGAAGCCGGAGGCGTAAAAGCTCTTCCAGCCTGGGCGCAGGCCCTCGGCAGTCCAGAACAGGTAGCCGTAGCCGATGCGGCTCGGGCCGCGGTTCGGGAACTCGGCACCGAGGTCGGTGACCACCGCGCGCGTGGCCTCGGCGAAGTAGGCGGGGTCGACCAGCGGGTGGCCCTGCCACTGGCCCTTCTGCAGCCACAGCTGGCCAAGCCGCGCCAGGTCGCGCGCGTTCAACAGCAGGTTCCCGGCGCCGTTGGTGTGGCCCTGCAGCGCGGGCCATTGCCAGTCGCGGATGCCCAAGGGCGTGAACAGCGCGTGGCGTGCGTAGTCGGCCAGCGTTTGGCCCAGCTGGCGGCCCAGCGCTACGGAGATCAGGTGCGTATCCAGGTTGCTGTACAGAAAGCGCGTTCCCGGCGGGGCCTGCACCGGCCGCTGCAGCGCCACGTCCATCACCTGCTGCTTGGGGTACTGGTGCATGAAGGCCGAGAACCAGCCGTGCATGTCACCCACGCGCTCGAAGCCGCTGCGCTGCGACAGCAGGTCCTGCAGGCGCATGCCGGCCACCTCGGGCGCGGTGCCGGGGGTCTTGGCCTCGCCCAGCAGGCTGGCCAACGGGCGGTCGGCACTGTCGAGCTTGCCCTGCGCGATGGCGATGCCGGCGAGTGTGGAGACCACGCTCTTCGTGACGGAGTGGACGGGATGCAGCGTCTGCGCGTCCAGGCCCGCTCGGTGGTACTCGAAGACGGGCCGCCCGTTGCGCAGCAGCAGCACGGCGCGCACCGAAGGCTCAGACTGCTGCAACTGCTCGCGCAGGGCGGCCAGTGCGGGTGCCGAAACACCGTGCTGCTGGGGCGCATCGAGGGTCCAGCCGGATGGCGCTGAGTCGGCCGCTGCTGCTTTTGCCGAAGAGAGCCATGCCACCACCACCAGCATGCCCGCCAGCCATCGAAGAGATCTGCACCTGTTGCCGCACATCGCCTGCTCCTGCGTGCTCGAACCGACCACGGTGGGGATTCTGGGTGGGGACGGCTGATGCAACGCCGAACGACATCCGAGGGGTCTCCCAGGTGCGACCCGCGGGACGGGCAGACGATGTACGGGCCAAGCGGAGTGGTGCGCGCTGATGGAAGCCTGCACTTCTTCAACTCCCGGTCGGAATACGGATCGGTCGTCAATGCCGGCTTCGGTTTTCACGCCATGAGCCCTGCCCGCAAGCATGATCCAGACGCCGGGCCGCAAGACCGAGCGGCGCAGCAAAGCCGGCCCCCAGGGCCGACCGCCGAAGCCAAGCGCTGCGGGCCTGCCCCCGGCCGGCTCTGCCGCTGCGGCCCACGGCATGCAAGGCACCCAACCCGCGAACGACCGCCAAGGACCGGTACCGTCGCATGATCAGGCGAACCCGGGCGGCGTCGACAAGTGATCCTTCACCGCCGCAACTCATCTTGCCGAAGCGTCGACGCAGTGCCACCCACCACATCCCATGATGGCCCATACGATCCAGGAAGCCAGCGGGGCATGTGCGCAGCAGGCGTCTTGGACCGTGCGATCTCAAGCGCTTATCGAGCCCGCTTTCCTGGCCGCGTCCCCCTTGATACGGCACGCGGCACACGCCTAAGCCAACCGCCGAGGGCGCTCAGCAGCAAGCCCAGCACGCCACTCACCAGCACCGGCCCCCAGAACTGGCCGGGATGATCGACCTCGGCGTGCTCCGGATCGGCCGGGTCGTACAGAACCCGCACCGCGTCGCCAGCGGCGAACAGGGGTGGATAACTGCCAAGAGCAGAGACAAATTCGTGCTGGGCGGCACCGAGCACAAAGCGCACCCGCGGTGCGGTGGCTTCACGGCCCGCTTGGCTGATGCGTCCTGAACTCATTCGGACCATGTCGACCACGACGCCCGGCGCACTGTGCGCACGGCCCAGAAACGCCAGGCGCTTCGCCGTCACGACCCCGGCGAAGAGCAGCGCCAGCAACCCCAAGGCCAGCAAGAAAACGCCCCAGCGGCGGCGGCGGCGACTCTTCTTGGCGGCATGGTCGGAATGCAGGCTCATGGATGGGAGTAGACCCCTCGCGACGCCGTGGTCCCAGCCCGGTTGCTGACACTGTGCCCAGTTCGTGGCGGGCCCCGCGATGCCGGTGGCTGGGGAATGATCAAGGCCGACAGGGTTGCAGTTTGCTGCATTCTGAACCGCGACCCATTCGAGTCAAGCGCGGCGTGGGCCGGGAGTGCCGATCGAATGGCACCAGGGCCCACTCGCGTGGTCAGGCTCCTGGCTGCGGCGCGTTGCCCCGGTGCGCGGCGCGTGCCCCTTGCACCAGCGCTGCTCCCAGCAGCAGCGTCCATGTCGCCGGTTCCGGGATGGGTACTGGATCGTCGTCGATGCCGGGTACTGTCGCCACAAACACCTTCACCGCGTTGGCGCTGAGTTGCTGGCACATGCCGCTTGCCGTTGTGCAGCCGCCCGAGGCGCCGGCTGACGCGTAGAACAGCGTGACTTCGAGATCGAAGGCATCGTCGTTCCCGATGGCCAGCAGTGGTGAGGCTTGCGTGGCGTCGGAGAACGAGCCGCCGTGGAACCAGACGAAATCCTCCAGGATCCCCGTGGTCCCGGTTTGTGCCGGGCCGTCTTCAGGATCCAGCGTCCAGCTCATCACCGCCCGGTAGCCCCCGCGATCGTTGAAGTACGACAGCAGATGGCTCATCGAGACGGAGTCGAAGACCTGGCCCGGGTGCGCCTGGAAGTGCAACTTCAGCTGCTGCGTGTGGGTCACGAACTGCCCCGATGAAGCCTGCAGGATCACGCCATCACCGGTCAGCGCCTGCAGGTGTGAGTACGACGTGATGCCGATGCCGGAGAAACCACTCCAGCCCAGCAAGTCCGAGCCCACGCGCACATCGACGTCATAGGTGGCCTGCGTGAAGTGGGTGGTCAGCACGGGATCGGCCTGGGCCGGCGCGGCCAAGGCGCACACCCACATGGCGGCAACGGGCAGCGCAGTGGCCCGCCAAGTCCGGGCGCGCAGGCTTGGGTGGCAAACATCTCGAAGGTGCATGGCGGTCTCCTCGGTGGGCTGTTGATGGGGACAGTCTGAGCGGCCGCCGCTTCTTTGCCGCTTCTCGCCCCGTGCCGAGCTAGGATGTCGCTGTGATGGGCGCCCTCCAAGTGTCGCTGCTGGGCCCGCCCCTGCTGTGGGTGGACGGCGTGGCCATGCCCTGGTTGCCCGAGCGCCGCTTTCAGTTGCTGGCCCTGCTGGCCGTCAGCAGCGGGCAATGGTTGGCGCGTGACCACGTTGCGGCGCTGTTGTGGCCCGCCCACGAGCTGACAGCGGCCCGACGCAACCTGCGCAAGGTGGTGCTGCGCGCCAAGGCCTTGCCGGGCGCGCAGGCGCTTGAGGCCACCGAGCATGCGCTGCGCTGGCCCGTTCCCACCGACCTGCAGGCCTTCGGTGCG
>DAORNK010000353.1:0-4827 GCA_035440985.1 Rubrivivax sp. | reverse complement strand
CGCTGTGCAGTTGCCGCGTGGCCGGTGCTCCAGGCCATTGCGCGCTGCGCTGGCCCGCGGTGTAGAGCACCCGCCAATGGGGTGGCGGTGCGGCCGGCATAGTCTCGCGCAGCGGGCCTGCCGGCAGCAGCGCGCCGTTGCCCACCCCCCGTTCGTCGAACACCACCACCGCCGCGTCGTGGATCAGCGCATAGTGCTGCAGCCCGTCGTCCAGCACCAGCACATCGACCTCCGGGTGCTGCCGGCACAGTGCCCGGGAGGCGGCCAACCGATCACGGTCGACCCGGACCGGCACGCCCGTTCGCCGCTGGATCAACCAGGGTTCGTCACCCACTTCGGTGGCCAGGCTGCTGGCCTGCACCAGCGCCGGCGCCGAGCCACTGCGCCCATGACCGCGCGACACCACGGCCGGGTGTCGGCCGCAGCGAAGCAGCGCCTGCACCAGTGCGATCACGGTGGGTGTCTTGCCGGCACCACCGGCGACGAGGTTTCCCACCACGATCACCGGCACCGGTGCCTGTTGCGGCCTGCTGGCCAGCCGGTTCATCCAGGCCAGCCATCCGTAGAGCCAGGCCAGCGGCTGCAGCGCGAGCGACAAAGCCGTGCGTCGCGGCTGCCACCAGTGCCGGTTGAGCAAAGACTCGGCCCAGGCGGCCGGATTCATCGGGTGCGCTTCAGCGCGCTGCGCCGCCCTGTGCGGCAAAGGTCAGCCGCGTCAGACCAGCCCGTCGCGCCGCATCGAGCACGTTGACCACCGACTGATGGGCGGCCAGCGCATCGGCAGAGATGATGACCACGGTCTCCGGCCGCCCGGCGGCGGCCGCGCTCAGTTCGGCGGTGAGCTGTTCGATGCTGCGTCCATCCACGGGACGCCGGTTGATGGCATAGCGGCCGTCGTTGGCCACGGCCACGATGATCTCGCCCGGCCTTTCGCGCATCCGCTCGGCGTCGGCTGCCGGCAGATTGATCTGCAATTCCGTGAAGCGCGAGTAGGTGGTCGACAGCATCAGGAAGATGAGGATCACCAGCAGCACGTCGATGAACGGGATCAGGTTGATCTCGGGCTCTTCGATGTGGCGACGGCTGAACTTCATGGCAAACGATAGGCTCAAGCCGTTGCGCGTACGGCAAACCGCATCAGATGCGGCACCATGCGCTCGGCGGCCAGTTCCATCGTCAGCTGGAATTCGTCGACCCGGCCGCGGAAATAGCGGTACAGCATCAGCGACGGGATGGCGATCATCAGGCCGAAGGCAGTGTTGTACAGCGCCACCGAGATCCCATGCGCCAATTGCTGCGGGTTGCTGCCGCCCGAGGCGCCGGGCGCCTGGGAACCAAAGATCTCGATCATGCCGACCACCGTGCCGAAGAGGCCCAGCAAAGGGGCTGCCGCGGCGATCGTGCCCAGCGTCGTGAGATAGCGCTCCAGCCCGTGCACCGCGATGCGGCCGGCGTTCTCGAAGGACTGGCGCAGGGCCGTCTCGGTGATGCGGGGATCGGCGATCACGCTGCGCAGGCCGGCGGCGAGCACCGCACCGAGCACGGAGTTGTCCGCTAGCTTGTTCACCACGTCGGCCGGGGGCAGGTTGGCACGTGTGACGCCGATCACCTCGTCCAGCAGGGTCGGTGGTGCAACCTGCAGCGGGCGCAGGCGCATGAAGCGTTCCAACACCAGCGCCAGTGCCACCACCGAGCACAGGATCAGGGGCCAGATGGGCCAACCGGCCGCTTGTATGATCGAAAGCAAGGTGTTCTCGCGGGGCGTTCTGGGGTGTTCTGTGGGGGGCAGGCGGGTCGCGGCGGATTATGTCCCACGTCAAGGCTGAGCTCTGACAATCGCTGCAGCACTGCGCCGGACCAGAAGCTGTCCACCGAAGATGTGGACAAGCTTGTGCACAAGCTGCGAAGTGCGGACCAGAACCCGCGTCCTTGCTCGCGGTGCATTGGGATGCTGAAAAAGTGTGCAAGAAAAAACTCAATCAATTCAAGCACTTGCCTGGAGATTTCGGGCGCATCCTGGGCGTCGCCGCGATCTGGCGATGAGGGGCTGCGCTGTGGAATTCGCTGCGCGCGCCCGGCCATCGGCTGATCGTGTCTGAGCCATCGGGCCCCTTGCCGCCCCGCCTGCCGTGGGGTGTGGCCGCGCTGCTGCAGGCCACCGGCGACACGCTGGCGGCACGCTTTGGCGCGGTGGCCGTGCGCGGGGAACTCTCGGGTTTCAACCGGGCCGTCAGCGGTCACTGCTACTTTGCGCTGAAGGATGCCGACGGTGCCCCTGCAGTGCTGCGCTGTGCGATGTTCCGCCGCGCGGCGGGTCTGGTGGATTTCGTCCCTGCCGATGGGCAGCAGGTTGAACTGCGCGGCCGCCTGGGGGTGTACGAAGCGCGCGGCGAATTGCAGATGGTCGTCGAGAGCCTGCAGCGCGTCGGCAGCGGCGCGCTGTACGAGGAATTCCTCCGGCGGCGCGCCCGGCTGCAGGCCGAAGGACTGTTCGACGTTGGCCGCAAGCGGAGCCTGAAGACATACCCGACCGCGCTGGGCGTGGTCACGTCGACGGCGGCAGCGGCCTTGCGCGACGTGCTGATCACGTTGCGACGGCGCGCGCCCCATGTGCGTGTGGTGGTCTATCCCGCGGCGGTTCAAGGCGCGGAAGCGCCTGCGGCGCTGGAAGCCGCACTGGGCCTGGCGGCCACTCGCGCCGAAGTCGACGGCCTGTTGCTGGTGCGTGGCGGGGGCTCGCTGGAGGATCTCTGGGCCTTCAACGACGAGCGCGTCGTGCGCGCCGTGGCGGCCAGCCCCATCCCGGTCATCTGTGGCGTGGGGCACGAGACCGACGTCACGCTGGCCGATCTGGCGGCCGACCTGCGCGCGCCCACGCCGACGGCAGCCGCGGAAATGGCCGCCCCTGCCCAGGCCGCATGCCTGGCCGAACTCGCCGCCAGGGCCCAGGCCATGCGGCGTGCAGCGGAACGCCGGTTGACGAGCCAGGCGCAACGCCTGGACGGCCTGAGCATTCGTCTGGGGCAGCCAGCGCGCGAATTGATCGGCCAGCGCCAACGCCTGGACGCGCTGGCGCGACGGCTGCACCAGGCACTGCAACATGCACGGCAACAGGCGCGCCGGATGCCGCAACTGTTGGCGGACCGTCTGCTGCGCGCCGGCGCCACCGAACTGCGCCGCCAGGGCCTGCTGCTGGAGGTGGTGCAGCAGCGTCTGCAGGCCCAGGATCCACAGCGTGTGCTGCAGCGCGGGTATGCCTGGGTGCAGACCAGCGATGGCCGGCCCGTGCTGTCGGTGCGGACCCTGCGCCAGGGGCAGGCCGTGCGCGCCGTCTGGGCCGATGGCAGCGCCCAGGCCGAGGTGCTGAAGGTGGAACCCCTGCTGCCGACCCCATGAGCCCCGCTGCCTACAATGCGGGCCGCCTCAACGCCCCCTGAACCCGAAGGATCGCAACCATGGAACACACCCTGCCCGCACTGCCGTTTGCGCTGGACGCGCTCGCCCCGCACTACAGCAAGGAAACGCTGGAGTTTCACCACGGCAAGCATCACAACGCCTATGTGGTCAACCTGAACAATCTGCAAAAGGGCACCGAATTCGAATCGATGGCGCTGGAAGACATCGTGCGCAAGGCCTCCGGCGGCATCTACAACAACGCCGCCCAGATCTGGAACCACACCTTCTTCTGGAACTGCATGAAGCCCGCCGGCGGTGGCGAGCCCAGCGGCGCGCTGGCCGCTGCCATCACCGCGAAGTGGGGCAGTTACGCCGCTTTTCGCGAGGCCTTCGTCAAGTCGGCCGTGGGCAACTTCGGCTCGGGCTGGACCTGGCTGGTGAAGAAGCCCGACGGCAGTGTCGACATCGTCAACATGGGCGCTGCCGGCACGCCGCTGACCACCGGTGACAAGGCGTTGCTGACGGTGGACGTGTGGGAACACGCCTACTACATCGACTATCGCAACCTGCGCCAGAAGTTCGTCGAGACTTTCCTCGACAAGCTTGCGAACTGGGGCTTTGCCCAGGCCAACTTCGGCTGACACCTTCCAGCCACGGCCATGCGCGTGCTGCTGGTCGAGGATGACCGGGCCCTGAGCCTGGGCATCCAGCACGCGCTGGAACGCGAAGGCTGGCGTGTCGACGCGCTGGGCGATGGTGAGCAGGCCGCCAGCGAAGGCCTGCTGGGCCACCACGACGTGGCCGTGCTCGATCTGGGCCTGCCGCGCAAGAGCGGAATGGACGTGCTGCGGCACTGGAGGGCCCAGGGTTCGCATCTGCCCGTGCTGCTGCTGACCGCGCGCGACCACCTCACCGACCGCGTCAACGGCCTGGACGCCGGCGCCGACGACTACCTGGTCAAGCCCTTCGACCTGCCGGAACTGCTGGCCAGGCTGCGCGCCTTGCGCCGGCGCGCCTGCGGTCGCCTGGACGAGCGCCTGCTGCTGGGCGAACTGGAACTGGACGTCTCGTGCCCCGAACTGCGCTGGCGCGGCGAGCGCGTCGCACTGAGCCCGCGAGAACTGGCACTGACCGAGCTGCTGATGCAGAAGGCAGGCCGCGTGGTGACCAAGGATTCCATCGTGGCGCGCCTGTCCAGCTGGGAATCGGATTTCAGCGAGAACTCGGTCGAGGTCTACGTGCATCGTCTGCGCAAACGGTTCGTCGAGCTGGGCGTCGTCATCAAGACCGTGCGCGGCTTCGGCTACGTGATGGAGCCCGCGGAGGACGGCGCTGCGGAGCGCTGAAATGAAACCCCCAAGCTCACTTCGTTCGCTGCCTTGCGGCTTGCATGCCGCAAGGCGCTCGGCAGCCACTCGCGAGCGCGCAGGC
>DAORNK010000352.1:0-4900 GCA_035440985.1 Rubrivivax sp. | reverse complement strand
CATCGACGACACGTTGACCACCGCGGGCCGGCTCACCGCGGCGGCCTACCAGGCCCTGGAAGTGCTGCACCAAGCCGGCCTGCGCGTGATCCCGGTCACCGGCCGGCCCGCCGGTTGGTGCGACCACTTCGCGCGCATGTGGCCGGTGCACGGCGTGGTCGGGGAGAACGGCGCCTTCTACATGTGGCACGACGCCGCCAGCGGCCGCTTGCGCACGCGCCACCTGCTCGACGAGGCGCAACGGGCCGAGACCACCAGCCGCCTGGCGGCCGTGCGCGACCAGGTGCTGCGTGAAGTGCCCGGCTGCGCCGTCGCGTCGGACCAGTTCTGCCGCCTGTACGACCTGGCCATCGACTTCTGCGAGGACGTGCCCCCGCTGCCCCGGGCCGCGGTGGATCGCATCGTGGCACTGATGCAGGCCGCGGGCATGACGGCCAAGGTCAGCTCGATCCACGTCAACGGCTGGTTCGGCCACTGGGACAAGCTGGGCACCGCGCGGCTGATGCTGGCCGAGCGCTTTGGCGTCGACCTGGAAGCCGAGCGCGAGCGCATCGTCTTTGCCGGCGATTCACCCAACGACGAACCGATGTTCGGCTACTTTGCCCACGCCGTGGGCGTGGCCAACGTGCTGGCTTTCCGTGACCGCATGCGCGCCCTGCCGGCCTGGATCACGCCCTCGCCGGCCGGCGCGGGCTTCGTCGAACTGGCACGCCACCTGCTGGCCGCGCGCTCAGTCTGACCGCAGGAACAGGCGCAGCCGCTGCAGTTCGTCTTCCAGCGCACGACGAAAGGCCGCATCGCGCGGCGCGCGGCCGGCCACATAACCCATCTCGGCCTGCAAGCGGCCTTCCTGGACGACGAGATTGCCCCAGCCGATGACCTGATCGCGCCACAGCAACGGCAGCGCGTAGTAGCCGCGCAGGCGCTGCGCGGCAGGCGTGTAAGCCTCGAAGCGATAGGCCCAGCCCCAGAACAGTTCGAAGCGTCGCCGGTCCCAGACCACCGGGTCGAAGGGCGCCAGCAGCCACACGCGTTCTGCGACCCGGTGGCGCCGGCTGGCCGGGTCTTCGCCCGCGGGCCAATACCAGTTCAGGCCATCCACCGCCGCAGATGGCAGGCGCTGCTTCGCGCGGGCCACCGCGGCACGCACGAGGGGCGTCCACTGCGGCGCACCGTAGCGCACGCGGCTGACCAACATGTTCAGGCTCAGTTCGGGCAGCGGCGCGTACTTGGCCAGCACCACGTCCACCAGCGCGTCATAGGCGGCCTGCGGGTCAGCCGCCGGGTGGTGTGCGTCGCGCGCCGCGTACAGACGCACGCCGCCTTCGCGGCGCGCCGTACGCAGCAGCCCGCGGTAGTGCATGTCGTCCATCAGCTGCGTGCTGGCCCGGCTGCTTCCGCCGAACCAGTTCCTGGCGCGGCCATGCTGGAAGTGCGCGTCCACCTCGGCGGGGTGCACCACGCCACGCTCGCGCACGAAATCCAGCACCGCATGCGCCTGCTTCCAGCGTGCGGGTGTCCAGGCCGTCACGGGCTGGCGCGGGTGCATCAGCGCCGCCGTCTCGCGCGGCAGGAAGCCATAGTTGACGAAGAAGTCCTCCTCGATGGGCAGCCGCGGATAACGGCGTTCCAGGTCACCGGCGCAGTAGTCCTTGACACGGTGGCGCAGCGTCAGGTCCTGCGCACGGGCCGGGGCACGGATGGGATCGGCCTGCACGAACCCTAGACGCGCGATGGCCTTGGGCAGGCTGGTGGGCGCAAACAGGCTGCGCGCCAGGGCGTGGCGGCGCAGGTCGTCCAGGGTCAGGGCTCGGTTCATGCCGAAGGCCGCAGCGGGCCGCGCAAGGGTTGCAGGTGGCGGCATGATGCCCGCACCGGCCTCCGCCCCCAAACTGGCCGTCGCCCTCAACCCGAATTCGGTGTCACGGATGGACTGCGAAGCGGTCGATGCCGGCTTCGCGGCCCTGCGTCAAGACCCCACCAGCGCCCGGGGGGCGCTGGACTGCGCCTGGTCGGCCGCCGCTGGCGACATCGCCACACGCTGGCTGCACTGCAGCCGCGGCGCTGCTGGCCTTTGACGCTGACTGTGCGGATTCCCGTGGCTTGCACGATGGAAGTGCGGTGGCGAACAGCCCGTGGCGGATGCCTGACCGATCCCTACACACCCCCCGGGCCCGCGGCTTTGACCATGGGGGTAGCTCCGCATTCGCGGGGGCGCCTTGCGCTGCCTAACGCCCGCCTAACACCCTCTCGCCTACAAAGCCTGCACATCCCAGTAAAGAGCGCTGCAAATGTCCTTCTGTCACCGATCGACCCCGCTTTCACGCATCCGGGCGTGTGTCCAAGGCGAAGGTTCCACAAGCCTGAGTCCGCTGGGACGACTGCGCAGCACAGCTGGGTGCCTGAGCCTTGCCGCCAGTGCGGTGGTGCCCGCTCTGGCGCAGCCGCAGGCTTCGCCAGACCTGGGAATTGGCTACTTCACTGTTGCCTACCTGGGCGGTGCGGGCGATCTCGGCCCCATCCAGGCCAGCACCGACCTGAACCGGCTGAACGCCGACATCGCCGGAAAGAACGGGGAGCGCGCCAGCCTTCGCACCCATGCCAGCAAGGACGGCTCCACAACCATGGAGCTGACGACTTCGGCGGACCTGCCCGAGCTCTTCCTGGTGGGGCGCTCCAAGGTATCGCTCACGACGACAGGGCTGTGCCCCGATGCAGCCGGGCGACTGGCCTTGACCGTGAAGGTGAGCCAGGGCGGCCAGGCCGGTAGCGGCAACAACGTGGTCTACGACCGCGAGACCGAGGTGCAGATCCAGGCCACCGTGGGTGAGGACGCTGAACTGGCCCAGGCCGACCTGCGCAGCCGCCAGGCAGAGCGCAGCACCGAGGGCGGCCGCGCGGTCTACCTGGAAGGCGAAGCCGAGTGGGGCCAGCAGGGCACGGGCGAGCGGATGCGCGTGCAAGAGCGCGCCGCCCGGCTGGTGCGCCATTCGTCGCAAGCCCAGGCCGCGGACAAGGCCTTGTTCGACAGGGGCCTGAAACGCGCCTTGAACATCGCCAGCGGCGCGCTGCAGGCCGCCGCGTACCGCTGGCAAAGCGGCGCCTGCATCCGCATCGACGCAACGTCACCTGGCAACGTGCGTCCCATGGCCAGCAGCACGATTCCGGTGCGCGTCCTGCATCGGCTGGACGGCACCGAGACGCCGGCCAGGGTGACGGTGAGCCTGAGCGGCGGCGCATCGGTCACGCCAGAGCTGATCCCCCGCTCGCCCGGCAGTCTGACCCACGTGGCGCCCGCCGCACGTGGCGCGCGCATCAGCATCCTGCTCACGGCCAATTCGCGGCGTGGCCGCGCTGAACAGCGGCTGGTGCTCACGGTGGATGGTGGGATGTACCGCATCGAAGGCGGAGCCGATGAATTCAGCGGCACGGGCACGGTGTGCGATCTCACGCGCCCTTTCACCGTGCAGGGCAGCGGCGTCGTCGTGAGCTTCGTGCCCGCTTCTGCACAAGGCGGCAGCTACAAGTACAAGGGCGCGATGAGCGGCTTTCCCGTCTGGGGCGAAGGCCGCTACACCGTGCAGTATGCCGGCGACCAGCCGGTGGGCATCAACGCCAGCGGCCCGGGCAGCGTGAAGACGCCCATGGGCGTGGTGTCGCGCAGCGGCGCAGAAAAGTACGCCGTTTCGCCCGCCAGCAGCGGCACCTGTCCTTGATCCATCCCCCTTGAACTGGAGCACATCATGCGCGACTTGAACCACACCCTTTGCCAGCTGAGCCTCTCTGCAGTGTTGCTGGCGGCAGCCGGCACACCCGCGGCAGCAGCGCCTGAATTTGCCACCAAGGGCACCAAGGCCACGCTGAGTGTCGAGTATGTCTACCTCTCCGCCGGCAAGACAGCCGACAAGTACGACTCCAAGGAATGGAAGATCCGACGCATCCTGAACCTCAGCGCCGAGATGGCCGCTGCCGGGCCCACCGCACTGCCGACGCAACAGGCGCCGGACGCCCAGCAGATGGCGCGCATCGAACAGCAGAAGACCCAGGCCGAGAAGCTGTCTGGCCAGATGGCCCCCATGGCGCGCAGCGTCGAGGCCATCGTGGCCCGATGCGGCGAGAACGAGAAGTGCATCGAACGCGAGATCGCTGCGATGGGCAATGCGTTGGCCGGCAGCCAGCAACACGCCGAGACCACCCGGCTCGGTCGCGAAACGGCCTCTGTGATGCAGCCCGGCGCATTGCGCTTCCAGGCCTGGAAGCCCACGGTCTTGCGCGGCACCTACGACATCGACGAATGGGTGCACGTCATCGACGCCGATCCGATCTGCATGTCACACCGCAACGCGCGTTGCCAACGCACCGAGACCCGCAAGGGCAACGGCGTGGTGCCCGGAGCGGCGGCTGACTCCGGGCGGGTGCGGCACGCCGAAGGCTTCGCCGTGCTGGAGTTCGACGGCCAGTCGAACAGCCTCTTCGTGCGCCTGCCTGTGCCGCTCAACCTCCTGCCGATCATCGAAACCATCACCACCGACAAGCCACGCAGCAGCGCGCCTCAGGGTCCGCGCCAACGTCTGGTGCCCTTCGAAGGCGTCGACGATGTGGCACCCTTCGTCGTCGCGCTCAAGCAGGGCTGGCGTGCACAGGCCGGAGAGCAAGCCTGGCCCATCGGCGGCAGCGCTGCGGGCAACCAACTCAAAGTGCGCTGGCGCTTCACCGTGCAGTAAAACCTGCAGCCCATCATGCCCACTTCGCGCGTTGCGCAGACCGAGCCAGCGACCACCGGCACGCTGCACCTGCGGCTGTGCCAGGTGCCCGTGGTCGTGCGGCCCGATGGCGTGCCCGTGGCGCTGGCCCCGCGCGACGCCGCGCTGCTGGCCTGGCTGGCGCTTGAGGGCCCCAC
>DAORNK010000351.1:4594-4903 GCA_035440985.1 Rubrivivax sp. | reverse complement strand
CCGCGGCTGCGTGCCGGCGGGCGCCTGGTCTATGTGGGTGCCGGCACCAGTGGCCGACTGGGCGTGCTGGACAGTGTCGAGCTCAACCCCACGTTCGGCTGGACGCCCGAACGTGCACCGGCCCTGATGGCGGGTGGTCCGGGCGCGATGTTCGTGGCGGTCGAAGGTGCGGAGGACGACCGTGCGCAAGGCGGCGCCGATCTGCAGTCCCTGAACCCCACGCCGCAGGACGTGGTGCTGCTGCTGGCGGCATCCGGCGCCACGCCGTACGCGCTGGGCGCTGCGCAGGCCGCGCGCGAAGCCGGCGCG